>JAYUKO010000115.1:0-4742 GCA_043764415.1 Bdellovibrionales bacterium | reverse complement strand
CAATCAATACTATTGATCGAGACCTCACAAAAAACTTGCATTAGCTATTCAATTTTCAAAGAACCGTCGAACAGAAGGACGGTTATAAGGAATGGGGGGTTGAGAGTCAATAGTTTGAAAAAATAATTTTAAATAATTTTTTGCAGCGCAAATTTTTAACTGTGATGTGACTAAGTTCTGTACAAAATTTTGTAAAGCCACCCTAAAAAGTCGCGTGAATCGCTCAAAATTATTTAACGTAAGTACCTAATTTAGCTGATTTAAAATGAAATCCAAGCGCAAAAAAATAAATACACCCATTTTGCAACCACTCATGAGGAAGATAATCGCCGCGCCGCTCTCAATTTACAAATTGTTAAGAGCGCAAACGATTTTCTACATCCGAATGAGTTGCGCCACATCGGGAAGATATTTTTCAAGATTTTTTCCCTGAATGCGGTCGAGGGCTTCTGTGTGTTTGTGGAAACTTTTTAAATACTTCGAGTGATCTTCGGCGAACATGTATTTTAGGAGGGGCTGAAAATGCGTGCGAAGGTTATCGGCAACAAGAATTCCAAACTCATTCTCAATCGTTTGAAAAGTCTTTTGGTATCGATTTTGGACTTCTAATTTGCTTTTCATTGATAACGTCTGACAGCTAAAATAGATGGGATTGCCGAGGATATTAAACCACATTATTGGGCCTGTTTTTTTAAAACCTTGTCGTAAAATCCACAAACTCATCTCTGGGAGATGAGCAATATTGAGAAGTGAAACTGTGGGACTCCACGAAACCTTTATGAAACTTGGAGACTGATCCAAACGCATCACATTCTTGACGATCACGTCCCAATTGGAAGGGGGTCGCAAGTATTCCGCATAGGCGCCAACACCATCCAACGAACAAGAAATTTGTACGCTGTGAAAGTTGGACCAAACACTTTCAGCTTCCGATGGCAAAACCGTTAAATTGGTGTTGTAGTGCAAGCGAATTTGCTGAGCAAAACCAGAATCCTTTAAAGCCTGTAACAGTTGCCAGTGCGGTCGATTTATAAATGGTTCACCGCCAGTAAAATAGATTTGTTTGAGATCTTTAGCGCGAGCAATGACGTCGTTCAGAAGAGCTGAATCCTTATACCAGTTGAATGTTGATTCGTCGGCGAATCGCCAGTTGAGCCCATCTTGCGCTATTCGAACCTCTTGGCCATAGTAGTCGATTTTGGTTTCACTGTTAGCCCGCTTCAACTCAGCCCAATCGTTAATCCATGAACTCGATTCTGTTGGAGAACATATTTTACACTTCAAATTACATTTATTTCCTAAGCGGAGATCCAAATTCTCGATGGGAAACTGCGACGAATCGAGATGTGCAGCATCACCGACGTCTGCTTGAGACACTTGAGGAAGCATGTGAGGAAATTCTTTATTCAAAATTTCACGAGCGGACTCTAACCCGGCATCTTCTCGCTGCCAGCAGGGCAAACAGCGAGGATTTCGTTCTCCACGCAACATTGACTGCCGCAACTCACGATTGAGGGGAGCATTTATTGCCGCGTCCATGCCATTGTGTTTGGCATTAAGAAGCGAACCATCTTCGTCAGTCAACACCCCCCAATCACCCAATAATATGTTACAGCATGCGCGATAACTTCCGTTCGTTAAGGTCCCCACATGGTTCCAAGGCTTGGGGCAAAACACGGCTTTCATCTGATTCGTTCGCTCTCGGTGCATTTTCCATTTTTTTGGGGCAGTGAAAAATTGGTATAAGCTGCGCACTGTGTTTCCCCTAATTCTGTCGGTCACCGAAAAGCTTGAAGTCGTCATTTTTATAGCCCTCCTGAAGGAGATCCCCGTTATCACCATCACGAATCGGAACGATCGCCAGCGTACAATAACTTGAAAATTGCGGAAGTTGAAAAATCTTTTGTTCGACCTCAAGAGCCTGCGCCATGAAACCGGGAGGCATCATGATCTTCACTTCGAGGTGCCCGACATTTTTGTTCTTAACTCTTATTTTTTCAGCCAAAACTGCGGCAATCACTGCGAGAAAGCGCTCGGATTTGTAAAACTCAAAGTGCAAACTTAAATTGAGGTGAGTGTATTGGATGAGTTCTTGGTAATACCCAGGCTGGCGAGAGCCATTGGAGTGCATGCTGACGGTATGCCCTAAACTCTTAATAAATTTGACCCAATCCAGCAACGCTGGATTTATCGTCGGCTCCCCTCCCGTAATAATAAAATGGGCATTCGCTCCCTGCGCAAATTGTTCGTCCAGGAGAAGTGTGGCACGAATCAATTGGTCGAAATTTTTATAAATCTCGGTTTTATTGTGCAATGAAGGAGGACAATAATTACAGCTGTAGTTACAACGTCGCAGTAACTCCCAGTGAATTTGCTTTAAGTCCGCATCGTGCACACGTTCCATTGCGACAAACTCATCAAGGGGAAAATCTTTTTGTGTGTGTTCCGATAAAGTTCCCCCGGCGGTTTTTACCAAACGCGGCAGTGCCTGAGCATCCCTTGCCTTGGGTATAAATAGATCCCCGCCACAGCGACATAGTACTTTTTCACAAACACGCCAATTTCGAGGAATTTTAATCTTTTCAAAAATATTTCCCAAAGAACCATCTTGGCGGCAGTTCGCGCCAAAAGTATTTCCACTGGAGTCGATGAAAATATTCTCAACACCCATCCCACAAAGCCACCCTTGAAAGTAATTCAGTTTTTCACCCACGAGAGTTTCTGTACTGTAGTCTTTGTAGACTTTGTTTTTACCGTAAACCCTGAGCGGGCGACCGGGGGTAAAATCCTTACTCATAGTCCCTTTTCTGAGTTAAAAACCATGTTTTTTACGTTGGTTATCCACTTTCGCGCAACGACTTTAACGGCTGGTTTTACTTGTTTTGTTTTAGTAGCCATAATGTCAAAGTTGCAATGACAATGGCTTTTGTCGCAGACCACCGGACTCACAGGAAGTCGAAGCTCTTTGTCTGATATATGCCCCACTTTCCCCTTCACCTTGCACCAACCCCGATAAATATCACCAGCTGTATCCACCACAATCTGTTCCAAACCAACATGACAGCTCCAGCCTTCCCAGGAATTTGTTCCCGCCGCAATAAACCTTTGGGGAGCCATTGAACTTCGGCTTCCATCAATTCTCACCATGCTCATGGCACCACGATAAGACTCAAACTGAGCGTTATTTTTGATTTGTTTGGCTAAAAAAGCATTTTGCGTTTCGATGACTTTGTTTTGCGTCTTTGTATAAGCAAAAAGATCTCTATTTTTGTCTTTAAGATCCGAGCCCATATCATCTGTAAGTGGTTGGATCGCAATGCTGATCCCTTCGAGGTCCTTAACCTTATAGGCCAAAGTCAGACACTCGACAAAATATTGTGGATGCATCATAAAATTAACATGGGTTCGGATGTGCTTAGAGCACAGCTCCACGATCTGATAAAAATGATCGGCTTTTGACGACTCTGGATGAAAACTTAAGCAAACATGATCCAATAGAGGGAGGATTTTTTGCCAAAAAACGTCCGAGCGCGAGCCGTTGGAGATGATTCCTACACGGCAATCTGATTTTTTGAGGAAGTCGAGAAGAACCGGGAGATCTTTCCAAAGGGTGACTTCTCCACCGGTGAACTCAAAATATAATTTTTTATTGCGGTAGTGTTTGATGGTTTTTTGGCAAAATTCAATAACCATATTCACATCGGGCCAAGCCACAGAGCCATCATGTAAGCCCTTGGGACAGTAACTGCAGCTGAAGTTGCAGGTGTTTCCAATACACCAGTTGATAACGACGTATTCTTTGTGAGCCGCTTTGGCGTGTTCAAGAGCCGTGTAATGTGTAAGGCTAGGATTTATATTAGGATTGGCCATCCACTCCAGTATTAAAGCTCGAACGCTTTAAATTCAAGGAGTGTAAATTTTATTTTTAGTTAAGTTGGTGGAGGTGACAGGGATCGAACCTGCGACCTTCTGAATGCAAATCAGATGCTCTCCCAGCTGAGCTACACCCCCAACACATTTTTTTTGGGAGCGTCTGTTTTGTAATAACTTGAAGACGGAGTCAAGCTTTATGCGGACGCAGACCACATTCGTGACGGTATGCGAGCAAGGACTTTCCGCTCTTCTTTGAGGTCGAAACCTACGGATTCTCCACCGCAGAGCACTGAGTCGTAAACTTTTCGAAGCACATCGAGCTCATCTTGCTCGTCATTGCTTTGTAGGACTTCTTGGATCGCTTCAAAAACACTTTGAATATCGGGAGTGGTTACAACTTTGGGGATCTTTTCCATATCGAGACCAAAAAGACCAAGGGGACGGAAGCCAACAAGGCTGTCTGTAATAAGAATTTTTTTACCTGAGGTGAAATTGACCTGTAAAAAGGATTTTCCGGCTTCATCTTGTCGAGGCATGACCTCATCGAGATCAAAACAATTCAGAGTGATTCGTTTGTGATCCATTTTTTGTTCGATGATCATATAATCTGAGAGAGTTGATTCCACAATGGAAAGTCCCTTAGACTCCGAGATGAAACTTTTTATTTGTTCCACAACATTTTGGAAATCGGTTTTCATTTTCGTCCTCTTCAAGGTTCCCCCTCACATCTCACGATGCCTTACCTGCTTACATCTCATCTATCGACTCAACCCTGCATTCACTTAACAGAAAGATTTAAAAAAATGCACTGATCTCAAAGAGATGCACGGAGTGTCTCACGACAACACAACATAGACTTCCTGAAAGTT
>JAYUKO010000114.1:0-17459 GCA_043764415.1 Bdellovibrionales bacterium | reverse complement strand
GCGAACATAACCAACGCCCGCTTGTAATAGAATATGATAAACTTTTTTAGGAAACATACGGTACGCCAAACTCACATCAAAAACTCCAACGCTTGGATCCAGTTCGTTGAGAGGAGCGCCTGTGGTAGCAAATTCATACATCAAGCGCGTGTATGCAAATTCTACGGCCAAACGCGAGCTCATGTGATAGCGGCCCCAAAAACTCATTGCAAATTTGCTGTCGAGTTCGCCGGCTCCTTCGGTGAAAGCATCTGGACCAGCTACGGAAGACATCCCCGCACCCAAACCCAAGCCCCAGCGACCAGTTAGGTCGTATTTAGAACTCTCGTCTGCAAAAGCAGATGTCGCCATTAGAACAACGATTAAACCTGTTAATAATTTCATGCTCACCTCTTAAAATGTTTTTAGTTTGGCTATAATTACAGCGATACGAATGAATGTCCAAGTATGTTTTTTTCACTCACAATGGATAACGAATAGTGTCGTGGAAAGAACCACGAGAAAGCTTCGAGAATGCCCGCCCACTCTGCTTTTTGCGGGTTTCCGAGGGACTCCAAAGAGAACGTTAAATCCATGGGTCCTTCGAAAACTTCCGAGAGCATCAAAACTTTAGGTTGCATGACGCCCTGTTGAATCAAAAATTCTTTAAAAATCTTTCGTCGCGTCGCCGGCCAATAAGATTCTGACGGCACTCCCGCAAACAATTGTCCGTTGGGCGTGAGTTTTATCTCTCCTGAAGGCTGCATTTGGGTTTGCGTAAAAAACTCACCGCGCTCAACGTAGTTCCACAGCATTCCATAAGTTAAAACTAAATCTGGGATTTCTTTTTGCGGATTGACCACCAAACCGATTCCTCGATCTGCACCCCATTTGACGAGATTCAAAAATGACTCGGCGGGAGCTCCCTCTGTGGACAGCATCATGTAGGGAAACCCTTCAGGACCTGTTTGTGGGTCTTCACTCAGTAATTTAACTTTCTGGTTTTGCGGATGCGAAAAAAAATCCTGCATGCCCCTTAAGGAACATATTCTTGCAAGGCTTGCAATATTTTATCGCACATAAGTACGTAGCCTTTTGAGTTGGGATGCACGGGGTCCGACATATATTGCGGTTTGTTCCACAGCCCGTCCATTCCATCCACAACAAGGACCCCTTTGCTCTCGGCCATCAGACTGATTAATGGCAGTCTGTCGGAATCGGGACGTGGCGGGGCCAATCCTAAATAAACAACAATCACACCTGGCTTTTGCAACTCATCAAAAATCAAATTCATATTCACCATTGAATTTTGCTGTGGAAACGCACCCGGTTTTAAAACGTTCCAAATTACGTCGTTGCCACCCATGCTCACAAAAACCATTTGCGTGGTGGCTGAGGGAACCCATCCTGTAATTGTTTTTAAAAAACTATCGGATTTTGTCCCCGGCACAGCTTCGTTGATCACTTCGCTTTGCGGAAACACTTTTTTTAAGCAATTTGTTGGCGACAGAGCCGTCGACGGCGCCCCCGTTCCAAAGGCCAAGCTGTCCCCCATGACGTGAATCGTCCCTGTGATGGGCCCTTGAGCCTGCGCGTTGACCATCCCTGACACAAATAAAAAAAATGCGATGAACTTCATGTTACACCCCCCATGTACCTATGATTCCTCACTTTGTGCTGAACGCAAAGGCAGCAATCGCATAGCGCCTCGCGCAATGGTGTTGACGGCCGCTCCTCAACTATGAAAACTTGTCGCACGAAAGCTAGTCTTTCTCATAGGGGGGAAAATCTATGAAAATTTGTGTGTTCGCATTATTGCTATTGGGGTTCAGTCATCAAGCGACGGCTCAAGTAAGGTCTCAAGAAGGTTCTTTTAGAGTTCGGCAGATCGCCGAGGGTCCGCTGTCGGCAGAGGAATTGATCGTTTACGAAAAGACGCTGCGTGAGCAATGTGTGGAGCGCGAGGGCTTTGACCTCTCTCAGCTCATCACCATCGGCAAAGAGATTTGGCAAATCGTTAAGGACGGCGCTCCGACCATTAACTTTGCCACCGAAGTGGCTACCGCTATTCCAATGGGTGCCGAGTGCGCGTTTAAAATGTCTAACTGGAGCCCACCGCGCTCCAAAACTTTCGAGATGACCTACAAAAATAAATTTGGCGGCGAGATGATTTATTTTACTTACAAAATAATTTATTCGTACGGCGGAAAGTACCAAGGCAAAGGTGCTTACTTAGCTAATGTCTCTATTCACCCAGTTGATATTCGTTTGTTTTGGGGTCAGTCGTTTGATGCGTTTGTGAAAACGGCGAAAGCCATCAACATTGGTAGTGCCGAGGAGCCGGTGGCAGGCCTTGAAATTTCTCTGGAGTGGGAAATCAAGAATCCTGTGATGGAAACTCAATCTCACCGCTCGTACTTTGTTGACGGCAACGGGCAACTTTTAACGCTTTAATTGCGAATTCCAGAGCTGAGGACGGTGAAGAAATCATCGTCCACCAATTGGTCTTTGGGAGTGACGGTTCGTCGGTCCCAGGGAATGCTTCCCAAAAACCATACTTGCCAAAATGTAAGGCTTCCTTCGGGATTTTCTCCGAGAACTTGAGTGAATGTTTTTATTTCTCCCACAGTAATTCCAATATTCAAAAACGCATCGTAAACCAGTTTCGAACAAAACAATAGCGAAGAATCGTAGTCGAAGCCGGTATCATAAAAGATGCCCATGCGACTGTTTAAATAATCTTTTAGGTCTTGCAGTTTCGTGGCCGATAGCGATTTTTTTAAGCGGCGCACTTCAAAACGTTCATCTTGCGTCCGGCTGAGGTATTTACAAAGCGGTGTTTTTCGAGATTTTAAGAGAGCGCTTTCGGCCACGTACCAACCCTCTTCATAAACTGCCACGCCCACATGGGATGTCCAAGTGAGAGTTGCAACAGCCACTTGTTCAAAGATCACGCTGTCGATGTCTAAAAAAATCAAATCCCCTTCGATAAGCTGACTTGCAACATGAGTGCACGTTGAATTGGAGCTGGCAAAAACTTGAACGGACAGAACAATAGATAATAGAAAAAACATAGGACCTCCCCATTTATTCCCCGGGAAAGCATCCTATGTCGAAATATAAAAGTAAAATATAATCTTTGTTTTTAGGTTTTAATTTTGCTCACAGTTAGCACCCATCTCGGCCATTCTGCCCGTGTAGAGACGCACGGAGCAGTTTGTTTGATTGGTTTGCGCTTTAATAAAATCAACAGTGGCACCTGTAGATGTAACTACAAGCTGAGCCCAGTGCGGGGTGTGATCAAAATACCAAGCCGTCTTGATGCGCACGCCGTCCGTTACGTAGTCTACGGGCGAATCCTTGCGAACCTCTTGCACAGCACCCGACAATATCACTGGCAAATCGCCAAAGTGAATCAAGCTCGCTAAGTGGTCGTGCCCCACCATGAGAGCCGTGATTTTAGATCTGAATTTTATGAGCCGTTTTCGAATTTCAATTTGAAAAGCTTTTCTATCTGTCCAGCCATGCACCTTCGAAACTGTATACGTGGGATGGTGGTAAACCAAAAAGACGTTTTTCATCGTGGTATTTTGCAGCTCTTTATCGAGCCATGCCATTTGCGCACTTACATTTTTCGGGTTGTCAGAGTTAAGAACAAAAAAGTCTGCAAAACCAATGGATTTTTTGTAGTACTCTCCAGGTATCTGGAAATAGCTGACTTCCTCGGCGTAACCAGAATTATGATTACCAATGGCCACCACCGAAAAATCAAATTGATTGTCTTGCCACACCTTCCAAACTTTTTCGTAGGTGGAGCTGTAGAGATTGTCTCCAGGCAAAATGAGCTGGGTGATTCCATGATTGAGGATCGACTTCATCACCGATTGTGAATTTTGATTGATCCGCCCCGCATCGCCGATGATGGCGAATTCCGTTTGAGCAAAAGATACGATTGAGAAAAAGAAAATGCTTAAAACAAGTTTGCTTCTCATAAATCCCTCATGAGTTTAGTCTGGCGAACCAATGCCGCCAGCGCTGTTTGTAAATCCGTCTGTCACTATCGTAGGGGACAAGAGTTAAGGGTCAAATTAGGATTTGATTAAGAAGAATGCGTTGACAATTTTTGGGGGCTATTCAAATCTATAGAATTGAAACAAGAAAGAATAGTAATGAACTGGAAATTGATTAGGAAAACTGAACATCAGTTTATAGTGGACAGTGACGGCCAAATCGCCGCCCACATGGATATGTCGTTTGACGAGGAAACGGTTTTTCTCGACTATGCTTTTGTGGACCCTGCCTTTAGAGGCACTGGCGTTGGAAACTTTTTAGTCAAAGAAGTTATTTCCCAACTCAAACCAGAGGCTAAAAAAATTGTTCCTGTTTGTGGCTACGTGCAAGCTGTCGTCCGCAAGAACAAATTGCTTGAGTAATTAAAAAACATAAGGAGTTTATATGTTAATAAGAGGTCTATTTATTTTTGCGATTTTGCTTTCAACAAGTGCCCATGCCCAGGAAGACACAGACAGCGGCTTTGGCGTCAATGTAGGTATTGGTCTCCCTTATTTAGGACAGGTTGGAGCTAACTACACTTTTTCGAGCCAGCTGAGAGTTTCGGTGGTGTACAATATTTTAGATCTCACCATCGATGAAGCGGAAGCAAAACTCACGATGCCCGAAGTTTTTGTGACCTACCACCCGTTTTCGGGATCGTTCTTTTTAGGCGCTGGTCTTGGTAGAGAAAAGTTAGAGGTCACCGCCACCGAAGTTGGCGGACCTAATCAAGTGCGCGCCGAGGTCACCGCCGCTACAGCCATTGCGAAACTCGGCTGGATGTGGGGAGCGCAAGACAAAGGGTTTTGGTTTGGCGTCGATTTAGCTTACATCATCCCTATGAACGCGAAGAGCACACTCACCGCTCCCGGCGTCCCTACCACCGATCCCAACTATCAAGATGTTGTCGATGCCATGGATGAGTTTGGTGATACCGCCTACCTCAACATCACCATCGCGCGCTTAGGATACATTTTTTAATCATTGTTGGTGAAGTGTTTAAACATTGGTCAGTCCTTTCCCTTTTACAGGGGGACTGTATATTTACTTCACCCTCATGTACATTTTCGGTTTCGTGCTAAAAAATCTTAACCGAAAGAGGTTTCTATGAAAATGTTTATCGCTAGTTTGTTATTTGTATTACCCACTCTCGCCATGGCGGGAAAATCTGTAGACGCATTGACAGCTGCAACAATGGTTCGTCAACCGGGAGTTGAAAAATGTCTTTCTGTGGTTGAAAACAATCTAAAAGGTGTGGCGCAGTTTAATGCCATCACGGAAGTGTCGATGAAGTCGGGCGAAGCTTCCACCACCAGCGTTTACAAACTCGAAGGTAGTAACCTTTATGGTGATATTATGGCTGGCTCTTGGGAAATCTCTGTGGAAGTTTATTCCGCTGAAGAAGGCCAACGCTATACTTGTAACGTCGTAAAAAATCTTGAGTAGTGCCACATAAAGAACCCTTACCTTGTAAGGGTTCTTTGTTTAAAATCTCGCCTTCGGCGTCAGCCTATTGAGTTCAGTTTTAATGATTAATAAATAATCAGAAGTAAATAAAGTTTTCGATTTATCGTCGTATAAATTACTTATTTTGAGGATTCGCACCATCCGATCAGCATCCACAGATACAACGGCCGTCCCCGACAACTCACAAAAATCTTCTTTATCACCGCCGCACGGAATGGCCACTGGCAGTGCTTTGATCATTTCCACTGGTACCGCCAATTTCACAAATCGCAGCTCCATTTCACCTTGGGGATAGCGATACCACATCAAATCGGCGATAAGGTCCCCTTGGAGTTTTTTAAGGATCAGGTTTCGCGCGGTCACCGGTTTTTTAAAACCAAATACAGCATTACTAAAATCCATGGCTTCGATGGTATTTGCGTCCCAGCCGATCCAAACTTCGGATATTCCAAATCGATTGTGATTGACCAGCGGCTCAACGACAGCGCGAGCCCACGCTTGCGCCGACATATGAAAGTAAACCCAAATCCAAACAAGGGCGCCTATTAAAACAGGCAACCACAACCAGCGCTGTGCTACTTTTAAAGCGCGTTGGCGGCGGCGCATGTTTCCCCCGGTAGTTGACATAAAAATTCGGCTTTCCATTTATTCATGGCTCCAGCAGTGCACTCGTGGGTCCACAGGTTTTCGATACGTTTGCTGGAATAAGTTCCGTCAGTATTTATTTTTGTAGTCACGTAATAGATGACAAATGTTTCTAAGCTTCGCTTGGTCGAAATATTTTTTTTCCACTGATTACAGAGATAAATTCCGTGATTCTCACGCAAAAACCAAAACCCGCCAGTTAAACTCTCGATATATTTTCCCCAACGGTCATTCAGGCGGTTTGACGTATCCATATCGGGAGGAGCTTGGCGAAACTCGCGAGTTTTGCCATCAATCGAGAGTTCCACTGTGGACCCATCACTCAACTTTGCCGGAATCCAAAACCACCCCGCTCGGGGCAACGTTACCGCAAAGACCCCATAACTTTGCGACAAGCCGAGGGTTAAAAAAAATGGTCTAAACATCTGCGGAAATCCATTTCCCAGTCCTGGCAGGGAGTAGTAGGTCCAAGAACTTATGAGGAAAATGCAAAGACCGAGAAAAGATGTTCTTAGAAAAGAAAGTGCCCGTAAATTTTTTATTTTCTCTTGCGTCTTCGGTCTTAACGTTCCATTCGCATTTCCGACGCCGATAGAATTCCAAAAGCAACCTGGCAGCAAAGCACTCCAAGCGATTAACGGTACGAAAATAAAAATAGCCACATTCAACGTAAGACCGATGGCGATATGAAATCCTGAATAAAGAGCAATGAGAACTAGGCGAATCCATGTATTTTTCCAGGGAACCAAAAGAAGAAACGGAACCAGGATTTCAAAAAAAAGCGTGCTTTCGGTGGCGAATTTTAGAAACCTTGGGAAGGCAATCAAGGCTTGGCCTAGCTCTCCACTGATATCTCGCGCGGCAAAGGCTAAAAAAAGGGCGTCTCCGCCCAGCCAGTGTCGCTCTGCCATTTTCGCAAAGCCTGCTAAAACATAAAGCGTAATAATTTGCATCATCAAGCCAAAGCTCGCCAAGTTAAAAACCTTTTTGTTTGTTCTAGTATGTAATGGCTGGCTAATGGAAAAACGTTCACTCACAGGCAGAAAAATCGACCAAAACAAAAGCATTTTTATAACGTGGTCTCCACTTTGTAAGATCAACGGGTTTCGTTGATGCAGAGAGATTAGCAGAACTAAGGAGGCGAACAGGGCAGGGCGAGTTTTGTAACCAAATAGAATACAAACGGCAGCGATGATTCCAACCAAAAATAGGATAGAAATGATTGCTGAGTTTCCTGTGGCCACGTGCAAGGAGATATCCCACGGACCCATTACTTTTTGCGTGAGCGCCCAACGGGGAAGAACACCGCTGTCCGCGTAATGATCTGGCAAATAGATGAACCGGGTTATGAGATCGTAAAGTAGAATGCTACCTAACCCTATCCGAAGTAGAGCTAGCGATCGTAGATCCAATCCGTAGCGATCACGCAGCCAGATATACAAATATGTAAATGAACTCATCTAACAAAAGTGTATCTACGGAATTCCTTCGTAGCAACGGGCTTGTTTTATATTTCCATCAATACAACTCGTTAGAACCCATGCAGTGCCATTCCAGTATTTGGTTCGCGCATTGCTATAGCCGCACCACTCGGCACGCGTGTAGAAAACGAGGGCAACTCCAGCGGTGTATCCTAACTCCTTACAGCGTCGATTGAGCGATGCTTGATCGTTTCTGATTAAAAATCGGTTGATACCTTGCTTGTCGCGGGGATCCTCCAAGGAGCAGGATGTAGTGCCGCATTGATTGGAGCCCGGAAATATTTTCTGCATTCCACTAGTTAAGGCGCCGTTGGCTGTACCCACCGTGTCGCTCGAAATTCCATGCACAAAAAGCTCTTTCCCTTTGTGTATTGTTAGCGACGCGAGTGGTAGGGAGGCCAAAAAACGATGGTCCACACCAATGGCAGTTCCGCACTCCGTATTGACGGCGTCTTCGCTAGAATTTTTAGCGTAGGCAGTGGTCACCAACTTACCCACACCCGCTGGTCCACCGGCATAAATTTGCACATTCACTGGTTTTGCCTTCTTCTTTTCACAAGCCCAGCCTTTTATATTTAATTGTGCTCCAGCAATTTCAAAGATAAACCGCCCCAACATAGGATAGGGATTTGTTGCACCACTGGTGATGTAACGATCTTTGAGGGGTGCGGATAATGGAACTTTGAAAGTGGCGCGACAGCCATTTTTTACCCAAACTCCATCGGCATCAAAGCCGTAATCCACATTGGCCTTGCAAACTTTTGCTGAGAGCAGTTTTACGATTTTTGGCAAACCACTCGTGCCCGGAATATTTGCCCGGTAATTGCCGACGACCGTATTGTTAAATGTCACCTGTTTAAACAAAATAGGCGCAGTGGCATTCGCAGCTGGAGGTCTGGCTAAACTTTTAATAAATGTTTGGCCGGTTAACTTTTTTTGCGCAATCGAACATTGGTACATCTCTGGATAATTCACATTTCCGGTTTTATAGAAAACATACTTACCTGAGGGCATACTTGCATCATAGGAAAGTAATTCTGCACAACTCTCCGCTAGCATCTTTTTGGAAACAACATTCAATATGACTCTTTTATGGGCCCACATGAAACTTCGGGCATTGGCCGTAAAGTTGGGGTCGTTGATTTTACTTTGAATATCCTGCGACTCTGCTAAGAGAGCTTGTATCTCGGGATGCGCGAGAGTCATATTGTTATACACAAACAGATAAAATGTCGCTGCCCCGATGGGTATCAGAAGAAGGGGCTTAAACTTTAATATTTTGGAAAAATTTTTCATGCTGTTCACCCACTACTTAGTTTCTAAAAAATCCAAAAAGGCATTTATATCGTCGTCGATGTCTTGCAAAGCCGTACTGTTTACAAGACCTTCTGCCATAATGCGAGCTTCGTCTATGGGGATATCATCCGCGTCGACAACACCCGGTTGGTTATCGACTCCTTCGGCAATGTGTTTTGCGAGCGTTTCCATGTTGGCCTCGTTGACTCCGTACCCCCGCAATTCTTCATAACGGTTCACGTAATTACTATTGACTGCCACCGCATCGAAAGTTTCGCTTTGAATCAGCCAAGCTGAGTTCCCCGCAGCATTGGCAATGGCTTTTTCGGTACTGGTGAGCGTAGGATCCTTCATGTAGACCAACGCGGTTTGAAATATCGCAATATCGCCCGCGTGTTGCAGCTCGTGAATTTTGGTATCGTTCACATTGACGGTCGTTGGCGGGGTCACTGTATCAATGACCACCATACCGCCGATGGCGGCGCCCCCAAAAGCGTTCTTATCAGTAAAACCGGCCGTATTTGCCGCCTCGCCAAAACTGGCCATATTCACTTCGCCAGAAACATAGACCGTGTTTGCGAGGCCAAATTTTTGTTGCGCGTTCAGTTCGTTGTAAACGGGACCCAGGATTTGTGCACCATTCGTGCTATTAATCTCACCGGGTGCATAAACTTGCACTTTTCCCGCTCGAAACATCGAGTCCACAGTTGTCATCATTGTGAGTTCCTCGGGATTCAAACCACTTTTATTGCCAAAAGTTAATCGCTGCATGGGCCCGGTGGGCACTACTTGCAGAGCCGGGTCCACCCCTTGCGCTTGATAGTTTCTATAGACGCCGTTGTCATTTGCACGTTGCAAACTTTGATTGTCGATTCCCGCACCTGTCGTGGAGGCGACAATGCGTTTTAATTCCATTTGTTCGGAATAGACTCCCGCCTGATAGGCATTGTAATGGGGCTCCACAATGGAGTAAGCAGTGTTCACCACTTGATTTTTAATAGAGGTAGCAACATTCACCAATGCCAAAGTTGCATTGGTAATGCCTGTCACCACCGATATAGCTGTTGTGGTAGGCTGAGCATTTAGGACCGTAGAGGATGTTGATGAGGATGGGCCACTTGCTCCGCTAGTGGTTGTAGTTCCTGAAGTGCTTGATGACGAGGACGAGGAGCTGCTTGAGGAGCTTGAAGAACTCGATGTGTAGGACGAAGACGTGGGTCCAATTGCACCACCAGTTGTCGAGCCCGTAGTTGTTGAACCCGAAGTGTACGACGACGATGTGGGCCCGCTGGCTCCATAGGTGCTTGAAGTGGTTGTCGTTGTTCCCGAAGTGTAGGACGAAGACGTGGGGCCACTCGCGCCGCCCGTGGTGGAGCCAGTTGTTGTTGAACCCGATGTGTACGACGACGAAGTGGGGCCGCTGGCGCCTTGCCCGAACGAATTAATACTCACACCATACACGAGTAAAAAAATTAAAATGGTCTTAAACAAAACCGCCCCCAATTTGATTGATCAATGATAGCATATCGGAATTCTTCAAAAAGTACTCAAGCCAAAAGTCTAGATCGTCTATTTTTGAGACGTCGGGTTCGGTCTTAACATCTGGTTAATAAATCATCTAGCCTAACGACGAGTACATTCGTGATTGTAGTAAGTAATTTCCGTTTATTGTTGCCGATACAAATCTCCTCTTGGATGATCTCTCTAAACACACAACGAGGAGTTTTGTATGAAGCGTTTTAATTGTTTTTTAATTGCGGCAGCAGCTGTTGGTATGACAACTGGCTGCACGGGCAGCAGTAGCGATGGGTCATCCCTGGCGCTATCTGGATCCATCACCACTATTGCAACACGAGCCAGCGGTTTCGAGGATGGGTTTACCGTGGATATCACTGATTACACTGTAAACTGTGCAACAACGTCGCCACCTGTGCAAACTGGTAGCGGTGCTATCGCAGCTGATGGAACTTTTGACGTCAGTATTCCCGGAGCGACCAATAAGCCATTGTCATGTTTTCTCGTCGACGGCAGCGATACAAAAATCGCTGATTTTTTGATCGCCGATTCTAGCGATCAAGATTTAAATGGCAATGATGCCACCACGACATCTGCCACTTTCACAGAAAGCGCAGAGCTTGGGAGTATTTCTTTTGATCCAAATGCCGGCGAAGTGACTGTTCCCCTCGCAAATATCGCAAGCGCTATTTCTACCGAGAAGCCAGCAGCAGCAAATGTTTTCGATCCCACAGGATCATGGACCATTGGCAACATTGATTTCACTGTTCCAAAAGGCGTTAAAGCTGCCTGCGCGCAAAGCGATAACGAGTGTAACGGTCCACCCTCTGGACAAACTCTTTACTTAAAGTTGTGGAAAGGCATCAAAACCAGCGACAGCTCCGACATCTTTGGCCTGCAAGTTTGGGACAGCCCTGGACAATACAATTCATGTGGCGATCGCATCGGTCTGACTCCGACGATAAAGACTCAACTGGGAGTGGACTTTAGCGGCAACGGTGCAGCTGATGACGTTTTTACTTTTAATACATCCGTCGCTAGCTTCGCCGATCAAATTTCTTCGGTAACTGGTACCGTGAATCTTACAAACAACTGGAAAATGGACACCGCAAAAATGCAGCATGATTACCAGCCCAACTGTGGTCCTCATGATATCACTGCCGGTTCAATCACCTACTCCAACGCGTGGGTTTGTGGACCCGACACAAGCTCTGACTACCAAGCCCAGCTCGGTGGCGGTTGCCAAGTTTTGGCAACAGGACAAAACGTGGATGTTAGAGACTGGTCGAGCATTACTTGTGGCACTGTCACCACTGATGGCAATGGCATCCAATCCAACACATGCTCGGGCAGCCCGTCGATTGACGGCGTGAACACCTCAGTAACATGTTCGAATAAATGGGCTGTGGTTGATGCCAGTTTTGTTGTTCAGCCATCAGGCAATTTTAACTGGGGAGAAATGGCAGCCTCGCAAATTGATTCAGCGGGAGGAACAACCCTTTGTTCAGCCATGCCGACTGGTACCGCTAAAAATGATATCGCCCAGCTTCAGTGCTATGCTGAATACTACGATCGCTCAGGAATGAGAGATGCCGACAACGTCTGTTTACCTCGAGTGGACATGGATTGGACAGCAACGGTAGCTACCGATTTTATTAACGTGGATCTGATTCGTCCACAAGGCTTAGTCTTCTTCGAACGCTTCATACCACTTCCAGATGGTTCAGGCGGAGCCATGAACACTCGCCAAGAACACTTCGAAGGCGTGCAAGTGGGCAACAGCTGGGTCAATTGCCGCGTGATCGAAACCGGTGGTCTCTCCATCAAAAAAATCAGCGCCACAAAAATGCTAGCCACGTACACGTCGTCGACAATTACGACAAGCACGTCGAAGCCAGCCTGTCTGGGTCGCTTCAACGGCTCGCGCGAAACATTTATGTTTTATTTAACTAAATAGAAAATTCATTCAAAGCTTAAATTAAAAAGCCACTCTTCCAAGAGTGGCTTTTTTTATATGGCGATTCAGATCGCGAAGTATTTGGTAGGGACCCCGGCAGATTGGTAGAACCAGAGGGGTTAACCGTTTCACGAGAATACGTTATCCAATGGAAAAAGCAATCCTACAACACCGCAGAGCTGGCGCGTTTGCGGTTTGAGGAAAAACTAGGTTCGAGACGCATATCGCAAATTTTGGGGATACCCAGAACAACGGCGATTATGGCAGTAAGACGCTTAGAAAAAACCAAAGGGGCACAGAATGAATGATTTTGCGGTACCAACAAAATTTTTAATGACGATTGTGAGTTTTATTTTTGCATGGGGTCTTATTGGGCAACTTAAACCATTAACAATGAAGATGGCTCTCATGGCCATCGAAGCTCACCAAAAAGATCAAATGTCTTATGGAAAATTTTCTCGCCAGCTTTGGAGGAAATCACGAAGCCGCTGAGTTTCGATCGGCTTCGCGAAAAATAATAAGTGGTTTAGTTCGGAAACTTAATTTCTATTTTTTATTCAACCGGCACGCTAACGAACAGTTTTTCCCATCGCCGCCAGGTCCTTTAAAACAGTTTCCACCAGGGGACTCAGAGCACGTTCCGCCCGGAGCACTACTTAATGGCCCCCCGGCTCCAGCATGAAGAGGACCACCAGGTCCGGAATGACAATAGCCCCCACTTTCTTTGGAAATAACTCCTCCCGCTCCCCTATGACAAGCTCCGCCAGGCCCCTCAAAACCAACGCAATATTTGCATTTTATTACACGATCCGTAAGTTCATCAGTAGTTGATTTTTTTTCTTCAGAATTATTAACTCCATTGCTCACACAGCCAGAAATTAAAAAACAGCACATCATAAAAACTAAAAGTTTATACATATTCGTACCTCCATAAGGTGAAATACTATGATGCGAATAAACAAGCAATAAGAAGGTATGAGTTTCAAAATGCTATCTAGAAATGCTATCAAATGAACAAAATCAAAAGGTTCTGGAGATGCGCTGTATCGATAGACCATTGAGTTTTGTCCAAAGCCAATACCTTTGATTTAAGCCACACCTACCCCTGGCTCTTGAATCTGACCAACAAAGGCATCCATCCACACCTTTAAGTAAAAGCCCCAAATTGAAGAGAACTGAGAGCATCCACAAAGGCAGGAAGGCACACGTTTCGTAGCATCGATGCAAGGCTGCCTCAAAAGCCAAGTGTTGGAATCGACACCCCGCGACCTCAAGGATTACCTAGATGACCACGAATAATGGATCTGATAGGAAGTTGATAGGAGAAAATATGCTGCCGAGCTTTCATCTTTCTATCGGGGTTAAGTCGATCGAGGAATCCGTCTCTTTCTTCACGAAGCTGCTAAGAGCGAACGTCCTTCATCGGGATCCTTCCGGTTACGTCAACATTGACCTTTTCGGCAGCCAAATCACTTTAAAAAACAATAGTGATATCAACCCGGAGCTTCCTGATTTTCATTTCGGAGTGAATTTGAGTCTAAAAGAGTTCAATGAGTTGTCAGATCACATTCTTGCAACCGGTCGAGAGTTCATACACATGGAGCCTGAAGTTTGGGAAGCAGGCACACAGATGGAAAGAAAGAAAATGTATTTGAAGTGCCCTACTGGATATTTCGTTGAACTAAAGGGATACAAATAGGCCAAACCCACTTCAATAAATAATGCGAGGTCATCACATAGTTGATGGCCTTCGATCCGCTAAAAATTTTTTGAATCAAAACTCACGCTTTCCTGATTTTTTCTCTAAAAAAAATTATCTAAATCTAAAAAACGTACTCATCTGTGTACTCAAATGAGTACGTTTCTCCTTAGTAAGTAAGATTTTTTTGAATCAACTTATTGAAATCACACAAACGCACCTCTTGGCATGATCCTTGATAGTATGCTGGTTCGTTCTCAATTTTTTAAGACTCGAAAAAAATTCAAGCCCCACATTTGTAAATTCTATTTCTTCAGGAGGACTGATGAAAAAAGCATTGTTTTGCCCAATTATCACTACAACTGACAAAAAAATTTTGTACTTCATGTGGCAGTATAAAATCGCAACCTTTGAGGCCCTGAGGGTTTTGTTTTATCCAAGCATAACACCAGCTCAAACCTATCAAAAATTAATTCGCCTTAAGAAAGGAGGTTTCTTGGAGGTCGAAAAACTAAAAGGTACAAAAAATAATGTGTGGGGACTCGCTCCGATTGGATTTAAATTCCTACAAAACTGCTGTGATTTGCCAGTGGTGAGGAACGAAATGTATAAACCCCTGAGCCAGTACCACGACTTGGTCGTAGCAAGCGCACTTCTTGGCCAATGGAGATTAAATCCACCCATTGGGGTGAAGATTGTTTCTGAGCAAGAGATCCAAAACACAGAAGTTAATTTCTTGCCTTACGATTACAGTAGCGAGATGAGGCGGCGCCCCGATGGATTGTGGTACTTTGAAAATGGCAACAAGCCATTTGCTGTGGCTTTAGAGGTTGAGACCACTGTCAAATCTAGCGATCGCTATGTCGACATCTGCTTGTTTCAGGCTAGCCACTTGTTTTTAAAAAACATTGTGTGGATCGTTGAGTCCAAATCTCATGCAAGAAAAATTCTTGCGTGTTCAAAAAAATATGGCAATCCAAGGCCAGGCCTGCATCTTTTTATTTTGATGAAGGATTTTCTGGAGAGAGGTTGGGATTGTGAACTCTTAGGTGAATCCCACAAGGGGGTGACTCTTGCCAACTACCTCAACTCTCTGGCAGGAGTAAAAACTGAAAATGCGACGAGTCTTCAACGAGTGCTGGACGAGTCTTCGACGTGTGCATCACTAAACAACGAGAAAAATAATATTTTCCTTTATTTTAAAATATCTTTAGGAAAATCAAATAGTTTGAAAGATCAGAAAATAGCCAAAAAGACCTGACTATATATGCCCCCTGGACATATATACCCCCGCACAGTCTCTAAAGCCCCATATACCAGCCCCTTTCTATCTATTACGGAGACAATATGTCTAAATCAAAATGGAATTGCGAAAGTATTCAATTTATTGAACAGGAAATTAATATCCGAGAACTCAAACAAAGACTTGCCGAAGTTTTGCTATTATTGCTAAATACAAAAAGCCAGCTCAATAGTAATCTTGCTTTTTCCAAAATCAATTCTCGTAGAACAGCCCCTTTGGTTAACAAACAAAGGAGTGCGTAATGAATACTAAAAATAAATACAAAGTCGGAATGTATATTCGCGTCAGTACGGAAGAGCAGGCCGAAAACCCTGAAGGGTCCATTAAAAACCAAGAACATCGCTTGCGTGATTATATTAAACAAAAAAATGCCGATGGTGTTTTTGGTGATTTGATCGAAGTCTACTGCGACCCTGGCGTTTCCGCTAAAAACATGAACCGCCCCGCTTTGCAAAAAATGTTATCAGCCATCCGCGCAAAAGAAATTAATCTGGTACTGGTTACAGAAATATCAAGGTTATCGAGATCAATGCGCGACTTCACGATGCTTTGGGATTTTATGAAGGAGCACGATTGTAAGTTCCAGTCGTTAAGAGACAACTTCGATACCACGAGCCCAGCTGGCGAGATGATTATTTTTACCCTAGCCAACTTTGCACAATTTGAACGTCGACAGCTGGGCGAGAGAATATCTAATGCGTTTCAGGCTCGCGCTAAGCGCGGGCTTTGGAATGGTGGCAACTTGCCCTTGGGGTTTAAAGTTGATCCTGAAAAACCAGGTCATTTGCAAACTGTGGCTACAGATGTGGAACTCGTGCATACAATATTTAAAACATTTCTTGAGCAGGAATCGCTCAGTCGCACAGGACTTGCGCTTAATGAATTGGGGATAAAAATTCCAAAGCGCATGGCATTTAATAAAGAGAGACGCTATGAGCATTTTACCGTGGACTTTCTTTATCGACTCTTAACGAATCGTGCCTACATCGGTAAACGTGTTTTTAGCACCAAGGACGGCCTTAAAGAGGTTGAAGCTAGTTGGCCCGCTATTATTGATGAAGTGCAATTTAAAAGGGTTCAGGAGCTTTTAAAAGACAATTTTAAAAAGCGTAAAAAACCACCCTCGCCGAATCGTTATCCCTATTTGTTATCGGGTCTTGTGATTTGTAAAACCTGCGGCGATAGGCTGTGTGGTAAGTCCGCTCACGGCAATGGTGGCAAGGTGGGTTACTACGAACACACTTGGGCCACAAAGACTCAGAGCTGTTTATCGAAAAAAGTCTTCACCTGTGCTCCTCACAGAATACCCGCCAAAAGAATCGAGCCTGTTGTCTGGGAAAGTGTAAAACGACTTTTATTTGATGAAGAATACTCAAGACTTTTATTCACCGAGGCGCAAGCTTTAGCTGAGAGAGTTTCAAAACCAAAGGAAGTAGAAAAGCTACAGGCAAAGATCAAAAGCATTGAGAGCCAAATCGAGTCCACTACAGGCAGAATTACAGAGCTCCCAGACGGAATTAGCGCAAAACTCTTCTATGATCAAATCTTGAAGCTGCAAAAAATAAAGGAAGAGCTTGTAACTAAGCTTTCTATCTTTGCAGGCAATGACATCAGTTTTGAGTTGCCGATTGATACAAAGGATTTTGAGGCGTTTACAGCAGGTCTCAAAGAACTTGCTGCAAACACCGCAGATCCTGACATCCAAGCCAGCATTTGCCGAAAGTTGATTCAAAAAATTGAAGTCTCACCAAACGGTATCGCCATCCACTATTTTGTGGGTGGCATACATTTTAATAAAATATTTGGAGATTTAAAGATGGTGGGTTCAGAGGCTAATAATGCAGCTAAGATCGCAGCAAAGCCTTTACAGAAATATAAGAACGCTCGTCTTAATGACGCTTCGTTCTATTTTAATGTTAATGGTTCGAATACTTTGACGAATGGTAGGGAATACCGGGCTCGAACCGATGACATCCACCTTGTAAGGGTGGCGCTCTACCAACTGAGCTAATTCCCTAAAATTAAAGCCCTATCCGTATATTGGATAAGGCTTTTGTTGTCGAG
>JAYUKO010000113.1:0-4756 GCA_043764415.1 Bdellovibrionales bacterium | reverse complement strand
AAGTTTAAAAAAGGTGGTCCTATGACAATCGAAAGTCTCGTTCATTCCCCAGCCATTGCGGGAGTTGTTGGTCTTATCATGGCGCTTGTTCTTTATTTCCGTGTAAAGAGTCAGCCCGCGGGCAACGAAACAATGAATCGTATCGCCGGCTATATTCGCGAAGGTGCCATGGCGTTTTTGGTTCGTGAATACAAAGTGCTCTTTGTTTACGCGGTTGTCGTCGGTTTGATTTTGGGCTTTGTGATGAGTTGGGTCGCGGCACTCAGCTTTGCCTTGGGTGCTTTTTTAAGTTTACTTGCTGGATTCTTCGGTATGAAAGCGGCAACCTACGCCAACGTTCGCACCACACAAGCAGCATCAACAGGTTCTAAAGCAAAAGCACTCATGGTCGCTCTCGACGGCGGCGCGGTGATGGGCCTTTCGGTGGCAGGTTTGGGACTTATCGGTCTCGGTGTTTTATATTCGATTTATAAAGGACAAAACGAGCTCGCAACTGTGCTTCACTCGTTTGCGGTGGGCGCCAGTTCCATTGCTCTGTTTGCTCGCATCGGCGGTGGTATTTATACAAAAGCTGCAGATGTGGGAGCTGATATCGCTGGAAAAGTGATTCAGGGAATTCCCGAAGACGATCCTCGCAACCCCGGCGTGATTGCCGACAACGTTGGCGACAACGTGGGCGACGTTGCGGGAATGGGCGCGGACATTTACGAGTCTATGGTGGCAGCCATTGTTTCGGCCATGGCCATTGCATTGACAATTTCGTCTGACAAACTTTCGGCCTTAATCACGTCGTCCTCTGAAAGCTCTCAGCTTGTGGCGACAATGTTGCCGCTGGTTTTATCGGCCATCGGTATGGGAATTTCGATCCTTGTGATTTTTGCAGCGCGAATGTGTTCGTCCATGCGCCCAGCTGTGGTTTTGCGCACAAGTCTGATGGTGCCGCCCATTTTGTTAACAGCTTTTTGCGCCGTGTTTTTACCGATGTATGGAATTTCGCAAAACGTGACTATTGCTTTAGCTGCTGGTGCCTTTGGTGGCGCGTTGATTGGTTTAATTACCGAGTATTACACGGCGGCTCGCCCGGTGCGCTTAGTGGCTGAAGCCGCAATGACCGGACCTGGCACTGCAGTGATTCGCGGTTTAGCAGTGGGTATGGAATCCGTTGCAATACCAACAATTATTGTTGTGATCGCCGCCTACATAGCAGATCAAGCCTTGGGACTTTACGGAATCGCCCTGTCTGCGGTTGGTATGCTTGCAGGAACTGCGGTTGTGATGACTGTAGATGCTTACGGGCCCATCGCCGACAACGCCGGTGGAATTTCTGAAATGAGCGGACTTGGAAAAGATGTTCGCGATATTACCGACGAACTCGATGCGGTTGGAAACACAACAGCGGCCATCGGCAAAGGTTTTGCCATTGGCTCGGCGATTCTCACCGTGCTTGCGCTTTTTTCGGCTTTCAATATGGAGGTCAATCACACGCGAGCACTTAACAACATGGCTGCCATGTCGCTGGATCTCACGTCCTCAGGCGTGTTGATAGGAATTTTATTGGGTTCTATTCTTCCGTTTCTTGTGGGCTCCACAACGATGACAGCGGTTGGAAAAGCAGCGGGAAAAATCGTTGAAGAGATTCGCCGTCAGTTTAAAGAAATTCCAGGTTTGATGGAAGGCAAAGCGGAGCCAGAGCCTGCGAAGATCGTGGACATTGCAACAAAAGCAGCGCTTTACGAAATGGTTGTTCCGGGTCTCATTGCGGTGCTTGCGCCCGTGGCTGTTGGATATTTGCTAGGACCACAAACCCTCGCCGGGATGCTGGCAGGTGCTTTGGCTGTTGGGGCTTCTATGGCTTTGTTTATGGCCAACGCCGGTGGTGCTTGGGATAATGCTAAAAAGTTTATCGAAAAAGGTGGACTCCCTGGGCATCCAAAAGGCTCCGAAACCCACAAAGCCGCCGTTGTTGGCGACACCGTGGGTGATCCATTCAAAGACACATCAGGTCCTGGCGTGGCAATTTTAATTAAGGTGATGTCAGTTGTCTCTCTGATGATTGCTCAACTTATCGCAACGATTGGTGGTTAAGGTGATGAGAACGATTAAAAAGTATTTTATGATTCTTCTCAGCTTCGGCTTGATTGGCGGCGTCGGCCTCGTTGTCGTAAATAATTACAGTTACATCTTTGCAAAAACCGTCGAAGGCCAAGTTTACGAAATCCGCCGCGTAAACCAACCCAATCTTGTGGTGGGCAACGCCACTATGGTGAATCCAGGAATCATGCATTCCTACGCTGTGGCCATTCGCACTTTGGATGGAAAAATCGTCACGGCGAGTGGCGAGGATCGCAAGTGGGAAGTTGTGCAAAAAGGCATTTGCGTGAACGCCACGTTTTATCCGTATCCACCGTGGGATTTTGAAAAAGGTGGAACTTTCGCGCGCGCCCGTTTGAATGAAATGAAAGATTGCACCGGCGAATACCAAAACATGGGTGCTGTGCCTGCAGATGCGCCGCCGTCGAACATGCACGAACAAGCACCTGCAAATTCTGAAATCAAAGCTCAGCCAGAAACGCCAGTTCAGTAAGAATCATTAAAGCAACGCGGTCGACTTTTTTTAGTAGGTCGTTGTTTTAATAGGTTGTTTTACAAAATAGAATTCAAAAGAATTTCTTCGGTGCTCTTGAGATGAAGCGCCGATGAGCCAGCCAACGGGCTCGTAGCGGCTTCGCGCAAAAGCAGGCGCTCGGTGGCAGCCTCGCAGATATTTTTTAAGGCGCTATCTTTTGTGGCTTCAGCCAGTAAACACAAGCTCATCGTTCGTCCCATTTTTTCTAAAACTTCCCGCGCGGCTCTTTGCTGATCCTCTTTGGCAAACGTGGTGAGTGCGGCGAGGAGCTCCTTTAATTGCGCCAATCGTGATTTGATGGCCAGTTTGATGGCGGGTTTTCCCGCATGGTGTTCAAGAGCCGCTTCACAGCGAGCGAAGAATTCGTCGGTATTTTCTCTGGCTCCTTCTTTTTGCAGAGCTCGCAGTAAATCCAAGGATTGAATATTGGAGGTACCTTCCCAAATGGGCAGAACTTGCGCATCTCTTAATAAGCGCGGAAGAATATGTTCCTCGATGTACGCATTTCCGCCAATCAGCTCCATGCATTCGCTAGCAGCAAAAACCGCAAGCTTTCCCGAAAGGGCTTTTGCCAAAGGCGTGAGGACGCGGGCGAGTTTGCCACTCTTAGCATTGCCATTGTCCGCTTGATCGAGTTGTTTTGTCGCTTCGAATACTAAAAACAAGTGACCGTAAAATTCGGCAGTCAAATCTGCAAGACAGGCGCGCCATAACGGAAGTTGCTCAAGTGTTTGCCTGAAGGCCTTTCTCTGCAAGCCGAAGCTCAAGGCCTCCATGAGTGCTCGGCGAGCAATGCCCACACTAGAGACTGCGTTGTAAAGCCGAGACATGTTCACCATTTCGGTCATAATTTTAAAACCTTCGTTTTCGCCGCCAATTAAAAAAGCCTCTGTGTCTTGAAATGTGATTTCGCCCGAGGCCATGGTTCGCACGCCGAGTTTGTCTTTGAGGCGGTGAGTGAGCCATGAGTTGTTATTTTTTGCGGGTTGCGAACGCAGCACCAAAAACAATCCCAATCCGCGGGTGCCTTGCGAAAGTTCACCGGCAGCTCCGGGAAGGCGCGCGAGGGCAAGAATTGCCTCGGCATCGGCATTGGAGCAAAACCATTTATCGCCGTTTAAAAACCAACGGCCGCCGCGTTCCTCGGCTTGCACCGTGTTCGCGCCAACGTCAGAGCCTCCCTGCTTCTCAGTTAAGAACATAGCTCCCGTCCACAGAGAGTTGAGATCCGATGTTGTGAGATGCTGCAAAGTTGTCTTCGCTAATGGATGGGAGTTGTGACGTTCGAGAACCCGCGCAAGGGCGTCAGTCATACAGATGGGGCAAAACAGACCGGTTTCCGTTTGCGCAAAATAATAAGCTACCGAAAAACCAATGAGATGCCGCTGCGTTTTGTATTTTTTTAAAAACTCGGCATTGTACTTCAGCGAAACAATTTCGGAGCCGTAGGAAAGCTTTTGTAATTCGTAATAGGAGGCGTGGTAGTCGACGACATCGATGCGTTCACCGATAGCGTTGTGTGTGCGCAGCTGGGGAGAATTTTTATCCGAAGCCGCTGCGGGCTCGGTGGCCAATGCGCCGTTTTTTCCCATTCGAGAATACACGGGCTGAAGCTCGGAAAACGTTTGAGCACCGAGAAAGTAATTCCAAATTTTTTGCCCTGTGGGGTCTTGCGAGAATAGATTTTCGAAGTGTATCTGCGGAAGATTTGCCATGGAAACTCGCCTCCAGAAATTTTAGGTAGTCTCAAATTGGAATCACGCAACGAGTCAGTAGGCAATGAAAAAACCATGACTCCCAGCAAAAAGCTCTCTTTAATCATAGCATTACAACCGTTGATTCAATAATATCAGCGCCTAGTGTAAACAATGACTAACCGGAGGAAACCAAATGAAAATGATCCTAACTGCTATCGTAGCTCTAATGACAACTGTTGCTTTTGCTAACAGCCCTGCAACTACTACGACGACTACGACAGCTCCAGCAGCAACAACAACACCTGCTGCTACAACTGCTGACGCTGCAAAAGCCACTGCAGACGCCGCTAAAGCCACTGCAAAATCAGCAAAAGCTGACGCTGCTAAAGCTGCTGCAAAAGCTAAAGAAGCTGCTGCAACTGCAACGGCTCCA
>JAYUKO010000112.1:0-4746 GCA_043764415.1 Bdellovibrionales bacterium | reverse complement strand
GTGTTTACGGCGCTTACAGTGTGAGTAAAAAAATTCTGTGGGTGCAAGCCATGCCAGCCGCTGCGGCATTGGTGTTCATTTACTTTTCTCATTCATTTCATTAATTAAAAATATTTTTGCACGAGACTGGTCCTTCAGGAACGGCTCGCGATTCGTTGGCGGGGTCTTTTACGCCCTGGCTCCACCAGTCGAGCTCTTTAAAGTGGATCTTCGGGTCGATTCCAATTTCTTTTAAAAAGTTATTTATAAAATCGAGCTGCTGGGAGGCGGTGAGCCCGGTGGGGATGCGTCCTTCAGCGAGAAGCTGTGGGTAGGATTTTAAAAAACGATTCAAAGCACGGATGCTTTCTGGTTGGTACATCAAAAACCCGGAGTTTCCTTGGGGATTGGTCTCTATAATTTTGATTGTTCCGTCGCTGAGGACAGCCGCATCGAGACCCATGGGGAATCCACGCAACTCCCACGGGATTTGGTCAATAAAATTTTGTACCGTTTTTTCCACGCGCAAGGCCTCTTCGGGATTCTCCACCAGTTTCGACGTATCGGGATTTTTGTAAGAATAGCGATCGATGGTGGATCCATTTCCAAGCACACGACCGGCAATCACTTCGACTCGGTATTCGGACTTGATGCTCATTTTTTCTTGTACAATGGTCCATTCAGTTTCTTTCAGCATTCGATTGATGCGAAACCCTTGATAGCCTTCAAGATTTCGCAAAGCGCGAACGTAAGCATCGGGATCAGCGCCCAGCTGGCGCTCAAGAATTTTTTCCCGTTCTGCTAAAAAGTTAGAATTGCGATAAATATCAACTTCCTTTTGCAAATCCGTTTCGCTGCTCACCAAGAAGCTCGCATCCGTTGCATGATCGCGAACGCCTTTAAGGACCCACCCCTTGGGAAATTGACGATCCAACTTTAGTCTGAGTTGAGCGATATCGTCCACCGACGAAGTCCCCCAAGCGTCTCTCAATAAAAGCGTCTTCGACATGGCGCCAGGCACATACTTTTCTAAAAATTTCGCCTCGACGAATTTGTCTGTCATAACAACTGCTAAAAAAGAGTTAATGACGCCCGGGTTGTGGGCTCCAATAACCACCGATGCCATCTCGACCAGCGGATGAAACACAACACTCTCACCTGGAACGAGCCACGGCAACGACAGCGACCCGCGGGCCGGTAGCAATAGGGGAGATGTTTTGTTGTAGGGGTATCTTAACAGATAGCGCATTTCTTTTGTCGTATCGGGCGTGGAGCTGACTTTTGGATTGGCCCATAAAATTCGAACCACATTGGTGGAATCGCCTTTCAACAGCGCCGTCGCAACGGTACGGCGAATGTCTTTTTCACGGAGCCCGGTGGCTTGGGAAATTTTTTGAATTTCGTGATCTGTATAATCTTTAAGAAGAGAGGAAGTTCCGTGTTGTGCGGGATTGAAATGGATTTGTCCCAAGGCTTCTGACAGGCGCACAAAACCTACGGCTTCTTTGACGGCTTGTTTTACATTAAAATCATTATGGCGATCGCGAAATTCGATGGCGGGAATCAATTTAATCCAAAGATTTTCCTTTAAAATTTTAGCCAGTGGGTCTTCGGGAAAAGCATAAAGCAGAAGCGAACTCAACTTGAGTGGTGAAAATTTAATCACGCGAAAAAGCGGAGATTCTTTCAGCGTGAACGCATCCGTTTCAGTGATGTAAAGTAAAACATTTTTTTTAATTTCTTCGATAGGGGCGTCCCACGCCGCGGGGTCATTGAGCAGTTCGGAGAGTTGTCGATAGAGCAAATCATCTTTTAATTGTTCAAGGCTCGGCTCATACGCCGGATCCATCAGTCGCTGCATAAAGCCTGCAGACAGGGGCTGAATATAATGCTTTCGAACTTCGGGGATTTGGTAATGGGTCTCGATTTGTTGTCGATGAACAGGGTCAAGGTAATTGCGCAGTAGATTAACGAGATCTTTCGCGTGAAAGTTTTCGATCAGTCCTTGGCCCATTTCCACATTCACTTGCAAAGAGACCGCAACGTCCTTTCGAGTGCCGGTGGCACCGGCCTTCAGCAGAGCGTCCAACGCTTTTTGCAGTTCTTCAACGCCGCGGTAGTCGATGGGCCCTGGATCCGTGAGCAGTTCCAAAATTAAGGACTTCTTTTGGTTTTTTAAAGGCACCACACCGCTGGTCTCGTTGGCCTCAGGTTTGATCACCAGTCGCATGCCGGTGGAGTTTTTTTTGATTTTGGATCTTCGAAGGATTTTTTGCGTTTTAATGATTTTTCCGTTTTCTTCTACAGAAATTTCTTTGCTAAATTCGGCAAACTCCACTTGTCCACCCACGGACTCTTGAACAATCTTTGTGGCCTCTTCGAGAGTGAGACCCGAGAATTCCACTTCGATGCCAGTGCGAATTGCATCCTGAGGGTGATGATAAAAAGCGGCAAGATCGACAATATCTGTTGTTTCTGTTGCAAAGACGAGAGAGCAAAACGTAAAGACAGTCATAAAAATCAGTGCGCACGTATTTCTCATAAATCACCCAAGGTCTTAGACCATGCTAAAAATTTTTGCCAATGGGCATCTCCCACGGTCTTTACAGGTTCTAACTTTTCAGCGAAGCTTTTTCCAAAAGTGAGAAGTTTTAAAAAATCTTCATTTTTTTGAAAATTCGGATTTGATTGGTAATTCAGTGCGCGGAGAGAGTATTCGTTAAGCAACTCTCGGAGCCCTGCAAGAGACTGTTCATCGAGACCGTGGACCTCTGCATCTTTGATCCACTCTGGAATATCGTGCTTTAAGTGAGAAACCGCATTTGCCAGATCGTTGTAAAACATAAAGCCCGCAGTCCCTTCGATGGTAATGCCATAGCGCTCTCGCAAAAACCGTGTGTGGGCACCAAGCACGTGGGGCAGTCGTAAAAATCCTGACCACCCGCCGGGACGTCCGTTGTTGGTGTTGATTTCGATCAGCTGAAGACGGCCGTTGGCCCCGATAAATACATCGAAGGAATAGGCCGAACGAAGCGTAAAACCCGACGGCATTGAATCAAGAAACTCCTGCACAAACTTTTCAACACGGGCGACTTTATTGGGAGCGTCTGGTGTGTACCAGCGCGTTTGCGTCGTGCCGGGCACGACGTTCTTATAAAAACTATGAGTGCGAAACTCATTGTCATTGCCATAGGTCGTATCTTTGCTACCGGCCGCGGTGTCCTTGATCAGTCCCATCAACATAAACTTTTCGCCGCTGAGGGGAACTGAGTAAACAGGACTGATATACGGCGACAGAAAGTCGGTTGGTTTGTACAGGTTTGTGTTCTGTGCCAACAGGTCACGAACTACTTCTTTTGCATCGAAATAGATATTCTTTCCACCGGAACTTAAGCCAATCACCGGCTTAATTACGAAACCCTCAGGAAATGCCTCTTCAAGGGCACGCGTGAGTGTGCTTTCCGAAACATGAATTCCACCAACGTGATCCACTAGATTTCGACTCGCCAAAAATTCGTTAAGTCCCAACGCCCGAGGATGGTAGACTGTGGCACGATCCCCTAAAAAATATTCCATCACTTTATAGATGAGCAGTTTGTCGGTCAGCAACATTGAGAGTTCATCAGCTCGTAGTATTTCAGATTTGTAGAGGAAGTTGAGAAACTCTGCTTTTCGGGCGCGGAGGGAAATTGTTTGCGGACGCAAGCCACGAGATGAGGTTGTCGAATTTTTAATCAACTCAACGGCTCGATCCACCTGGCCTTGAAGCACGGGTGCCGGCTGACGCAAAAAAAGGCTGGTGCATTGAAGCTGAGCTGCCAGCGATTGTACTGGCAATGCAAAGATGCAAACAACAAACAGTAACTCTCCCCAAATCTTCCCCATGAAATACAAATAAACAGATTGAAAGAAGAAATGCAGTGAATACGCACGCGGTAGAAAAAATGATAAATACAGCGCAACGTGTAACTAGAAAAAGTTCAAAGAGTGTGAGGCACAAATGGAAAAGGCTCCTTGCGGAGCCGTTGTTAAAAAGAAAAGGCTCCTTGCGGAGCCTTTTTTAAATTCAAGCTGCGAGGAAAGACTAAGATTTTTTCTTAGAGGTTTTCGTCGTGCCGTTAAGAGCGGCTTGCCACTTAAAGCTTTTGATCATTTTGTTGCACTCGTTGAGTGAGGATTTGAAGGAGCTGATGTGATCTCTGCACGTTAAAAGAACAGCTTTCTTTTCTTTCATAAAAATGACTTGGCGAAGTTGGCGTTTCTTCGAAGTATTTACAAGATCAACCACGTAGCCGTTTTGACCATTCATTGCAAATTTCTTCGAACCTTTCACATCGAAACCAAATTTTGGATACTCTTTGGTCCAACGTTTTACGTACTGAGAAATTTCCATTTGCTTTTCAAGTTGGTCCACCCGAACGGTGAGGGTGGCGCGCATGTTATTTTTTTGCTTCGGCGAGCGAAACATCGTGGCGATGTAGCGCGAATTTTTTGGCGGGTTGGTTTGAATCCAATCTGTAGAGGCTGTTTGGATTTCAAACCCTTGAGGAGATTTGTAAACTCCCAACTGAGGTTTTACCTTGTTTCCAGCGCCTGGAATGGGAGCTGCGAAGCTGGTGGTTAGTGCCAAAAAGACTGTGAAGGTAATAATCATTTGTTTCATAGTGTTTTGAGCATACCAAACCAAAGTCAAAAGGCAAGACCCCGGACCACGGTCTCAATGGACTTGAAGTGGCTGGGATTTTGAGTGGCTCAATCGGCCTGCGC
>JAYUKO010000111.1:0-1452 GCA_043764415.1 Bdellovibrionales bacterium | reverse complement strand
CCGTCCAATGAAATAAGGCGGGCCATGCCTGTAAAGAATCGTGTAGGACAATTTATTTTAATTTCGCTGTTAACAACATTGTTAACGGCGTCTTTTCTTTTTATGGCCCCTCTAGGAGCTAGGTACCTGCACGTTTCGTTCAATCGTATTTTTTATTGGAGCTTTTCCATTTTATCCGCAGTCGCGCTCCTTGTGTTTTTTCCGCAGTGGGCTCTTGCCCAGATGAGCGTATTTTTGCTGATGGGTCTTTATTCGGAGCTCGAGTCGCAAAAAGTGTCGCGATTTTATTCGGCCCTTTCTGCAGTTGCGATTTCTGTTCTCGCTGTGTTCTTTAGCTTGAGCCTTTGGTCGCAGTTACAAAAAATTGCTCTCAGCACGTTTTTAAAAAAGCAAATTGCAAGCACCGTGATGCTTTCTCCGCAGATGAAGGGGCTTTCTACCTCTGTAGACGCAACACAAATCGTCTCTGTAATGCCGGCTTTTTTGGCGTTTATCTTTATGATCCTTGTTTTCTTTGGAATTCTTTTTGTTCGCCAAGAGGGACGCCAGGATAAGTTAAGTACATTCAAAATTCCAGAGCACCTGGTATGGCCCCTCGTCCTTGCGCTTGCGGGAACGTTTTTGCTGGATGTGCAAAAAGTATTTATTTTGCAAAAAATCGCGGTCAATGTGTTGTTTGTACTGCTTTGTTTTTATTATTTTCAAGGACTTGCTGTTCTTGGGTTTTTTATGCACCGAGCCCGTTTTAATTACTTTTTAAAAGTGGCGATTTTTTTCGTATTGGCGTTCCACCTTTTTGCCGTTGTGGTGGCCCTTGGAATTTCGGATGTTTGGTTAAATTATAGAGCTAAGATTTTAAAAAATTACGTTAAGAATAATCCCTACGCAGGAGAATAAAATGAAAGTGATTTTAAAAACAGATGTTAAAGACTTGGGCCGCACAGGCGATATGGTAAACGTATCTAGCGGTTTCGCCCGAAACTTTCTTTTTCCGCGCAGTTTAGCAGCTGAAGCCACAGAAGCGCGAATGAAAGAGTTCGAACACTGGCAACGAGTTGCAACGTCGCGCAAAACAAAAGCGCGCGAAGAAAAATCGCAAATTCTTGAGCAAATTAAAAAAGTAACTATCGTCTTTAAAATTGCCGCTGGCGAAAAAGATAAGATTTTTGGTTCTATAACACCAAAAGATATCGCTGCAGAGCTGGTTAAAAAAGGTTTTTCTATTGAGAAAAAAGACGTTGTTATCGAAGAAGCTATTAAGGTTTTAGGCCAGCACCAAGCTAAAGTGAGCTTTGGCGAAGGCCTTGAAACCACGATCGCAATTTCTGTAGAGCGCCAAGAAGCCTAAAGGTACGGACACACTTTTTGGGACTCAATGCATAAAGGCCTTACTTAAGAGAGAAAATCTCAACTCTTAAGTAAGGCCTTTATGCATTGAGTCCCAAAAAGTGT
>JAYUKO010000110.1:0-17989 GCA_043764415.1 Bdellovibrionales bacterium | reverse complement strand
GTTTATTGGCACGACACTCAGATCAACATCATCGATACACCCGGGCACGTGGATTTCACAATCGAAGTGGAAAGATCTTTGCGCGTTCTCGACGGAGCCGTTCTAGTTCTGTGCGGTGTTGCCGGCGTTCAGTCTCAGTCCATCACGGTGGATCGCCAGATGCGTCGCTACAATGTTCCTCGTGTTGCCTTTATTAATAAATTAGATCGTTCGGGCGCGAATCCATTCCGCGTTACAGGACAACTTCGCGAAAAACTCCATCACAATGCGGCGATGATGCAAATACCAATCGGTGTTGAAGATGCGCACGATGGAATTATCGATCTGATTAAAATGAAAGCTTACAAATTTTTGGGCGAAGATGGCGATGACGTCAAAGAAGTCGACATCCCTGCCGAATATGCTGATCAAGCCAAAGAATACCGCGAAAAACTCATCGACTCCTCTTCTATGTTTGATGATGAACTCGCAGAAAAGTTCCTTGAAGGCGCCGATATTCCAGAAGAACTTTTAAAGCGCGCCATCCGCGTTGGTTGTATTAAAATGGAATTGACTCCCGTGTTTATGGGCTCTGCCTTTAAAAACAAAGGTGTTCAGCTGTTACTCAACGGTGTAAGGGATTATCTTCCAAACCCAACAGAGGTTGTAAACAAAGGTCTTGATGTCGATAAGGACGAGGCGGAAGTCATCGTTATCAACGATGAAAAGCTACCACTCATTGCTTACGCGTTTAAGTTGGATGATGGTCGCTATGGACAGCTCACTTACATGCGCATTTATCAAGGAACTCTCAAAAAAGGCGAGTTCATTATCAACACAGCCGATCGTAAAAAAGTAAAAGTTCCTCGCCTGGTAAAAATGCACTCTAACGAAATGGAAGACATCGATCACGCCTACGCGGGCGACATCGTGGCTCTGTTTGGTGTGGATTGCTCAACGGGTGACACCTTTACTGATGGCACCGTGAGCATTGCAATGAGCTCGATGCACGTTCCAAACGCGGTGATTTCTTTGGCGGTATCGCCAAAAGACAAAGCCGGCGCGAATAACTTTTCAAAAGCTTTACAAAAATTCCGTAAGGAAGATCCCACGTTCCGTGTTCACCGCGACGAAGAGTCCAGCGAAACTATTATTTCTGGAATGGGTGAACTCCATTTGGAAGTTTACATCGAACGCATGAAGCGTGAATTCCAATGCGAAGTGATCGCCGGTAAACCACAAGTTGCTTACCGCGAAACCATCGGCAAGGAAGCGGCGTACGATTACACTCACAAAAAACAAACCGGTGGTTCGGGTCAATTTGCAAAAGTGGTTGGAAAGATTCGTCCACTGCCTGCAAATTCCGAAGTGTCTTACAAATTTAACAACAACGTTGTGGGTGGTCGTATCCCTCGCGAATTTATTCCTGGTTGCGAAAAAGGTTTTGCCGAACAATTGGCAAAGGGCCCACTCATAGGCTTCCCGATCGTGAACGTGGAAGTGGATTTGGATGACGGATCTTACCATGATGTGGATTCGTCAGAGATGGCGTTCCGAATTTGTGCCATGGCTGCCATGAGACAGGCGTACGAAAACGCGTCTCCAACAGCTCTTGAGCCCATTATGAAGGTGGAAGTGTCTGCTCCCGAAGAATTCCAAGGTAGCGTGCTTGGTCAGATCAACCAGCGCCGGGGAATCATTCAAGGAACAACCAGCGAACAAGGCTTTGCCATCACGCAGTCCGAAGTTCCACTCTCTGAAATGTTTGGTTACTCTACGGATCTGCGCTCTGCCACTCAAGGTAAAGGTGAGTTCACCATGGAATTCTCACGCTACGCACCGGTTCCGCGCAATATCCAAGAAGAGCTTGCGAAGAAGTACCAAGAGCAGCGCTTAGCTGATCAAAAGAAGTAATTTTTTATCTCGGACTTTGGTGTTCTGAGAAGTTAACGATCAATTCCCTCGCTGAACTCAGCGAGGGTTTTTTTTGCCACCAACACACGGAGACGGAATGAACAGTACAAACATGAACAGATCAGACCTTGCTAAAAAAATATTCGAAGTCGCTCACCTCACCGGAACGTTTTTGCTTCGCTCCGGAAAAACCTCCAACGTTTACTTCGACAAATATCAATTCGAAGCGCGCCCCGAAATTTTAAACGCCATCGCCGAGCAAATGATTCCGCTTCTCCCGAAGGGCATTGATCTTTTGGGAGCACTGGAAATGGGTGGGATTCCCATCGCCACAGCGATTTCGCTAAAAACGGGAATTCCCGTGGCGTTCCTTCGCAAAGAGGCCAAAGAGTATGGCACCTGCAAATTTGCCGAAGGCCCAAACATCAAAGGCAAAAAACTTGTGTTGATCGAAGATGTAATCACCACCGGCGGCCAGGTTGTCATCACCACCGATATGCTGCGCAAAGAAGGCGCCTTCGTCGACGACGTTTTGTGCGTGATCGACCGCAGCGAAGGCAAAACCGAAAAGCTGGCCGAAGCTCACCTTCGACTTCGCCCCTTGTTTACGATGGCTGAGCTTTTACCTTAATCAATACGTGTCATTTCTAACGTTAAAGTAAAATCATTTTCTTTTTCGAAGCCGGAAATTATTTCCGACGTGAGCAAACCCTCATCGTTGATTTGAACTTTCTGGCTCAACAATTGCCAAACCTGCGCATCAATGGGCACACTGTATTCGAGAAGAACAGTGTTTGCATCGTAGTTCTTTTGAACTGTGTAGCTACCGACGTAACTTGTTGTTCTATCAGAAACGGCCGCACACTCCGTAGAGTAATAACTCTCAATCTGCGCTTCGAAATTGTTATTCGAAAATTTTAAAGTCACGATTCGCCGACCGTAAAAGGCGCCAAACTCACTGTCGATGCAGCCGCTGGTCCAAGCCCCGTTGAGTCTTTCTATGGCTTTTGTCTGAGGCTTCTTGCTAAAGGCGTTTTGAACCTCATCCTCACCACAGGCAACGAGATTAAAAACCATTAAACTGAGAAATAAAAACTTTAATTTTTTCATACGCACTCCTTTATTGAGTCGGCTCGACTCGTTCGTTAGCCAGGACCAATAACTCAAGGAGTGATTAATAATCTACGGAATTTTCCTCAAGCGACGATTCAGACGTCACCGTTTGTGCGCATTTATTTTTTTAATACCAAAGATAAACTATAGTCCTCAAAAAAATCGGCAAGATGTAAATCGCTTGGTTTTTTTAATTCGGTGACTGAGGCTATGAGTAGACCGGTTAAGTTGTTGTGGATGGTTTTTGCAGTGGCACGAACATCGACTTTTATAAAGGAGTGGTTATCAATTCCTGCCTGAATCATTTGTGCAATGCGCGCCTGCGCTGTGGTCTTGATGTCAGAATTTATGACTTTGTATCGCTCATTCACCGCCGCGAAGTAATGCAGCATGAGGTAGATCTTACAAATGTCAGGGTGTGCAAAAAAGATATTCACTGATATTTTCAAATAGCGGCGAAGCTTTTCCTCGGGAGTTCCAGGCAACTCAAGCTCCACCTCAGTTTTTTTTCGTGCATACCCAAGCCAGTAATTTAGCACCGTGGGAAAGATATTATCGACGCTTCCGAGATACTTTACGACAGATGCCTGGCTCACCTGACAGTGCTTGGCGATGGCCTGGAAGGTTGCTCCTTTGTCGCCGTAGTGACAAAGGCAGTAGCTCGCGCTTTGGATAATCTTTAATTTTTTGGCCTCGCCCTTCTTGCCAACTGCCATGCTTATCCTTTGCTTGATACGATGTATAAAAGTAAGTATACACTTATATTATAAGATTTTCAATAACTTTAAACTACTGTAATATATAAGCATTTACCTATATTTTCATAATTACATGACTAATTAGTCACTTTTTGTACTATCGCGCGGTAACTTCGGGTATGTTCGCGGCATGAATTTTTACGAGAACAAAGACTTTTCCGAATTGATTAGCTGGCTCTGCCAGCAAAGTAATAACAAAGCCTGTCGCTCTTACGCTGGACTTGCGCGAAGGCTCAAAATAAAATCTCCTCGCACTTTAGGTATGATCGCAAAACGCCAACGGGCGCCCAGTTTTTCGTTGGTCAAAAAAATCGCTCACTTTATCGAAGCGACACCACAGCAGAAGGATTTTCTCTTATAACTCGCGGAAAAATCCACATGTCTTTTAAAAAAACATTCGACGGAGGACGTCGAAAAAAAATTACGACGGTATTATCAAATGAAACAAATGACTTGGAATGAAAACGCATCCCTCGATGGAGTTAAAATCGAATTCGAATCCCATGTGGACAAGGCCGTGCGGGATAAACTCGAAGAAGTTCTGCGCTTCCTAAGTGTCGACCACCAGAACTCAAAGACTGTCAGGAAGTGACATCAAGTATTGCGAGGTCCATGATCCATAATGCAAATTGCCGCTTAACAATTGGTACAAACCAGGATTTTCTAATCCCCAATTCATAATTTGCTCCACCGTAAAAAAACTCATTTCTGCATCACGAAAAATATAAGGTTGCGCGTCGATCAAGCTTTGTGGAATTGGACCTTCGGAAATCGTGCCGAGGGACGTAACTGATTCCACTGGCTGCTGATCGCGAATCTGCTGCAGAATCACTGGCGAGTGTGTGGTGACACCGATTTGAACTTTGTGAGTTCGGAGAATGCTTCCCGCTTCGTCGTAAGCGGCCTGCGCTGATCTTCTGTCAACTTTGCGAATCATCTGCGCCAGTGTCACCATTTTATGATGAAGTGCTGAAAACAGAGCTCGCACCACGAAAAATTGATCATACTGCGCAAGTGCAGGATCTAGATTTGAAATTTCGATGGCATTTCTTTCTGCATAGTAAAAACGAGTCTGGGCTGAGTCGGCTGCATTTTGGTATTTGTTAAAATAATTATAGGACGCTCCCGGAGGGTACTGCTGTGAAAAATACTCGTAGATTTTTTGAGCCACCTCGGGAGTTAAGCCATAGCCCCGTACTGCCCCATGCGTGGCAAAGGCCAACCAGGCAGAGCTATCCGTCAACACCACAGGAGATTTTTGTTCTCCGGCGCTTGATACAAAGTGCATTTCAGATTTGCGATGGAGCACATCACTTATAATCAGCTCCACAGCTTGAACAGACGTGAGCTTCCCATTTGCAAGCTCCATCACTTTCCGCACACGTTCTGAGGCACGAGCTATGGGATATTTTTTTAACGCCTCACTCAGTGGAACAAGAAAAAGTGCATCGTCGAGGTTTTTCCAGCCTGGCGGGTATAGCGTGTTGGGATGCATCCGCGAATAAAGACGCGTGTTCACTTTATCAAACGAGTGGACCATAACATACGCATCATCCACAGAGCCTTTGTAGGCAAGCACCTGAACTAAACTGAGTAAAGTATTGGCCGAATAGATGTAATCGATGTCTCCTGATAAGTCCTGTGCGGCGCGGCCCCATTCAAAAACAAACTTATACTTTGTGCGATCCAGGGAAAAATCTTTTCGGGCCTCTTCTAACTCCCAAGGAAGTTTAAGGGGTTCGTACAACTTTTTATAATCCCAAACCTGGCCGGCCACATTCCACATGGCCGCCGTTTTCGCAGGCCAAAGGCTATAGTCAGACAAGTTAACGCCTGCTGATACACTCCGAAATCGGAAGTCCTGATAATTCTGCGCCAGCTCTTCATATTTCGCCTCGTGATACACTTCCCAAAAATACACTTGGTTGGAATGGAGACTGAGACCCAGCTTCCGAAAGTATTCGGCCTCGAGAGGCGTAATATAACCTGTTTCAACCATTTTACTTAAAGAAAAATCTTGCTGGTCTCCTAGCATTTCTCCATTGTGAGAAGCGTTCCCTAGCGTCGAGAGATACGAGTTAGTGTAGTCGAAGCTTTCGCCGTTAAACTTTCGCTCGCTCACAGTGCCCTGATTCAACGTTCCGTTGTGCATATTATAGTTTGTGAGTCGTAGGATTGGGGGGTTTTCGAACTGCAGTTTTTTTGTCTTCGGCTGGGAGCTAAAATCATATCGGCTCACGGTCTGAGCAAAAATATCAAAACATGAAGACGAAGCGGCCTGGACAGGAATGGCATGAAGAACCAAAAAAGTGCACAAAGGCGCACAAACAAAACTCTTGATAAACGCTTTCACGGACATAGGCATGCTAAACATGAGAGCAACTTTTGTGCCCGATCACGACAAATTTCAACAAGATAGCGACGAGTACATCTAAAAATAAGGTATGATTTTCATTGTTGTCAAAAGACCATACGACGTCATCCTGAGCGGAGCGAAGGCTCTTTCGGGCTGAAGCCCTCAAGATGACTGGGTGGCCTCCGAAGAGACCATCCGGCAATTACGAATTGGTTTACAAATTTGTTTTGTTTTTTCGACTTCCGCACTCATACGAAATCTGCCACTCTTTCACCGCAGTTGTGGTGGATGTTGTGGCAGTGTTTTTACTAGGATCGTTGGCCCCTAAGATCACCGGCATGCCAAACAGGCTGCCCAGTTTCATACCGTCCGAACCTTCATCTTTCGTTTCTTTGGCACTGCCAGAGGTGGTTTGGCCAACCGTCACTTCACCTTCCTCTTTGATTTTAATCGCCGCACTCCCGCAATTTTTTTTCATCATTAATTCTGCCTTGGTGCGATCCTCGTCTCTGTGTTCGGTTTTCAGCGCAATCACTCCGCCTTGATATGGTAAGCGTTTTACGTCTCTCGCATAAGGTTGATAGGGCATTGTCTGACAAGCTGTAAAAAACAAGGCCACTGTAGTTAAAAACAAATACTTCATTTTGATTCTCCTTTTAAAGATCTCTGTGCCGTTCGCCAGAGCTCGGTTGAGTCACGTTTAAAGCGAGCATAACAATCTTTGTCAATTTTTCGATAGAGAATTGCCAGGTGAGAAACACAATCGAGTCGTTTTGCCCGCACAAACTGTGCGTGAAATTGTTTAAGTCTTCGCAGGCGATTTCACAGCCTTCGGCGGTTTTACTCCCACAGGCAATGGGATCGCGTCATCCTTAACAAAGGAAAAGCCCCATGCGAATCTTTCGAAGTAATCGCTGTACATATGATAGTAGCCGCGATCACCAGACCCTTCGCCCCAGCTATTTTGAATTTTCCATTTGCGAACGCGGCCAGTGATCGGATCCAACTCGTAGCCAACAACAAGCACAGCATGACTGCCGCCCCACTTACTATACCGAGACATCAATGAGGGGCTCAAGGCTGCGGCCATCTTGGGGTAGGCAAAGGCTTCGATGCTCATCACTCCCGTTTTTGAATCCACAAACTGTCGGTGATGACGATAGGACAAAAACAATGCGCGACCCTCGTCGAGCACCTGTCGCATCATTTTTTCGCCTTTTTGAAAATCCATTTTTAACGAGATCCGTGCCCCTGATTTTTGCCGCTCCACCACTTTGAGAGCGTTTTGCATGCGCACATCGACGATGGGTACATAGAGTTCGGGAAAAAACGTTTCGGCAAAGGAGCGCGGCGTGTAGGTTTTGTTTTCATAGACAAAATCCGTGGGCAATTTACCGGTGACGTTTTCGATCATCAGTAAAATTTCTCGGCGGGCTTCTTCCTTCGCAAACGTTTTTACGGCTCGACTCGCCGGATCGGCAGTTGTGTTGGCAGCGATCCAAGCAACTCGAACTAAAATAGCTTCGAGAGCTCCCTCGAGATGGCCGTACATTGGCTGCTCGATGAATTTTTTCGAGCCCGGCCACGCGCTTTCGGGAACGATGCCGTACTTGCGAATGGAATTTCGCGACTCAAAAGCAAAAGAGCCCAAGGTGAGATCCGTTTTTCCCGATTTCAGCGCCGCAAGAGCTTGATCGTACAGTCGCATGGCATCCAAATAGCTATTTGCGATTTGAATTCCACTGGCATTTTCGAGCTCCGCGGACCACGTGTACATGTGGCAATGCGAAGTGGAGCACTGATCTTTGATGTTTACGGTATCTAGCACGATGACATCGTATCGAGTGTCGTTTTTAAACTCCGGCTTGAGTTGGCCAAAGTGAACTGAAAAAAGATCGATACACTGCAGACGTCCCTCAGCAAAGCTTTGCGAACAACAGATAGTAAAAAATAGAATTAGAGATTTCATGGATGCATTCCCCCCGGAACAATTTCCCCGAAAGAGAAATTAATCGCCGGAGCCCAAAAAATTCAATACTTTTTGAGAATTAGGAGGCCATTGCAATTTTTACAAAGAGTGCGTTTCTCCGCAATGCTTAAAAATTATGATCATTTTTTTTTCAACACCAGTTTCACCGTGGAAAATGGCTTCTTTCATATCTCATAATGAGAATATACAGACCTTGCTCTTATCTCGACTCGACTTACGACCGATAGCAAAGCTGAAACAACAACACTGGGAGCAACTATGAAGATCCTTCTTTTTGTGCTGACAATTTTAAGCTATACCGTCGCTTCTAACGAAAAGATCAACGAAGCCAATATCTTTGGGGCCACTGCCTTCGAATCGACTCAAAATTTAGTCGACTAACGCCGATAGGGAGAGATGCGTTTGACTCTCCTGATTCTCGCTTTAGGGCTCACTACAAGCTGCAGCAGTCTGACTGCTAGCAGCAGTCTCTCTGCTGAGCGGGCCCCTGCTTCTTACGAGAGTTTGGATCCAAAAATTCTTTTTAATAAGCTTAAGCCCTTTGTCTCCGACGGATGCCCTCGACTGGCCAAGATGATTTCCTACCCGCGCGAGGACAACTGGCAGCTTTGCTGTGTCGAACACGACAAAGCTTATTGGAAGGGTGGAAGCCTCGAACAAAAACAACAGGCCGATTCCGCGTTCCACAGCTGTGTTTCAGAACGCGGCTCCCCCGAGGCCGCTCGTCTGATGTATTACTCTCTGCGCTCGGTGCAAAAAGCTTCGCAAGTAAAAAACTGGGGCTACGGTTGGGTGATCCCCCACAACACTTCTGGCCACACACCCGAAGAAATTATAGAAATTAAAAAACAAGAAGAACTTATCGATCGAAATCGAATCCCCACCAGCACCCGCCACGAACGAACACCCCACGCTGACTCTTTGACCCAAAACCGCTGCATGGACGCCTCAATGACCGTCCTACAACGTGACCTCAACAAAACAGTAACGCCCACTCAAGTTTACTACGAAAGTAAAAACCTTGTGATTGGCTTTGAGGACACCGTTAAAATCTCCAGCCGTGAATGTCTGCTCCCCTATGTGTTTCGCTTTCATCTAAAATCAAAACAAGATTGCAAGGCAAACAAAGCATCTCCAGTTCAGTTAGATTCCTACGAAATTCCCGCTCAATGCGAATAAATATTCATTTTCCTTTTATCTAAAAGAAATTTGAATTTTTCTTGTGTCAGTTTTTTCGGCAAACTTGATATGAATATTGAGGCGCGGCCAGGTTGTGGGCCAATTGTCGTCGGCAATCCGTTCCGCCCACTCTACAAAGATTAAAGCTTCGTCTTCGCGGAAGAGATCCCAAAAGCCGGTGGATTCCACGTCGGCTTCGGACTCTAAACGGTAGAGGTCCACGTGGTAGATTGTTTTGTTGGGGCACGGGTATTGGTTGATGATGGAAAATGTTGGAGAGTCTGGCATTTCGCCGCCCATGGTGGAGACCATCGACTTTACAAATTGGGTTTTGCCAACTCCCAGAGGGCCATTCAGTAATACGAGCTGTTTTTTTGAGAATTTGCTTTTTAGTTTTTCGCAAAATTCAGAAAGCTGCTCCAGTGTTACAACAGCTTCCATTAGCCCAAACTTTTTTCGACAAATTTCGCGATGGTTTCTGCAAACTGCGCAATCATTTTGCGATCCGAGCCTTCCACCAAAATTCTGAGCACGTTTTCGGTTCCCGAAAAGCGCACCAGCACCCGGCCTTGGCCTTTAAGACTTTTTTCGATGTCTTTGATCAATTCTTTGTAGCCCTTAATGTTCTCGAGCTCCTTGCGGTGTTTCACTTTTACGTTGATCAACACCTGTGGAACATCTTCCATGATCTCGCGAAGCTCGCTGAGCTTTTTATTTTGCTCTTTCATAATAGCGAGTACATTTAACGCTGCCACACAGCCATCACCCGTTGTGGAGTGGTCTAAAAATATAATATGACCCGATTGCTCTCCGCCCAGGATAAAGCCGTTTTGTCGCATTTCTTCGACAACATACTTATCGCCCACAGCGGTGCGAACCACTTCGATACCGTGGGCGTTTAAAACTTTGTTCAAGCCGTAGTTACTCATCAGCGTCGCCACCACGGTGTTTTTTACCAACTTGTTTTTTCTTTTAAGGTGGAGCGCACTGATGGCAAGAATGTGATCGCCATTCACGATGCTGCCCTCTTCGTCCACCAAAATCACGCGGTCGGCATCGCCATCCAAACTCACGCCTATGTCAGCCCGATATTTTTTTACACTGTCGGCTAATTTTTCAGGATACAGCGCGCCGGATTTGTCATTCACATTAAAACCGTTGGGAGCATTGCCCATCACAATCACTTCGGCGCCCAGCTCTTCAAAAACTGCAGGAGCCAGTTTGTAAGACGCGCCGTTGGCGCAATCCAAAACAATGCGCATTCCTTCGAGGGTGTACTCCAGCGGGAACGAATTTTTGATATGCACAATGTAGCGGCCCATGGCATCTTCGATACGCTTGGTGCGACCCAAGCGCGAAGGCTCGGATAACAGTTGATTGAGGTCTTTGTTCAACACCAAATCTTCGATCTGCTTTTCGTGGTCTTGCGAAATTTTGTAACCGTCGGGGCCGAAAATTTTAATGCCGTTATCATAGTACGGATTGTGCGACGCCGAAATCACAATACCCGCATCGGCACGCATGTCGCGAGTGAGAAAACCAATTCCCGGCGTGGGCAGTGGCCCGATAAGGCGAACGTGCACGCCCATAGAATTCAGACCGCTGGTTAAAGCGAGCTCCACCATGTAGCCCGACAGGCGCGTGTCTTTACCAATTACGACTTTAGGTTCCTGATTCCGCGGAGGGTTGCTGCGAATCATATATCCCAGCGCCTGCCCCACCCGCATGATCATATCGGGAGTCATTGGATAGGTGTTTGCCGTCGCGCGAATGCCGTCTGTACCAAATAGTTTTTGTTCCATAGGTCCTCAGATTAACTGAGTTGCCAAAAGACATCAAGAGATGTACGAAATCTCTTGGACGGTCGCAAAGGGGTTTCCAAAATGCAATCAACAGGTCAGAAACCTCAGATCACAGATCCAATATTCAACAAAAAAATTGTGCTCACGGTGATCGTGGCCGCCTTGGGCTACTTTGTCGACATCTACGACCTGTTGCTATTTAGCATCGTTCGCGTGAACAGTTTAAAGGATATCGGCGTGGCCGATGCCGATTTACTCGATCAAGGGATGTTTTTAATCAACATTCAAATGTTGGGACTGCTTGTGGGCGGTCTTTTGTGGGGAGCCATTGGCGACATTCGCGGGCGCTTGTCGGTCTTGTTTGGCTCGATCTTTTTGTACTCCACTGCCAATATTGCCAATAGTTTTGTAACCAGTGTCGACACCTATGCCATTTGGCGCTTTATCGCCGGCGTAGGTTTAGCCGGCGAACTGGGTGCAGGCATTACACTGGTTTCAGAAATTTTACCCAAAAACAAGCGCGGCATCGGCACTACCATCGTGGCCAGCATCGGAATTTTAGGCGCCGTCGCGGGTGGCGTGATCGGCGATCTCACACATTGGCGCACAGCCTACCTTATCGGCGGTGGCTTGGGATTTAGTCTTCTCGCCCTTCGCGTGGGTGTGGCCGAGTCCCATCTGTTTGATCAAATTAAGGATAAAGCGTCTAATAAGGGAAACTTCCTTTTACTATTTTCGAGCTTTAAGAATTTCTTTAAATATCTGCGCTGTATTTTAATCGGCGTCCCCATTTGGTTTGTGATTGGCATCTTAATTACCTTTTCGCCGGAGCTCAGTCAGCACATGGGAATGGGAGATTTAGTTAAAGCGGGTCATGCGGTGATGTGGTCGTACTTGGGCTTGTCCCTTGGAGATCTTGCAAGTGGTTTACTAAGTCAGTTTTTAAAGAGCAGAAGATTCTCGGTGTTTGTCTTTTTGCATCTCACAGTGATCACAAGTTTTTTGTATTTAAATTTGCAATCTCCGTCGCTCACCATGTTTTATTTTGTGTGTACTTTGCTGGGCTTCTCCACAGGTTACTGGGCCGTGTTTGTCACCATTAGCGCCGAGCAATTTGGCACCAACATTCGCTCCACCGTCGCCACCACGGTGCCCAACTTTGTCCGCGGCGCGGTGATTCCCCTCACTTTTTTCTTTCGACTTTTTCAAAACGTCACAGACTTAAAAACCGCTGCCATGATTGTCGGTGGCGGCTGCCTCACGTTGGCTTATCTTTCCACGTGGCGCATGGAAGAGACTTTTCACAAGGATTTAGACTACCTTGAGTAAGTTGTTTTTCATTGTTTTTTTAATTTTTAGTTTCAGTGCCTTTGCGCAGAGCGAAGAGGATATTGTCGAGCTCAAGGCACTTCTACAAAGCGATCTACCGATCGTAGAAAACATTGCCGAAGATTTGATGCGCGTTTACAGTCCGGAAAAATACTTGTACGTCACGATCGGCTCGTCGCCGGTTGTACTTCAGACTCACTTTGCGATTCATCATCCTGCTGTCGATATCGTCAATATTCCGCTAACGGGTCTTGGCGGGGGCTATTTATACTCTCCAGATCCTGATTTAAATTTAGAAACATCCATCGTCGAACAGCGTTTGCTAGATTTCGTTGGCAAAAACTTAGACTCACGTAAAATCGGAATCGTCCTGATAGACTACGTCAATACAGGTCGAACTCTTTTGCGTGCCTTCAATATCGCTCGCAATTACTTCCACAAACAGCAGATTGTTACCTACGCTCTTTTTAAAACAGACGCACAAAAATTGGAGTGGGACCAGCGAGGACGCCGTGGAATAACGGTGGGCTCGAACAGTTTTGGGCTTCATTTGCATAGAGGAAAATACAACCTTTGGCCCGAGTATTTATCTGTGGATTACCGAAAAGATCAAGTTGTGCGGAACACATGGTTTCCAACTCTACTCAAGGAGATGAAAAAAATCACCGCGGGCGCGACCACTCCGCTCAAGTGCAGTCACCTCTTTTAGCTTTTACCGGTCCAAATTGAAGCAGATCTTCCACTTGACCTCCAGTGATCTGAATATCATGCTAAAATCGTAGATATTTCTTCCAGGAGGGGAGCTTGTTTAAATGGTTTTGGATTGCGGCCACGGCGGCCTTCTTAATTTTCACTATCAATGCCACCACCCTCCCAATCACTTCTCAGACTTGCGATAAAACAATCACCCTTTCGCGCGCCGAGACCGTGGTGGGCTCAAACTACAAACTGGCGATCAAAGCTACTGGTGTGGATCCTTTGAGTGCTGGTTTTAATGCTAGAAAAGAAGAGAATTCGAAAGCGCTCAGGGACGCCACCCAAATGGCAATGAGCTTACTGACGGACGATGTAAATCCCACTTGCCGAGTTCTATTGAAAATTGCCGAGGGAGATTGGTACTTTGCCCCTGTGGGTGAGGGCTCCATCATTCACCGGATTCCCGATATGCGCGAGCTCCTCGATCAAAAAGCATTGGTCATTTCTGGAGAAGGCTCGAGTAAAACACGTCTCTACTTTGACCAAAACATTACTTTTTTCCGCAACGATGGCTATTTTCGCAATGTGACTTTGACGGATTTTGAATTGATCCAGTACCTCCCCAAAAGTTTTAGAATTCGCGGTGTGGATTACAAATACGGCCTTAAAACGACCCAAGGAAAGGTTTTGAATGCCTACCCCGACGGTATCGATGTGCGGATCGATGCTGGCTTTCCCGACCCCATTGTTTTAGATTCTGAAGAACGCGGCGAATGCGTCCCCGACCCCACAAGCGTAACTTCGCAAGGCCAGTGCGAACAAAAATATATCAAACGGTTTGTTCGCAACTCCGAAACGGCTAAACCTTACTTTCCGTTTCGTGAACAGAAAAAAATTCCCTTATTTGATTATCCACGCTTTAATCACTACCGCATCGAATACGGAGACGTGACACGAAAGGTTGATTCCCGCGGTGAGCGCTACCATCACGTCGTCTTAGATAACGAAGCCTTAGATGGCCCCGTGTTTTTTAAAGATGACTATGTGGCTTTTAAATCAAAACATGGCGGGGCACTGATTTATAATTTTAACTGTGAGGGCGTCGTCGATGCCGGCAAGAACTGCAGAGGTCTTCAGTTTTATAAATTAAAATTAACCAACGAAGGTCGCGGTGTGGTGAATAGCGTCGACGACGTTTCTGTCATCGGCAATCAAATCGGACCCGCAGCGCCCATTGGCGGTATCTTTCCCGTGATGGCCACAGCCGCCGGCGGATTTCAGATCAACGGTGGCAAAAACCATATTGTTCAAGACAACGTCTTTAAAGGCCTTGGCGACGATGGAGTTGCGTTTTTCGAAGTAAAGGGTGATCTCGACTCCACTCTCATCTCGCGAAATACTATTGAGGATTCCTGGAATCGCGGTCTATTCGTGTCGAGCCGCGAAGAAACTTGTAGCGATACCATTCGCAATAAAAACTGCGTTTCACCCTCAGGCTGTGCCATCGTTGATAGCCAAACGAACACAAAAATAGAATTTAAGCCTTTTAATTTTCAGGGCGCAGGCAGTTTGTTCCTGCGCACCTATATCAGCTACACCAACGAAGACCCCGTCTGCGAAAACAGTCAGCCTTAGATAGGTTTACTCGGAGTAAACATTTGTTTGATCGAGGATGGAGCAGCTTTTGGGATCGACAAGAACCATGTCGATGCCTGTCCCACCCATATAGTTTCCAGTGATTTCGAATAAATCGCCGCTGTCTCCGTAAACTACTTTCGTAGAATAGAACTCCAGCTCCACGCCTGCTTAATAAGGCTGAACAAACAACACTGACTCGATTTCGATGGGACACTCGGAAGAATTTTCTCCCTCTGCCCAATCGATGGTATCGCAATAGTTCTTCGTAATAGTCTCAATGTCACAAGTGGCGCTTGCAAACGAAACGCTCGTAGCTAAAATGAATGATGCAATAATAAGTGTCTTCATGATTCCTCCTTTAAAGGCTCAAAAGGATAATTACTGGACGGGGCCAGCAATTCACAGCACAATACCGCCCGCATCTGCTAAATGAATTAGTTACAGATTTTGTTCAGTTTGTGTTGCCTTCAATGCCACCTAGGGCTTCAGAAATAGCTTCAGCCGAGCCGCGATTGAGTTGAGATAGGAGGTGTACTTCCCGTACACCGACCGAACGAAACGATTGAGCAACGAAGGATCAAGCTATTTATGAAGCCCTAGATCGTAATCGGATCCGGATCGCCAAGGCCACCGCTGCCACCCTTGATGGGTTTTTTAACAAGCTCTTCGCGCTCCGAGTTTTCTTTCTCGCGCGCCTCTTCTTGTTCTTTGGCCATGGAGACTTCGTGGTCCTTCATTTTACGGCGCACATCTTCGATGGTGCCACCTTTAAACAACATGTCCACGTCATCGCCATCGATGGTTTCAAATTCCAACAGCGCCGCAGCCACTTCGTGCAGAACCTTGATGTTATCTTGAATCAAACGTTTGGCGTGGTTGTAGCCTTCCATCACAATGCGATGAACTTCGGCGTCAATCTCTTGTGCCTTAGCGTCCGAGTATTCTTTGGTTTGATTGCTTTGCATTCCCAAAAATACCGGCCCTTCGCTCTTCGCATAAGCCAATGGACCCAACTTTTCGCTCATACCCCATTCACACACCATTCGGCGGGCGATGGATGTGGCACGCTCAATGTCGTTGCCCGCACCTGTGGTGGAATCCTGGAAGATCAATTCTTCGGCGATACGTCCACCAAACAAAGTTACAATCATCATTTCGGCTTTTTTCTTCGAGATATTTAAACGATCCTCTTCGGGCAAAAATTGTGTGAGGCCTAAAGCCATCCCGCGCGGAATGATCGTCACTTTATGAATGGCGTCTCCGCCCTTAAGCAGTTTTCCAACCAGAGCGTGGCCCGCTTCGTGATAGGCAGTGATTTTTTTATCTTGATCGTTGATGACCATGGATTTTCTTTCGGCGCCCATCATCACTTTGTCTTTGGCGTATTCAAAGTCTTCCATAGTCACTTTATTGCGTTCGTGTCTCGCCGCAGACAGTGCGGCTTCGTTCACGAGATTCGCAAGATCGGCACCAGTAAAGCCCGGAGTTCCGCGACCAATTTTTTTCATGTCGACATTTGATGCCAATGGAACTTTTTTGCTATGCACAGCAAGAATCATCTCGCGACCTTTAAGATCGGGAGCACTCACCACCACGCGACGATCAAAACGACCCGGGCGTAACAAGGCAGGATCTAATACATCTGGACGGTTTGTGGCTGCGATCAAAATAACGCCTTCGTTGCTTTCGAACCCATCCATCTCAACGAGCATCTGGTTTAAAGTTTGTTCGCGCTCATCGTGTCCCCCGCCCATTCCAGCGCCACGGTGGCGACCCACGGCATCGATCTCATCGATAAAGATCAAACACGGCGCGCTTTTTTTGCCCTGTTCGAAAAGATCGCGAACACGACTTGCACCAACACCGACAAACATTTCGACAAAGTCAGAACCGGAGATTGTAAAAAATGGAACTCCTGCTTCTCCAGCCACAGCTCGAGCAAGCAAAGTTTTGCCTGTTCCGGGGGAGCCCACAAGAAGAACTCCTTTAGGGATTTTTCCACCGAGTCTGGTGTATTTTTTTGGATCTTTTAAAAATTGGACGATTTCGCGAAGCTCTTCTTTGGCTTCTTCCACACCGGCCACATCTTTAAATGTGACTTTATTTTTATTTTCAGTCAGAAGTTTTGCACGGCTTTTACCAAAGGACATGGCTTTCCCGCCACCCACTTGAATTTGCCGGAATAAGAAAAACAAAAAACCTGCGATCAATAAAAATGGCAGAGCTTGAACCAAAATCATCATGTACGGAGTTTCTTGATTATTATCAAAATTGGGAATGATGGAATTGCGCTCTAAAAAAGTAACTTGACGATCGCCTGTATCGCCGTCGATGGAAAACTTTTTTCCGCCAAGCTCTTTCACGAAAGCTTCCTTCACAACGCCAGCGATTCGGCCCAGTGGCGGCGTCAACGTGACGGACTCAAGCTTTCCGCCTTCAACCGCTGCGTGGTACTTTGAATAATCAAAGTCTTGAATATAAGTGTCTTGTTTTTGCTGGTAAAACTGCACTGCAATTAATGCGACAACAATTGCTAAGGCCCAAAAGGCTGCGGTTTTTTGTGATGCGCTCATCAAGTCTCCTCATGAAATGGGCCTAAAACTCAGAGACCCTGGCTTACTATTCTAACGTGTTTTTCGACTCACACCAAATGTGCCGTGCGTTAGCTAGCCATCTTTTCTTTAACAGTATAAATGTGAGATCTTTTTGTTCCACGTCAAGGCGCTTCACCAGCTCATTTATGTGCGAAAGTCCGTAGTTTTTCACACCTATTTGCTTTAGGTATTGCGCCCAGACCCGCTTTTTTTCTGCACTTGACAGTCCAGTGTATTCAGAACGCAGGACCTGCATTCTATCATCAAAACAAAAGTCCAAGGAAGGCACCGTCTGCAATGCTTCTAAGCAAAGCGATAGAGACTGCTGCAAGCTTTGCAAAGACCCTGGACGTTTTTTTTCCAAAAGAGGAAGCCACGCTTTCCGCAGCCAGTTCCGTAGATACTGCGTTGAAGTGTTCGAAGGGTCCTCAAAAAATCCGCTGTCTCCCAAATAGGCACTTACTTCCGTTTTTGATGTTTGTAAAAATGGTCGTAGAACCCGCCCCTTTTGCAGAGACATGGCCACAAGTCCTTGGGGTCCGGTTCCGCGCAGCATGCGAATCAGGCGAGTTTCGAAGAGGTCTTCTTGATGATGAGCAAAAACGATAAAATCAAATGGACTGTATTTATCGAAAGCTTTG
>JAYUKO010000109.1:0-1462 GCA_043764415.1 Bdellovibrionales bacterium | reverse complement strand
TTGATGGCTTAGCGAATGATTTTACTCGCCCAGAGTGCAGAGGGAGGGAGTGTGTCAGAGGTTTTTTCTGACTGAATATAGTGCAGAATTTTTTCTACGGCCTCCTGCGAGGCTCTGGCGATGGCTTGGTGGGTGGTGGCGCCAATATGCGGAGTGAAAAAAATCTGCGCATGGTCAAGAAGAGCCGTTGATTTATCCAGGGGCTCGGCGGCGTACACGTCAAGTCCCAGGCGAAATTGCGGGTTTTCGATGAGATGATTGAGCAGCGAGCTAAAACAGATCACATCACCACGGCTGGCGTTGATGAGAGTCGCGGACTCATGAAACCACTCCAGTGTGGAGGCTTTGATCATATGAAAGGTTTCGGAGGTGAGGGGAACATGAAAGCTCACAATATCGGCTTTGCGTACCACTTCTTCAAAACCCAAAAACACCGTGTTGGGGTGCAAACTTTGCTCCACATAAGGATCGTGCACGAGAATTTCTAAACCAAAAGCTTCGGCCATTTTTTTTACTTTGCTGCCGATGCGACCCAGACCAATGAGGCCCAAGGTTTTGCCCATGAGCTCTTCGCCGATGAGGGCGCTGCGCTCCCAGCGCCCCGATTTGACCTGGGCGCTTGCGCGTTCGTAATTGCGCTGAGTGGCCAAAATCAAGCCCAGTGTGTGTTCGGCGCCGCTTTGCGCATTGGCAGCGGGCGTGTGCATGACAGTTATGTTTTTTTCGCGGCAAGATTTTAAATCGATATGATCAAAACCGCTCGTCGCGCTCACGATCACCCGCAGCTGCGGCATTTGCGCGAGAAGTTCCTGCGTGACTTGCACGCCACTGCGGATCAAAAGCCCTTGGCAGGTGGACCAATGATCTTTGAGTTCGCTGATATTTTCGCAGGTGAAAGCATCCACCAAGCCACTTTTTTTGAGTTGGATGAGCGAAGACTGCGAAAAACGATTGGCGACAATGAGTTTAAACATTAGAGATTTCTAATAGAGATTTGTGAATGGCGACACTGGTTTCTTCGAGATCCTGCAGAGTCATGGACCCCATGTGACCGATGCGTAAAACTTTTCCCTTGAGCTCGTCCTGTCCGCCCATGACCACAATTTTATATTTGTCTTGCAAGTGTTTTTGCAACTTTTGACTGTCCACGGGCACTGACAAACACGTTAGACTGGGGCTAGGGATTTGTGGAAAAAGTGTGACGCCGTTTTTTAAAACGTGACGACGAAATACTTCTGCGCGCTGAGCATGCTCGTTAAAAATATTTTCTAAGCCCACACGTTCAATGTGCGCGAGCGCCACATTGAGAGCGCGCAGCAAGCTGACGGCAGAGCTAAAGCGTGTTTGCGATTTTTCGTTGGCGTTTAATTCTTCGATGAGATTCCAGTAAAAGGTTTGAGTGGGCGCTATTTTTTTGGCGGCTTCCAGGGCGCGCTGAGAAAGGCTCAGCACAGTGAGGCCC
>JAYUKO010000108.1:0-4865 GCA_043764415.1 Bdellovibrionales bacterium | reverse complement strand
GTGTCCTACGTCGGCAAAGCAAACGCCAGCCACTAAGCCCACATATCCTGTTCCTACTAAACTTATCTTCAAAGGGGACCTCTTTTTTGATTTCAGCCGAGAGATTATCATGGTAAAACACAGCTTACAAAGAGGTTTTTGTGATTGAAGAGCGCACCAAAAAACTAGCCGTCACCGTCAGTAAGCTTTACCGTCGGGGAGCAGAGCGCAATATCAAAAAAATCATCGCAAAATCCCACGGTGCAGACATCGCTGCGGTGCTCGAAATCTTAGATCCCGACGAAAGACTGAGTATTTTTCAAATGGTTCCCACTCTGGAACTCAAAGCCGATATTCTCAGTCGTCTTAACGAGTCTTTGCAGGAAGAAATCTCCATCGTTTTAAACCCGCAAGAAGTGCAAGAGATCCTTGCGCAGATGCAGTCCGATGATGCAGCAGATCTACTGGGTCACTTGCCAGAAGATCTTTCCAAGCAGCTTCTTAAAGGTATGTCCACCGAGGACGTGCAAGAGGTCGAAGAGCTCATGGGTTACCCCGATGACTCCGCCGGGGCGCTCATGACTCCGCACGTGCTTTCTGTCGACCAGGACAAAACGGTTTCCGAGGCCATCCTTTTCATTCAAGAAACGGATGAGGATTTAATTACATTTTACATTTACGTTACCAACGAGTCCCACCAGCTGGTGGGTGTTCTGAGCCTGAAGCAATTGATTTTGCACAAACCGAACATTGTTCTAAAAGATATCATGGAGACAGACGTCATGTCCGTCGAAGTGACCACAGACCAGTTAGATGTTTCGAAAATTGTCGAAAAATACGATTTTCTGGCTGTTCCAGTTGTCGATCATTCAAAAAATCTTGTGGGAGTGATCACAGTGGACGACGTCATCGATGTCATTCGCGAAGAAGCTTCGGATGAACTCCTATCTCGGGGTATGGCGGGAGTTGGTGGCGAGGAAGGATTCTGGGATCATTTTATTGCCCGAGTGCCGTGGTTCTTTTTGTGTTTATTTGGCGGTCTGATTTGTTTTTATGCGCTCTATCGCGGGCTGTACGATCGGCACAAAGATATCCCATGGCAACTGATTTGTATGATTCCGATGGTGCAGTTTTTAGTGACGATTCTCAGCAACCAAACGGCGTCTCTGGCCTTGGATTTTTTTCGCAGTGGTGAAGATAAAATCAAGGGTTTGTCTGGCATCCTTAAGCAAGAGTTCACACTATCTTTTTTTATGGGAACGTTGCTATCATTTATTTCTTTAAGCATTTTTATTCTCTTGCGAGTTGAAAATGAGATTTATTATTTGTTCTCCCTGAGTTTTTTAATGTTAGTGATCAGTTCGGTATTATTATCTATTTTTATCCCGTGGACGTTTAAACAATTCTCACGGGAGCTGAACGCCTCCATTATTCCACTATCGGTAATTTTAGCTAATATTCTGTCCATTTTAATCCTTTCCTTATTTGCTTATCTTTAAGGAGCCAGCGTGGCAGCAGGTTCGTTTTTAATTCTTCGCACCATGGTTTTTAAAGAGGCAGATTTACAAATCGATGCGCTCAATACCCATGGTGGAAAACAGCACTTTTTAGCCAGAAGCGCCTTAAAAAGTAAAAAACGCTTTGGCGGTGGTGTTTTAGAGGCCATGAACTACGTGCATTTCACTTACGAAGACCGCAAAGAAAAAACCGAATTTGTCGCCTTGAGCGAAGCCAAACTCATCGATGGCTTTTCGGGAATTCGCTCAGACTATGATCGTCTTCAGTTAGGATTGAGTCTTGCTAAGGACGTGTCCCGCATCACCGTGCAAGGTTCCGACGACAACGGCCCCATCTTTAACCTGTTTGGAAACGCCCTAAAAAAATTAGAGCACACCAAAGAGATTCGTTTGTTGCAATTGCATTTTCGTATCAAGTTGCTGTTTTACAGCGGCTACTTACCCAACGAAGACGGCCACTTTAACGAGTTCCTGCATGAGCCTTTACAAAATTGCGAAAAACTCAAAGGCCACAAGTTACAGTCTCAGTTGCGCTCCCTCAGCGACCACGCCCTTCGCGAGCTGGGCGTGTATTAAAAGGCTAGCTATTTCTTGATCCTCTTCAATAAGTTATTCAAAGCTGTTGCAATCTCAGGAAAAAAATCATTTTTACGTAATGTGAATGCTTTCAAAGTTTCTGGCTGCCCAGGATCGATTGAATTTAAGGTATTCTCTAGTTTTTTAATGGGGCCAGCCACACGATGTGAAAGTACAATTCCACCTCCAAGCATTAAAATAAAAACGGCGCCGCCAATAACAGCGTTGAGAGTGTATAAAAACACTTCTTGTTTGTGTAAGAGAGTAAAAATCGCATGTTGCTCCTCGAGCCCAATTGCAAGAAGGATGGATTTAAATTTCGCGAAAAAAAGATAAAGTCCCGCAACCTGCATCACCAACAAAACCGTGGTGAGTATTATAAAAAAACCAACTATCCGTATTTGGAAACGTGGATTGACTAAAAAGTTTTCGACTTTTCGTTGATTCATTGTCCTATGACCTCGCTTAATTTTTTTAGTTTGTTTCGGTCGACCGACGGAGAGGCTGCGATGCGATCAATTTGATTTGCAAGGCTCATATCCGGACTCGAGCGCTGCATACTTTGCTGAGCGTACAAAAAGTAGTTTGCTAAACTTCGATCGTCTTCGCAAACTTTTTCGCCCTTAAGATAAGCCTCCAGATCTTTAACAACCAATTGTTCTACAGTGCCAGGATTTATTAAGCCAGATTCATGGGCGGCGTGGAGCATAGCGATTTTATCTTCAAACTGTGTAAACCCTAAAGATACAAATTTTTTCTCAAAATCTTCATCAAAAGATGAATAAGTCCAATTTTCATACGATGGATGGAATGGTTTAGTCGAATCTTCGTTCAGTTCTTTTGTTATCAAGGCCGAGTTTCGGTTTTGAGTGGTTTCTTCCGGTGGCGTTGTTTGTTGGTGGATGGCTTTATCACCGCGAAAACGCGAAGCGGGAGGGCACTGGACCTGTGCAGGCTTTGGGCAGTCGACATAAGCTTTTTGCGATACTCGCGAGCTCGCTTTTTTCTCAAAGAGAACTCGATAGCCAATTGCACCGATTAAAATAAAAACAACCCACAAGTAGCGCACAGACATCCTTTTGCATTCTTCAACCGTAAGGTAAAAGCATCTCATTTTGAGAACACACTTACAATCTGAGACATCAAACAATTCCTATTTGCTTTTGGTTTTCTTAGCCTATAGCCTTAGGATAACTAACTCTTAGGGGGATCTATGAAACATTTCATTTCTTTGGCTGTATGCTTACTCATATCATCAATGGCTCATGCTCAGCTAGCGACCACTCCGCCCCCTTCCAAAGTGGTTAAGGTGAATGGAGTGGGAAAAGATATGGCCTACAAGCAAGATAAGACCGATGCGCAGGTAAAATCAACGGCGGTCAGTGAGGCTCAAAATTCAGCCAAAGACGCCTGCAAGATTGCAGCAACCGATGCCGTTTCCTATTCTCTGCAATCATGCGTAAGCACTAGTAAAAGTACCGCTTTTTTTGTCAAAGACGAAGCTGCAATTAAAACTATGAATTCTTTCGGCTACTTTGTAACAAACAGTAGTAACTTCTTTGTTGCAAATTCAACCTATAACTGTGACTGCGCCATTTACAATTATGCGCCTCCGCCCCAATAAGGTGCAAAGCTAAACAATGGTCAAAAATAAAGTCGCTTTAGGTATATCTATTGCTTCCACACTATCCGTTGTTTTAATTTTTCAGGCTTTCAGCCCATCGCCGGTGCAAACGACAACAAGCACGATTTTCGTCGACGAAACCGTCGTCGATGGAACAAGAGCCGTTGGAGATGGAACGGTTGACGATCGAAAGCATGTGCTGGCAGCCTTTGCGAAGATTCCAAAATACGGACCCTCAACACTTATGTTTGGAAAAAATAAAACGTACTATCTTAAGGGCTCCGATGAAACTGACATTATATTTAAAATTGATGGTAAAGAAAACACCACAATTGACGGCCAGGGATCCACGCTCCTGCTGGATGTGAATGACTCCGCATTTCTATTAACAAATAATATAAATATCACAATTACAGATTTAAAAATCGCGTACACCTCCACAAATTTTACCCAAGGCACTATCACCAATGTGTACTCCAACTCAAATGTGATCCCAGACTCATTCGTCGTAAGAGTAGATGCCGGTTATCCGTATCCAAACCCACAAACAGCGTCGTACGGTAACAGTGGAGTCTTTGATATAGACGGAAACTTTCTTCGAGAGTCTGAAATCTTCATCGAAAAAACAGAGGTCTGTCCAACAATAAATGTAAAGTGCCCCGCTGGTTCTCTGTTGGTGTACCCAACAACCGACACTAAGGGTGATTTGAGCAAAATCGGCGGCGGAGACAAACGAATTGCCTTTGGGATTATACAAAAAGATGGGCGAGTGTTCGAAATCGAACACAACAAAACAGTCACGCTAGGAAATATAGAAATTTACGGATCCATGGGCGGCTCGATTCTTGCCAGTGAAAATGATGACGAAATTATGTTTGATTCCATCCAGATAAAACGGCAGCCCAACACAAATAGCCTCATTGCACCTCGTCTCATTGCAACTCTCGCCGATGGCTTCCATATTTTTGGCAATCGAGGCCACGTCACGATTATGAATTCTTATATCGAGAGAATTCTCGACGACGGAATCAACATCGGCTCCATGGCAGAGGTGGCCAAAGCCATAGACAGTTCAACAAATATGCTTCAACTTCGAAGTACTTCCCTCGGAGGCAATTCACCTGAGCTAAAGGTAGGAGATACCATCTCCGCCTTTAACGTGAGCAGTA
>JAYUKO010000107.1:0-4866 GCA_043764415.1 Bdellovibrionales bacterium | reverse complement strand
CCTAAGTGGCAGTCGGCGGTTTTGCTGCGCACTTCGGTGCGCACGCTGAAGAATTTTTTGTCGGTTTTTTCGGTGATGTTTTCTTGCGCAAGCGGTTTTGTGAAACTTGGCCAGCCAGTGCCCGAGTCGAATTTGTCCAGGGAGCTAAATAAGGGCTCGCCCGAGACCACGTCTACGTAAATGCCATCGCGGTCGTTGTTCCAGTACTCATTGTTAAAGGGAGGTTCGGTGCCTTCCTTCTGCGTCACTTCGTACTGCAGGGGAGTCAGTATTTTCTTGAGATCAGGTGATGATGGTTTTGTCATATTTTCGCTTTCAACTAGTGAAGGCCCGAGTCGGTGTCCTCATCCAGGGCTTCGTAGACTAATTTTTTTTCGTCTTTGGTTAAGAGGGCGTTGGCCATTTTTTCAAGATCCGAATTTTCCGAGGTGTAGCGAATGTAGATGGGTTTCTTTTCGAAAAACTGCTCCGTCCATAACAGCGGCAGCACCTCGCGGTCGGGGGCATCCTCTAAAAATTCGGCCCAAGTTTCCGCTAAAAAATCCACCAGAATGTGGATCTGCTCCACGGGCTTATCTTTCTCGACGCTGTATTCTAACGAGGCTTCAAAGTTATCTTGGCGAAGTTCGCCTTTCGCAGCCATCAGGCCAATGCGCAGAACGATTTCTGTGGGGTAGATTCGACCTTCCGCAATAAACTGGCGGTCGCCTCTTTCATAGTCAGAAAAGTGGTCTTCTGTGACCTCAATGATCTGCTGGAGGAGCTCCTCGGGGAAGGGAGTCCATTGGGTGGATATTGGCAAGCGGGGTTCCATAAATCTCCAAACGTGCAAGATGAGTCTGTTGACTTCACTTTTCGAATTGCTATAACTGATAGATTATTTGGTGCATTTTGTCACGCTTGAAATTATTACTGTAACTCTACGAATTTTATGAAGAAAGAGAGTCTATGAGCGAGTCCACAAAGGGAGTTTATATTTCCACCTACGGTTGTCAGATGAACGTCAACGACACCGAGAGAATGTATTCGTTGTTGGAGATGTCTAACTACACGCCGGTGACCTCTCCAGAAATGGCTGATCTTATCCTCATCAACTCGTGCAGCGTGCGCGAAAAGCCGGTGCACAAAGTCTCCTCCGAAGTGGGGCGCTACCGCGAACTTAAAAAAGGCAACCCGCTTTTGCGCATCGGTGTGGGCGGCTGTGTAGCTCAGCAAGAAAAAAAGAAACTCATCGACGACAACCCGTTAATTGATTTTGTTTTTGGCACCGACAACATCGACCAGCTGCCAGAATTGGCCGAAAAAGCCCGTGGCACCAAAGACAAATTGGTGCACGCCAAATTCGAATACACAAAGCCCTACCAAATCCAAACTTTGATTCGCAATCCCGGTATCTCCACCTTTATCAATATCACCAAAGGCTGTGATAATTTTTGCACCTTCTGCGTGGTTCCGTACACTCGGGGGCGCGAGCGCAGCCGGCCCATGAAAGAATTGATTCAAGATATTCAAGCGCTCACCCAGCGCGGGGTCAAAGAAGTGACTTTGCTTGGGCAAAATGTGAATTCCTACAAGTCCGATTGTGGCGCAAGCTTTGGCGAATTGATGCGCACTCTCTCTGAGCAAACCGATGTTTTGCGAATTCGCTACACGACGTCGCACCCTAAGGATTTTAACCAGGAGCTTGTGGATTTAAGCCAGGCCTATCGTAAAAAGATTTGTGATTATATCCATCTGCCTGTGCAATCTGGGAATTCCGAAGTGTTGCAGCGGATGAATCGCGGTTACTCCCGCGAGGAATACATGCAAAAAGTCGAGATGATTCGCAAAGCGATTCCCGATGTCACTCTTTCAACTGACATTATCGTTGGTTTTCCCGGTGAGACCGAAGAACAATTTCAAGAAACCTTATCCATGGTCAAACAAGTTCGCTACGACAATATTTACGCCTTTAAATACAGCCCACGTCCGTTTACAAAGGCGGCGCGCTGGGAAGAGCAATTGTCCGAAGCCGAAAAGTCGGAGCGCCTGGAGCGTCTCTTCGCGCTTCAGCGGCCCATCTCTTTGGAGCTTGCCGAAGAAAGTGTTGGTAAGACCTACGAAGTTTTAGTGGAAGAAATCAACGACGGACTTATTTTTGGTCGCACGAGCAACAATCGCCCCGCACGCTTTGCAGCGGGTGAGTTAAAAATCGGCGACCTGGCCCATTTTAAAGTGAAAAAAGCCCGTCCTTCCATGTTGGAAGGGGAGCGTGTGCAATGAGAAAGCCATCGCGAAAAATAACCAGTAACGCAAGTTCCGCGGTCACACGAAAAAAACAAATCAAAGCAACAACCGAGGCTGCCGCGTCGGAAAGCGGCTCGTGCGAGTTTGAATGGTTGGAACTTTTGCCCAAAGGTGTGGTGTTCGAGGGAAATCATTTTGTATTTATCCTCGAAAACGAAAATAAAAAAGCATTTTTGCCACTGCGTTTTCCAATACAGAGCGCAGATCTTTTGGGGATCCCAAATTTAAAATCACTCTGGAAAAAATCCCTTTCGACGTTACAGCAGGAATTTTTTAAACAATGGAATGTGCAGTTCCAACGTTGCGTTTTTATTAAGCATTCCCTCGGAAAACACCACGTAAAAGTGTACTACATGAAAGACGGCGTTGAGCAGTTTCTCGATGTGGCACTGGATAAAGTTTTGGGACTGTGTTTAGAGGCGGAACTTCCCTTCTACGCGACTCGGAATTATATTCACGAATGCCAAGTTTCCGACCAGAAAAATGAAATTTTTTTAGTAAATCAGAGATGGACAGAGGGCCGACAAAAGTATTTAATGTGACATGGCACACCTGATAAATCTTGAAGGTAAAAAACTGCAAATTTCGAACACAGCTTTTCTTGCCAGCACGGCGCAAATTATCGGCGACGTGACCATCGGTGAAGGAAGTTCCATTTGGTACAACGTCGTTTTGCGCGGCGATGTCATGCCTCTTATCATCGGTAAAGACTCAAACATTCAGGACGGCACGGTGGTGCACGGAACCTACAACAAATGTGGAACAACCGTGGGCAATCGGGTGACTGTGGGTCATTTGGCGACACTTCACGGTTGCGAGTTGGGCGACGAAAGTTTTGTCGGCATGGGAGCCATCGTGATGGATCTTTGCAAAGTGGCACCGCGAACCATGATTGGCGCTGGAGCGCTGCTTACTGAAAATACGGTGACGCAAGAAGGCTGGCTGTATCTTGGCCGGCCCGCTAAAGCCATTCGTCCCCTCAATGAAAAAGAGTTGGCCTTTTTAAAACAGTCTGCAGACAACTACAAACTCTACAGTTCTTGGTATAAGGAGATAAAATGAAATTGATCGAAGAGACGGCCTTAACCTATGACGACTTGTTGTTGATTCCGCAATTTTCCGAAGTTGTGCCCAGCGAAGTTTCGACAAAAGCTTTTTTTGCCAAAGGTGTCTCACTGCATGTGCCCATCATCTCTGCGGCCATGGACACAGTGACCGAAAATAAAATGGCACGAGTTCTCGCCCAAATGGGTGGGCTCGGCATCATCCACAAAAACATGACCATTCAAGAGCAGGCGTTTGAAGTTGAAAAAGTAAAAAAATACGAAAGTGGCATGATCACGGAACCTATCACACTGGGGCCCAACATTCTCGTGCGTGAAGCCCTAGAACTGATGAAAAAATACTCCATCAGCGGCGTGCCAATCACCGTAAATAAAAAATTGGTGGGCATCCTCACCAATCGCGATTTGCGCTTTGAAACAAATTTGGATCAGCCGCTGTCCAATCTGATGACCAAAGAAAATCTCATCACGGCTAAAAAAGGCGTCACGCTGAACGAAGCCAAAGTTTTGTTACAAAAGCATCGCATCGAAAAACTTTTGGTAGTGAATGATAACGGCGAACTCTCCGGTCTGATAACCATCAAAGATATCGAAAAAGCCAAAGCTTTTCCAAACGCCTCGAAGGACAGCAAAGGTCGCTTGCTCGCAGGTGCCGCGGTGGGCATCGACGCCTCCTCGCGGGAGCGCGTGCAAGCGTTAGCGGCACAAGGTGTGGATGCCATTGCGGTGGATACCGCCCATGGACATTCTAAAAATGTTTTGAGCATGGTGGAGTGGGTGGCGCAAACCTATCCCGATATTATTTTGATCGCCGGCAACGTGGTCACAGCCGAAGCCACCGAAGAACTTATTCGTCGCAAGGCGGATGTGGTGAAGGTCGGTGTGGGCCCAGGCAGCATTTGCACAACCCGAGTTGTGGCGGGTGTGGGAATGCCGCAGGCAACGGCCGTGCGCATTTGCTCGGAAGCTGCAAAAAAAATGGGGCGAACAATTATCGCCGATGGTGGAATTAAGTATTCTGGAGATTTGGCAAAAGCCATCGGCCTTGGCGCCAACACAGTAATGATTGGAAATCTTTTGGCGGGTGCTGATGAAAGCCCTGGCGAATCGATTTTGTATCAAGGTCGCAGTTATAAAACCTATCGTGGAATGGGAAGCATGGGCGCCATGAAGATGGGTTCGCGCGATCGTTATTTTCAGTCGGATGTGGACGAAAACGACAAGCTGGTGCCAGAGGGTATCGAAGGCCGTGTGCCCTATCGCGGAACCGCTGGCGCGATTATTCACCAGTTGGTGGGTGGTCTGCGCTCAGGAATGGGCTACGTAGGAGCGAAGGACATCCCATCGCTGCAAGAGCGCGCCCTGTTTGTAAAAATCAGCATGCAAGGATATCGCGAAAGCCACGTGCATGACGTCGCGATTACCAAAGAAGCTCCAAACTACCGTTTGGAGTAAGGTACGGACACACTTTTTGGGACTCAGAGCATTACGAATTTTTATATTTTAAATTCGTAAT
>JAYUKO010000106.1:0-4889 GCA_043764415.1 Bdellovibrionales bacterium | reverse complement strand
CCCTATACAGCAAGATCTGACTGTATTTTGCAATGATTATTTGTTGATTTCACCCCCCTTATTGGCTATTTTCTGTAGCTTTGCTGCAATTACATTTCGAGGAGATGGCTTGTTCTTTGAAGGTTCCGAGAAGAAAATTGAGATTATTTTTAAGCCGTCGGCTCCCAATTTGCGGGCCCTTGGTAAACCGTTTTGGGAAGATGTTGTTTGGGCCTCGGGCGCAAAAATCTTGTCACAAGTGAGCAACGAACATATGGATGCCTACTTGCTTTCCGAATCCAGTTTATTTGTTTACGACCGCTACTTGGTGATGATCACTTGCGGGCGAACGCGCTTGATCCAGGCGGCAAAAAAGATTTTGTCCGTTATAAAACCGCAACACATCGAAGCTTTTTTTTACGAACGAAAAAACGAAGTTTTCCCGCAGTATCAACCCACAGATTTTTTCGAGGATCTGCGCAAACTCAACAAATGGTTTAAAGGCCAAGCTCTGCGTTTTGGCCAAGAAGATGAGCATCATCTCTTGCTGTTTTCCACTGATCAAAATTACGTGCCCGCCAAGGATGACCACACCATGGAAATCCTCATGCACGGAGTGCTTCCGCAGCGAATCGAAATGTTTCGCCGAGAAAACGTGCCTTTGGCGCGGGACAAGGCAAAACAACTGGCGCAAGTTCAGTCGCTGGTTAAAGGGCAAATCGATGATCATATCTTTGATCCCTGTGGCTATTCTTTAAACGCCATCGATGGTCCTTACTACTACACCATTCATGTGACGCCCGAAAAGATCGGTAACTATACAAGCTTCGAAACCGATGCTTGCAAACCCGAAGAACAGTTTGAGCTCGCCAGTCGCGTGGTGGATTTTTTTCAACCGGCCTCTTTTGATTTAGTTTTATTCAACAGCCAAGCTGTCAGCGAAATGACCTTTGGAAACTACGTTCTCAAGAACCGCTACCAGCAAAATCTTAATTCCGGCTACTGCACGCAGTACTACAATTACTACAAGCCGCAAAAAGAAACCCAACCCGCGTTTTTACTTCAGGAGATGGACGTATGATCAACACTTGGTTTGAAGAGTTAGACGCTGAACAAAATTTGGGAATGAAGTTTCGCACAACCGAACATCTATTTTCGAAAAAAAGTCCTTTTCAACAAGTCGATATTTACAACACCGTCACCCATGGTCTTTTGCTGGCCCACGATGGCCTGATCATGGTGACCGAAAAAGATGAGTTTATCTATCACGACATGATCACCCATGTGCCGATGATGACTCACCCCAACCCCGAAAAAGTACTAATTATCGGCGGTGGTGATGGCGGCACCGCCCGCGAAGTTTTACGCTACAAGAGCGTTAAAAAATGCGTCATGGTGGAAATTGATCCTGTGGTGATTGATGCCAGTCGCGCATGGCTGCCACAAACCTCCTGCCAGTTCGACAATCCAAAGCTTGATATCCTGATTGCCGACGGCGTTGATTTTATGAAAACCTCAAAAGAAATCTTTGATGTGATCATCGTGGACTCTTCGGATCCCATCGGGCCGGCAACGCCGTTATTTAATATTGATTTTTACAAAGACATCTACGCCCGTCTCAGCGACAACGGCATCGTTGTTTCGCAGTGTGAGTCGCCCTACTATCACAAAGCCATGCAAAAAACTTTGCTGGGGATTTTAAAAGAGCTTTTCCCCCGCGTGCATTTGTACACTTACACAAATCTCAGCTACCCCGGAGGGTACTGGGCGTTTAGTTTTGCCTCAAAAACTCTTTGCCCATTGAAAGATCTAAAAATCGAGCGCGTGCAAAAAGAAAATTTGGAATTTCAGTATTACAATGAAAATATTCATTGGGGATCCTTCCAATTGCCTTCGTTTATGCAGAAGGAATACAAAAATTTACTAACGCCGCTTCCACCCATTCACTTTTGAATGAACCGCTAAATGAAGACTGAACTTTTCGACACTCTGGCCCCGCAAAAAATTATCGACCGCCTCGGCGCCCAAGTAACGCCCGAGCGTTATGCAAAAATTCAAAGAGTGGCAAGCCTGCGACTGCCGCAAGTTTCCATCGTCTTAGAAGATATTTACGATCGTGGAAACGCCAGTGCGGTGATGCGCTCGGCAGAGGCTTTTGGTCTATATCAGATGCACATGATTGAGCGGCAGGAAAAGTTCAAAGAATCCAAGCGAGTCACGCAAGGCGCCCACAAGTGGTTGCAAATTAAAAAGTGGGATTCCACTTTAAAGTGTGTTGAGCAGCTTAAAAAAGAAGGCCGCAAAGTTTACGTCACCCATCTGGATCCCCACGCTCTTCCTCTCCAGGACGTCCCCCTCGATGAGCCCATCGCCCTTTGCTTCGGAAATGAAAAAGACGGCGCCACCCAAGAATTGATCTCCCTGGCCGATAAAACCGTCTTCATCCCCATGCGCGGCTTTGTACAAAGCTTTAACATCTCCGTGGCCGCCGCCATCTGCTTCTACGATCTGCAAAAACGCCTCGCCCCGCCCATAAACACAGACCCGCGCCTCATCGCCTACTACCTCACTCAAACGGTGGACCACTGGGAACGCTACTTCGAAGAACGCTGAGTTCGTCTGCATTGAAATAAGCAAAATCCTGACAGTTCTATCCTTTTTTCACACCGTCTTCTTATTCTGCATTTTATGGGATACTTTCGGGCAAATTTTAATCAAAAGGAATTCAAATGAGAAACTTTTTAATGTTATTGGTTGTTGGTTTTATTTCACAAAATGCTTTCGCAGGAATAGTTTTAGAGGAAGTAGCATCTTTGCTTAAAAGACCAGAGGTCACCCAACTGCATCGAATCGGTGGCGCAGAAGTCATTTCTGTGCAAATGGAAAAAAGGAGCGAGAAAGACGGAGTTTCTGAGTATACAGTTCAAATAACCTATTTTCCTATGCTCACAGTCGAAGAGACAGCTGCCGGCGAAGGTCCAGGTATCTGTGGCGCCACATTGGTTTACACGTCTTACCAATACTGCGCTCGAGATGCGCTGAGTAATTGCGACGCTGAAATAAAAGTCATCGAAAACAATTGTTTTCAATAACCTCTTCTTAGTGGCGAGGCGGGGCCAATCGTAAAACTCCGCCTCCCGTCGTCATCCTGAGTGGCGCAGCCATCCTGAACGCAGTGAAGGACCTTGCGAAGGATCTCGGAGCTCAGCGCTTGGCTCGTAATTCAGGCTTTTAGGCTTCAAGATAGCATCTATAATCTTAAACTATCTTAATTTTTCATTCCTCCCGAAGGCCAAAGGTCCTTCGCTACGCTCAGTATGACGGGTGGCATCTGTCTTCCCCCATACAGCTCCTTGAATTTTCCCGGGGACCGAGCTAATTTCTCTGCATGGATTTATTCAACCCCTCCGAAGAGCACCGTCTGTTGCGTGAAACTGTCCGCGCGTTTGTCGCTGACCAAGTGGAACCGCAAGCCCATAAATTTGACCGCGACGAAAAGTTTAATCTTCCACTGTTTCGCCAATTGGGAGAGTTGGGTCTTCTAGGGATCTCTGTTCCCAGCGATTACGGTGGCTCCGAAATGGACGCTGTTTCTGCAGTCATTGCCCACGAAGAACTTTCTTACTCTGATCCGGGTTTTTGTTTAGCGTATTTGGCTCACTCCATGCTGTGTGTAAATAATTTGGCAGTGAATGGCAGTGAAGAGCAAAAAAAGAAGTACCTACCTGCTCTCTGCACGGGCGAAATGGTGGGTGCCATGGCCATGTCGGAGCCCAACTACGGGACCGATGTTCTCGGCATGGAGACGACCGCTAAAAAACAAGGTGCCAATTACGTCATCAATGGCCAAAAAATGTGGATCACTAACGGCTGCATTGACGACGACGGTACTGCCTGTGACATGGTTTGGGTTTATGCGAAGACTGGAATGGATGCTAAAAACAAACCCATGATTTCTACGTTTATCGTGGAAAGATCAGATAAAGGTTTTGCCGTTGGGCAAAAAATTAAAGACAAACTCGGCATGCGCGCTTCTAACACTGCAGAGCTGGTTTTTGACAATTGCACCATTCCTGCGGATCGTTTGGTAGGCTCCGAGGGAGCGTCGTCTCAGCACATGATGCACAATCTAGAAATTGAGCGCGTCACGCTTGCGGCGATGAGCTTGGGAATTGCCCGTCGAAGTGTGGAGATCATGAGTAAATATGCTCACGATCGCCAGGCTTTTGGAAAAAGCCTCAACCAATTTGGACAAATTCAGCGCCACATTTCGGAGAGCTATGCAGAGTATCAAGCGGCACGGGCCTATGTTTACAATACGGCTCGCACTTTAAAAATTTCGGGTTCGGGCGATCGCTTGGATTCGGATGGAGTTAAACTTTTTGCCACCACGGCTGCAAAAAACATCGCGGATCGCGCCATTCAAGTTTTAGGTGGTTACGGTTACGTTGGCGAATATGTTGTGGAACGTTTATGGAGAGATGCAAAACTTTTAGAAATCGGGGGCGGTACTCTGGAAGCGCATCAAAAAAATATCACTCGGGATTTAGCAAAGCTTGGTCGACTGCCCAATTAATGTAAAATTCCGCTTACTACTGCGAGCAACTAATGCCCTCAAATTTAGGTCCTATTTATTTTGATTATAATGCGACCACACCTGTGTTGCCAGAGGTCGAACAGGCCATGCTGCCCTTTTGGCAAAAAAACTATGGCAATCCTTCGAGCACACATTTCTATGGTCAACGCGCCAAACTCTCTGTGGAAAAAGCTCGCAATTCCGTAGCGCGTTTGTTGGGTGTGCCCGCACACAGTTTGGTTTTTACCAGTGGTGCCACGGAAAGCATTCACACCGCTCTCGCGGGCTGGACTATGGCGCAAACGACGACACAATTACAGACGCAAAAGTCTGC
>JAYUKO010000105.1:0-1475 GCA_043764415.1 Bdellovibrionales bacterium | reverse complement strand
TTTAGAAAAGAAATAATAGTAGAAAAAGATCCAGAGGATGAGTCTGCCGTTGCTTTAATAAGCAAAAAGGGACTTCCCATTTCCTATATAAAAGCAATCGTTCCCCTTTCTAAGAATGATCGAGATGAAATTGAAAGGATTAGATAATTTTATTTTCAGATCAGTTGGTGAAGGCTTTGAATGCATTCTTCTCTATGGTTGGTGTCTACAACAAAAGTTATATTCGTTGTGTCCTGCAGGGTTTTGAGTGGTGCGATGGGACTTATTGCTTTGAGGGATTTGTACAGGAGTTCCGAATTCACCGCTCCTTGGCATGTGAGGGTGACGGTAGAAAGCTTTTTTATGCTGCCCGAAAAGCCAAAGTCCTTTGCCATTTCGCCAACTTCACCGACAAACAGAAGTTGCGTTGAACTTTGCTGCAACGACGCCGAAAGAATTTGTGGTTCTGGCAGAGAACGTTTTTTTGTTTGTTCGTGCAACCAGTGGAGGGCTTGCGACACATCTTTATTTTCAAACGTCCATTCGTAAACATCTTTGTGAGAGTTGACCGAAAGTATTTTTTGCAGTTCAAGCATGGAATCTCCTGATACTAAGGTGTTCTGGTCAGTATATTGGTCAGTGTGTTGCCCGCCTGGCTTTGCGCCCGCATCTTCGAAGTGCGAAAATCGCAAAGGCAGTTGCAGAACCAAGGCGAGCTCGGCAGCACGGTAGTGCAAAAACTTGGCGCCCCAAAAAGTCATATCGAGAATATGTTTAAATGAAAGCTGGGGAAGATGTTTGGCGTTCGCAACAACTTTAGGGTCGGCCGAAAAAATTCCACCCACGTCTTTTTTAAATTCACACACCGGGCTTTTAAAATGCGATGCCATGACCACAGCGGTGGTATCCGTGCCTCCGCGGCCCAACGTGGTGATGTCTTTAGTCACTTGCGACACGCCTTGGAAGCCGGCTAGGATAACTGTGTCGCCATTTTTTAAATGCTCGGCGATGCGAAAGGGTCGTGCTTCTAAAATGCGGGCGTTGCCGTGAGCGGAGTCGGTGATGATACCCGCTTGGCTTCCAGTGAAGCTAATGGCATTTACCCCAAGAGATTGAAGTGCAAGACTCATCAAAGACATGGACGTGCGTTCGCCCACTGTTAGCAGCATATCCAGTTCTCTTCGATGCGGTGAAGGACTTACCTTTTTTGCGAGTGCGATGAGTTCGTCGGTGGTTTTCCCCATGGCGCTGACCACGGCCAGGATTGGTTCAGGATATTTTTCTTTTTCTTTTTTTAAAAAGGCAGCCACAGCTTTGAGCTTGTCAATATCAGCCAGACTGGCCCCACCAAATTTATAGACTCGTACAGACATAACTCAAGTTACCTGACTAGACACTGTGGAGTCAAATAGGTCGAGTTTCCAAACATTTGTCGAGGGCCCAGTTTTCATTCAAAACCTGTCTGTGACAGAATAGAACTCTGGGAAAAAGCCCCA
>JAYUKO010000104.1:0-1478 GCA_043764415.1 Bdellovibrionales bacterium | reverse complement strand
GGGCAGTTTCCGGCGGTGGACTTACAGTCATCGCCAACGCCCCCAATCCAGCTGGTTACGGAATTCTAAAAGAAGCTTTCGAAAACGGTTCCATCAGCCCGCTGTCACTTTTTATAGCAGCCCTCCCTCCCACAGTAATTGTTTGTCTGTGCTATCTTTTTCTGCCATCGTTCTAGGTACCTAACAATTCCTCAGGAGGAAATATGAAGTTTTTAGTGATGATGATGATTGCGATGATGGCTGTATCTTGTGCGCACAAACATGATGGAAAATGCCATGATGGTGCGAAGATGGAGTGCAGTCACGATAAAGATAAAACAGCAGAAAAAGATGGTGAGTGTTCTGCGTGCGATGCTCATAAAGGTCACGACGGAGCTGCAACCAGCGGACATGACCACAGTGCCATGGAAACTCCGGCCGCGGTTATGATGAGCGACAAAGTGACACAACAAATGTCGCAAGAAGAGTTCACAAAAATGTATGCCAAAAATAAAACAAAACTTGGCAAAAGCTGCACCAATCCAGCCATGAGTTACTGTGGAAAAACCACCAAAGACATGATGGTTTCAGAAACCGAAGCTAGCTGTCTTTATACCAAAGTTTTTCGCGCCACCCGCGAGTCGTTGCCTGAGCTCGATGGCACGTCGTGCGCAAAGATGATTAAAGGCTTTGTTAAAAAATAAGAAACGTAATATCCGCTTGTAGTAGGAGGGTGGCTGAAAAACTGCCCTCTGCTTCGCTTGTATTCGTTACACCTTAAGCTGATGACTCTATCGACAGTTCTGTCATTTTTTCCTACCCTCTGTAAATACTGTATTATCACCTTTAAATCCCTTAATTTAATGCGAACTATTAATAGGGGTTTTTATGAATTTACTGGGGTTTCTTTTTGTTATTCTATTTTCAATATCTGGCCATGCGATGCAGTGCCAAGATCTATTTGTAAAGCATGTGAGCGAGCAAAGTTTCGAAACCCTTCCCGAAAATTTTACCGAAATGAATATCAACGAGCGCTTGGAAACTCTCGACTACATGACCATTTTTCTTAAAGGTGCGCTTTCCCAAAATCCTCAACCTGGCTTTTTGGGTCGCTACCTTTCTCGCGATGGAGCGCAACAAAACCGTGAGCATCTTCGGCTCAGTAAACTTTACGCTGAAGCTAAAAAGCTGAAAGATAATTATCATGTTGTGCAAAGCCTTTTGCACGGCGAAGTTAAACGTCACGAGCTTGAAAGAGGCGACGAGATTCAGTTGTTAAATCGCTTGATGGAAGATTCGGAAGTTCTTAGCGCTCTTAAATTTTTAAATCAACGTCAGCTCGATTTGCATGGGTCGGATAAATTGGAACAATATTTTATCGATTCTGTGGTGATGTATCTGGCTTGGGGTCCAAATCCAAAATTGTTCCCGGTGGCCATCAACCATTGGCTGATCTTTGATATTTTTCTAGGTCACGAAGATCTCAAATACATGGTCGT
>JAYUKO010000103.1:0-1480 GCA_043764415.1 Bdellovibrionales bacterium | reverse complement strand
ATGATTCGCAAAAAGCCAGTTTTGTTTATTCTTATCGCAATGCTGACGCTCTTTATCATTTACGTCGCAGGCTGGCTTATTCGCACCGATCTGCTGATTAAAGAAAAATTTGCCTCCGGGCAATTTGTTTCACCCACGCAGTTTTTTTCGCGCTCTTTGGAACTCGCTCCCAACGGTACACTTCAGGAAAGCGAATTGCTCACCCTTTTGCAAAGCCAAAATTATCGCGAACGGGTTTGGGGAACGCGGCTCCAACCCTCGGATTATGCCACGTCCACGGGCGAGGAATGCGTTAAAATATATGCACAAAGTTTAAAGTGTTACGCCTTTTATCATCACCTTAAAAATAAAATACAGATCGTCACCACCGACGAATTGGACCGCATCTTGGTTTTGCTGGAAGTGGACCCCGATACTCAAGAGGCAAAAAATTTAGAAAGCTTAATGCTTTTTCCCCAAATTTTTGCACAGTATTTAGGAAACCAGCCCATCATTCAAAATCCCCGCAGTTTGCAAGAAATTCCCCGCCAGTGTTTGGACGCAGCCCTCGCCATTGAAGACCCGCATTTTTTGGATCACCAGGGCGTTTCGTGGCGTGGCTTATTGCGGGCGTTCTGGGTGAACTTGCGAAGCGCGCGCCTGGCACAGGGCGGAAGCACCGTCACCCAACAGCTAGTTAAAAATTACTTTTTAACTCCCGAGCGCACCGTTTCGCGCAAAGTGAAGGAGATCTTGATTTCGTTTCTTGTGGAACGAGCCATTGCCAAAGATCAAATTTTAGAAACTTACCTCAACATCATTTATCTGGGCCAGCAAGGAAACTTTCAAATTCGCGGGTACTCGGCGGCGGCGCAGTTTTATTTTCGCAAAGATCTCTCAAATTTAGACCTCGCGGACTGTGCCCTGCTGGCAGCGGTAATTAATAGCCCAGGATTGTTTAACCCTTTTAAAAATCAGGAACGGGCTCTGCAGCGCCGGGAAAAAGTTTTATCGGATATGGAAGAGCAAAAACGAATTCTTCCTGAAGATAAAATTCTTGCACAGCAAAAACCATTGCCAGAGAAAGCGGCCGTCGAAGTTCGTGAAACTGCACCGTACTTTATCGACGGAGTGATTAAAACCCTGCATGCCGAAGGCTTTAATGATCTTTCGGGATACAAAATCTACACGACGTTGGATCTTCCGTCGCAGCGAGCCGCGCAGACGGCCGTGCAAAATCATTTAAAAAATCTCGAAGAAAGTTCTGCCTATCACAAAAAAAATACCGCCCATTCCCTGCAAGCGGTGCTTGTTTCGAGCGATGTGAAAACCGGGGATGTGCTCGCCCTGGTGGGAGGGCGCGATCATCGCATGACACCTTACAACAGAGTCATCGAAAGTTCTCGCCAAGTGGGTTCCATTTTTAAACCGCTGGTTTTTTTGACGGCGTTTGATGAGCTCGAAGATTTTTCTCCCACGTCGCTACTCACCAATGAACCCT
>JAYUKO010000102.1:0-1482 GCA_043764415.1 Bdellovibrionales bacterium | reverse complement strand
TCATCGGCACGCGTGCTCGTAGAAGTTTTTCCACGGTTTCCTTGTGCGGATGGCCGTACTTCTTTTTTTCGGCGCTGACGATGACCATTCGCAGGTGAGATAATTTTTTGAGCAACTGTGGCGAGAGACTCGTCCGACTGCCGTGGTGGCCTGCGAGCAGCACATATACATTTTTCCATGGAATTTTGTGCAGCCACTTTTTTTCCATCTTTTGAGTTGCGTCGCCAGTAATGAGGACTCGTTTTGCCAAAATAAAAGCAGAGCTGTCGTTGTTTTCTATGAAATTTGATTGGTAGATGACCTTCACTCCGGGCAGAGTCTCTTTGCAGAGCGGAACAATTCCGAGAAATTTTCTTTTGAAGGCTTTTATTTGCGGAGGAACCGTTTGCATTAAACACGTGTCGGGTGCCGTCATAAAAATCTTGCGCGCCAGACTGATGTGGTCCCAGTCGTAATGAGTAAACCACAGCAAGTTTTTTCGCGACTGACACAGTTTTACAAGCGGCCGCCACCGGCCACCGGCGTCTACATGCACGCACGCTTTGCTGGTGATCAACGTTGTCCATGAGCCTTGTCCCACATTCCAAAACACAATTAAATTTCTTTGTTCGAGAGCAATTGCAGTTGGAATTAAAATAACAATAAAAAAAATCAACACTGCTCTATGCATGCCGAGCCTTTTGATAAATCATATGCGCACAGTGAATGCCCAAAATATAAACCCAGCACAGCATGGGCGAAGGAAGATTCAAAGGATTGTGATCCTTCGGCAGATACTGGCAGCACAAAATCACAAACTCCCACATGGAGTTTCCAATCAACGTCCATGGTGCCAAAGCAAAAAATAAAATCGAAAGTGGAAACAGCACCACCGAAAACAGCGGCGTTAAAACGATATTGTAGAGCAAATGCAAAAACGACCATTGAAAGCTGAGCGGAATCAGCAGCACCGAAACCCACAGCGACTGCACAGTGTGTTTGGAGCTCCATGGTAGCGCCAAAGCCACTAGCCAGCTCAATTGAAACGAAAACGACGTGTACCACTGCGGAAAAACCAGTAACGAAGCAAGGCCCGCAAGCAGGGTTATTTGATGGGGCCTTAAAAACAAAGCCCAACGCAGAGAAAGCCGCAGAAGTAAAATCCCCATGAACGCTCGAACAATGGGAGGTTGCAGACCACAGGTCATACTGAACGCTAAAAGCAGCGTCATAGTGAGCACAAAGTGACGGATATGGAGCCGTTGTAGGAAGGCTTGTAGGAACACCAAGTGGCCGCCTGAGGCCACAAACCAATGGAACACACCGAGCTGAAGGAAGAGGGATTTGAGCGCGGCAGGAAGATCAGATCCACACAAAAGTCCTGAAAAAATCGGGTGAAGCTTATGGATAAAAGTCCAGGTGCCACAGGCATCGTGAAATGTCGATGGAAACAATTGGGCCACATCAATTCTGTCAAAAAATAAAATGCGCAAAAATAAAGCA
>JAYUKO010000101.1:0-1483 GCA_043764415.1 Bdellovibrionales bacterium | reverse complement strand
TTGAGTACGCCACCGCTCTTCATCAGGCCGGTCGTTACGAAGAAAGCAACAAAGCCTTTGCTGAGGCCGAAAAAGCGGCGGAGCTCAATGACTACACCAGCGTCTCTCGCGAGACCGGAGCCATGGTGGTTCAGGAAGGTCTCACTCAATATAAGGCCGAGATTTTTGAGTTTGTTCTGATTACGGTTTATCGCGCTCTCAATTACCTGATGCTGGGCGATTACGACAACGCCCAGGTGATGGCTCGCCGGCTCAACGAAAAACTAAATAAACTGGCCACCGAAATGGATTCAAACACCAAAAAACGCCAGGCCTCTTTCGCAGCTTATCTTGCAGGTCTCCTTTGGGAGGCGCAGGGAGATTGGGACAACGCCTTTGTTTTATATGCAAAGGCGCACGAAATGGCCCCCGAAGTGGACGTGATTAAGCGAGATGTTTTACAATCGGCAAAGCGTTCGGGACGCGAAACAGATTTTAATAGATTTCAAAAAAAATTTCCGCAGATCGCACAGAACTTGGATACTAAAAATATCAAAGGCAAAGGTGAGTTTGTCTTTATTTTTCAACAAGGCTGGATCGCGCGTAAGCAAACTCGACCGGATAATAGAACATTCCCAATGATGGTTCCTGTGCCGAAATCTGTGGGCTCTGTGGATGTAGTTATCGATGGCCAAACCGCACACTCCGAAAAAGTTTATGATTTAGATTTGGTATCGATTCAAACCATGGAAGCGATCTTTGGCAAACTGGTAGCTCGGGCTTTAGCGCGCCAGGCCAGCCGTATCGCAGTTCGTGAGACCGCGCGCCGAAATGAGAAGAGTTCGGCTTTACAAGTTGCGGCCCTTGCGACCTTTGTTTTTGATGCCATGGACACAGCAGATCTCAGGCAGTGGTCTACTTTACCCTCAAGCTTTCAAGTCGCCAGAATGTATTTGGCTCCGGGCAAACATCAAGTGAAGGTGCAAGCCTACAACTCATCACAAGTTGTTTGGGAAGGCGAAGTTACGATCTCTGCCAACAAAAAAAGCTTCGTCACTCAACGCGCTTATTAAGCACAAACCAAAAAAAAACCCGCAAAATGCGGGTCTTATAAAAGCTAAATCAGAGCTAAGCTGATTAGAACTTGTTGTTTGGATTTGGCAAGCTTGGCGTTTCTTCAGGAACTGGAAGAGTTGTGTAGCCAGTTGTGTTTTCTTGGGTTGCTGCCTGTGCAATTCTATTTTCGATAGATTGTTTCACGGTGTCATAAGATTGAGCAGCTTTATCGATCACAGACTCTTGCTGAGTTGATTTCGAAGTTGAAGGCTGAGCAGCTTTAACGATGTACTCTTTAGGAAACGCACCAAGTTTTGCAAGATAGCTAGAAATGCTACCGTTAGCATATTGGATAATTTCGCGAAGCGTGAAAAGAGGAGCATACTGAGAAGCCTTCTTTTCAGATTCAAAAATGATCTGCGTCAAAGTTGCAGCAGTAATGTCGTTT
>JAYUKO010000100.1:0-1485 GCA_043764415.1 Bdellovibrionales bacterium | reverse complement strand
TGATTGCAAGGAGAATCATACTGCGGCTTGCAAATGTCGGAGCAGATATTGCCATCCTGAAGTTTGAGATGATTCGGTGAATCCTCGTCGTGCATGGTGCCAGTCATATACACACTGCTCAACTTATCAAAAAACAATTTATTATCTGGTGTGGGCAAACGCTTTTCAATCTCTGCCACGGTGGTAGAACCCCAAGTTTCCTTAACCGTACGCGTGGTTTCGTAGTCTTTGTGCTCAATGGGCCGACGAGCGATCATGCCCCGGCCACCGGTGAGTTCCTGCAGCATGATTTCTGGCATGGAGGCCAAAAGTCCTTTGCTCAAAGCTTGGTGAAAGTTTCGCGTTTTCCAAAGCTCGGTTTTAATGTAGCTGGCGTTTACTTTGTCCTCATAGGACTTCAATGTTTCTGCGCTAAAATCGTTTTTACCTAAAGCTTCCACTGCAGTTTCTGCTGCGAGCATTCCGCTCTTCATCGCCAAATGAATGCCTTTTAGTTTTTTTACATCCACCATGGAAACCGTATCTCCGCAGGCCATCATGCCATGGTGATAAAGTTTGCTCATCGAAAACCAACCACCGGCAGGCAGAGTTTTTCCGCCGTAAGTGATCACTTGGCCACCCTTTAAAAGTTTTTGCATAAATGGATGGGTTTTTAATTTTTGCAATTCGCGATGGGGATCTAAAAGTGGATCTCTAGTGTCGAGGTAGGCACAAAGCCCAACCACAATTTGATCATTTTTAAGCGTGTAAATAAATGTCCCGCCAAGACTTTTATTAAACGGAAAACCAAGTGTATGAATCACCTGGCCAGGCTCCACAGTGCCCGCAGGCATCTGAATGATTTCTTTAACGCCCAGTTCAAAAACCTCAGGGTTGCGATCTTTGCGCAGGCCCAATTTTTCGGCAACCCGCTTTAACAGTGGACTGCGCGTGCCATCGGCAAAAACGGTAATCTTGGCTTTGATGATCATTCCCGGTTCAAAATTTTCTTTGGGCTCGCCATTTTTGTTTAAACCACGATCACCAGTTTGCACGCCAATCACTTTATCACCATCGAGCAAAACTTCAGCGGCGGTGAATCCCGCAAAAATATTCACGCCCTTAGCTTCGGCCTGTTGGGCCAACCAACGATTGTATTGGCTTAGCGAAATAATCACATTGCCGTGATTTTGAAAAGGTGGAGGGATGATGGGGCTTTTGAGCGAAAAGGATTTTCCCAAATAATGAAAGGCTTCTTTTTTAACTTCGGAGTTAATCGGACAACCGAGCTCTTGATAATTGGGAATCAACTCTTTAAGGGCCACCGGATTGAGGACCGCTCCCGATAAACTGTGGGCGCCGATTTCAGAACCTTTTTCGAGCACCACCACCATGGGATCGGCACCCTGTGCCGTCATTAGATTTCTAAAATGAATAGCGCACGACAAGCCTGCAGCTCCACCGCCAACAACAAGAACATCCACTTCCATTTCTTCTCTGGTTACT
>JAYUKO010000099.1:0-4932 GCA_043764415.1 Bdellovibrionales bacterium | reverse complement strand
ACCCACTCATGTTTACCCACAAATGGCAGATGTAGTTTGAGCGACTCTGGGATTTTATCGGCCTTTATAGCAAAGCCCGCAACAAACCCCGGAGTGATGGCGCAGTCATAAAACACCCAACGTGGCATGGCCATATTCGAAGGTCCAAAGGCGCGGGACTCCAGCTCTAAAATTTGATTCCCAAACTCCACCTCTTTCATGATCAGTGGATTGATGTAGTGGGGAGTCATGTGGGAAAACCAATCGATCCCCGAATTGTCCCCGGGGTTGGCGATTTTGTTGTCTGTGCGAACAAATACATAGGGCCTGATGTCGGGGTTCGATAGCCAAGCTAAGCGCGGATCGGATTTCATAAAAACCTCGTCAACTCTTCTAGGGTATTACAGGTTTTAAAGCAGCCCATCAGATTGGATGTTAAAACTTTTTTCGCTTGCAAATCTTCAAGCATCGCCAATAGGGAATCCCAAAAACCATCAGCGTTGAAAATAACAATGGGCTTATCAAAGCAGTTCAACGACTTCCACGTGAGCACTTCAAAAAACTCATCAAGGGTTCCCACTCCGCCGGGTAGAATTAAAAAAGCCTCCGAATTTTCCATCATCAGTTGTTTTCGCTCAAAAAGATCCTTAGTTTCGACCAACTCTGTAAGCCCGCGATGGGGAATCTCTACGGGAAACAATCCCCCAGGTAAGTACCCAACAACTTGACCCCCCTTTGCTAAAGCCTCGTCGGCCATGAGTCCCATCAGGCCCACCTTCGCACCGCCATAAACCAAGGAGTGCCCTTTTTTTACGAGAAGCTTTGCGATGTCTCGACAGCTCTCTAACGTCGACGCACTAAAATCTAATTTTGAACTGCAAAAGACACAAACTCTCATACCTTCAACGGACCAATCATCTCTTCGGGGCGCACCAGGCGATCAAAGTCCTCGCCGCTCATGTAACCCAGCACAATGGCGGATTCCTTGAGAGTGATGTTTTTATCGTAGGCATTTTTTGCAATTTTTGCGGCCTTATCATAGCCCACATGGGGATTGAGCGCCGTCACAAGCATCAACGAGTTATTGACGTGGTTTGCAATCTGCTGATGATTGGCTTCGATGCCATCGACACATTTTTCGGCAAAACTTAAACAGGCATCCCCGAGCAATCGCACGGAATTGAGCACATTAAAAACAATCACTGGTTTAAAAACGTTGAGTTCAAAATGCCCGCTCATCCCACCCACTGTCACGGCCATGTCGTTGCCGATCACCTGGGCGCACACCATGGTCATGGCTTCACTCTGCGTTGGGTTCACCTTACCCGGCATAATGGAACTGCCAGGTTCATTCGCTGGCAAAATCAATTCGCCAATACCGCTGCGCGGGCCGCTTCCTAAAAGTCGAATGTCATTGGCAATCTTCATTAAACTGCATGCGATGGTTTTTAAAGTTCCGCTCGCTTCCACCAGGGCGTCATGCGCCGCCAGTGCTTCAAATTTATTAACCGCACTCACAAAGGGCAAACCCGTTTCTTTCGCAATAACGGCTGCGGCTTTCTGTGCAAACTCGGGGTGCGTGTTCAAACCTGTGCCCACCGCCGTACCACCGAGAGCAAGCTCATACACACCTTTCAGGGATTTTTCGACGCGTTCAATACTTTTATCAAGTTGAGTGACATAGCCCGAAAACTCTTGGCCTAAAGTGAGCGGTGTTGCATCCATCAAATGCGTGCGTCCAATCTTAACGATTTTTTGGAATTGATTTTGTTTTTTTAAGAGAGAATCACGCAGTCGCTTGAGATTCGGAATCAGATGATTATTGAGGCGCTCGCCGACGGCGATGTGCATGGCCGTAGGAAATGTGTCGTTGGAGGATTGACCTTTATTAACGTCGTCGTTGGGGTGAACTGAATGCTCTTTCACCGAGCCGGTAAGAAGTTCGCTGGCGCGATTGGCGATCACTTCATTAGCATTCATATTGGTTTGCGTGCCGCTGCCCGTTTGCCAAACGACTAATGGAAAGTGCTCATCGAGCTTGCCTTCCATGACTTCGTTGGCAGCAGCAATTATAAATTTGCCTTTGGTCTCTGGCAAAAGACCTAGTTTCCAATTTGTAAAAGCCGCCGATTTTTTAAGGATACCCAGGGCGCGAATCATTTCTCGAGGAAACCGATCACCACCGATCTTAAAATTTTCCAGCGAACGCTGTGTTTGCGCTCCCCAGTATTTGTCGGCTGGAACTTTAATGTCGCCTAAAGAATCTTTTTCGATACGAAAAGACATATGCCTCCTGAAGTGGAAGCTTTATTTATAAATTGAGTCATCGAGAATGTAAACGAGCACTTGAAAGAATGGAGCATTTTGCGAGCGCCCAGAGCGGGCGCCGCGCAATCTTTTAGAAATATGCTTAGAAATTAAACCAAAGATTGATTGCAGGTACAAGATCGGTCTGCGTAATTTCAACGGAAACAGCTCCGGGATCTTGTTTATCAAATGTGATCGAGCGGTAGGTGATCTGCGGCCCCAAATGAAAAGACGATGTTAGCGGAAAAGCCCAGCCAATATCTACTTGTGGACCCATGCCATCAGTGAGAGTGCTCACTGAACTCGTTTTCAATTCGGCCATCAAGAAATAAGTAAATAGCGCATAGAAGCCCGCATAGTGCTTGAAGCCCACTGTAGGTCCCACAGCGAATCCCTTTTGATTGTAGGAACCATCGTCGTAGCTCGACATGGAGTACATACCACCCAAGTAGAGACCTGATGGCGCAAGGTAACCCAAACGGAAATCATAAAAACTTTTTGTATATTCGCGGGCTGTGGTGCCAGCGTTTTCTGTTTCTTCTGACATGTAAGAAAAACTCGGTGAAAATACAATGTCCGCCGATGCCATTGATGTTACACATACAACCAAAATCCCTAATAAAATACGCACAGTGCCTCCTTTTAAGTATAGTTATCTTCGTACTTAGTTTTCATTCTCTTGAGGCCGCTAGCCAGAGTCAACTGCTCTCATAAATGACTTGGTACCCCCAAAAAAGAGTGCTAAAAGCCACACATGCAATACTGGTTGATGAAATCTGAGCCCGACGTGTTTTCGATCGATGATTTAAAGCAGAAAAAAACCACACTGTGGGATGGCGTTCGCAACTACCAAGCACGTAACTTTATGACTCAAGCCATGCAACTTGATGACATGGTCCTTTTTTACCACTCCAATGCCGAACCGCCAGGTATCGCAGGATTGGCCAAAATCTCTCGCTTAGCCCAGCCCGATCCGTCGCAATTTGACAAAAAAAGCGAGTACTTCGACCCGAAAGCCACATTAAAAACTCCTCGTTGGTTTGGCGTGACAGTGGAGTTTGTGCAAACGTTTAATAAAATTATTTCCCTGGATGAGCTCCGCAATCACAAATCTTTGCAAAGCATGCTAGTGATCAAAAAAGGACAACGGCTGTCCATTCAACCTGTGAGCAAAGCGGAGTTTGATGTCATTTACAAATTGGCCCATTGATTTTTCCAAGCCCAAATTATTTTTGGCACCCATGGAAGGCGTTGTCGACGCCGTCAATCGTCGACTCCTCTCCTCGCTGGGCGCCACCGATCTTTGCTTCACCGAGTTTGTGCGCGTGGTGGATCACCTATTGCCCGAGCGAGTTTTTTTGCAGTACTGCCCAGAACTTCTCACCCACTCGCGAACACCCTCCGGCACACCTGTCGTCGTTCAACTTCTTGGTAGCCAACCACAGCCCATGGCCGAAAACGCCCAGCGCGCCATTGAGATGGGATCCTTGGGAATCGATCTCAACTTTGGCTGTCCCGCAAAAACCGTCAACAACAGTGACGGCGGCGCCGCTTTATTAAAAACTCCAGAACGACTTGTGCGAGTTGTGGAGGCCGTACGGAAAGCGGTTCCGCAAACTCATCCTGTATCGGTAAAAATGAGATTGGGTTTTGACCACCCTCACAACTCTCTCGAAATCGCAAAAGCCATCGAAGCCGCAGGAGCCAGTTGGTTGGTTGTGCATGCACGCACCAAAATGGATGGCTATAAACCGCCCGCCTTTTGGGACTACATCGCTCCTCTCAATGCCCACCTTAAAATTCCGGTGATCGCTAACGGTGAGGTTTGGACCAAGGAAGATTATCACCGCTGCCGCTCTGTCTCTGGTAGCCAGCATGTGATGCTGGGTCGCGGTTGGGTGGCCAATCCCGGTTTAGGCTCAGAAATCAAAACCAATGCAAAAAAACTCACATGGCCGCAATGGCAAAATTATTTTTTAGAGTTTTTTAAACTCTCGCAAGAATATCGCCACGAGCGCTACGCCGTTCAGCGCACCAAGCAATTGGCGCGAATCATGAGCCAAACATACAGCGAAGCCAGCGAACTGTTACAAAAAATTAAAACTTTTGAGACTGCACCACCTATGCTTGAAATATTATGTAACGAGTTTGGCAGTCAATTTGCCAGTGACATTTGCAGTGACCTTGACACACACGGTTCTAATGCCAAATTGCACAATAATACCGCGCAACTGATCATTGCTCATAAACTAAACTCCAGCGAAAGGACCGCGCATGTCTAAAGTTTTAATTTACACTAAATCTTATTGCCCTTACTGCGATCGCGCAAAAGCTCTTCTGCAAAGAAAAGGTGCAAGCTACGAAGAAATTTCGGTGGAAGGCAACGAAAAAATCTACACTGAGCTCAAACAAAAAACGGGTTTAATGACGGTGCCACAGATTTTTATCAACGATGAGTTGATTGGTGGTTACACCGATCTCGCAGCTCTTGATCAAAAAGGTCTGCTGGATGCTAAACTTTCTTAGAGCGTGTGAACGCCCTAATCTTTAAAAAAGACCGCGTCTTCGCCATATTTTTGAATCTGCGCATCCACATGCTGAAGCACAGCCCGGGTGCGCTCTTTCATTTGCGCAATGTCAGACTCC
>JAYUKO010000098.1:0-1486 GCA_043764415.1 Bdellovibrionales bacterium | reverse complement strand
TGAAGAAAGCCGATTTGCGGCTTCCTTCCCGAAGATTAGTCCGTTGACGCCCGACCCGCCTTGATCTGGGTCATTTCGCCAAGGAATTGTCATGCGTGACGCGCCGTGCAGCCCTTAATCCATCGGACGGAAGTTCAACGACGCCCCTTCATTGATCCCGCTCGGCCACCGCGCGGTGATCGTCTTGGTCCGCGTATAGAACCGAAACGCATCCGGCCCGTGCTAATTTAACACATTTTACTTCAGTATTTTTCGATACAACTACAAAGACAACATTGATTTTCAATCTGCATTTTTTGTCAAATCATCAAGTATTTTAGTTGCTTCTTCAAAGCTGCTCGAATACTTGATGTTAAACAAGTCAAACAGTTTTAGTGGTGCTCTTTTTCCAAGATCGCAAAGAAATTTTTCTCCAAAGTATACATCAAAATATGGCAGTGCGCTGCACAAATGTGAACCATCATATAGGTCATTGCCTTTAAATTGTTGTGCCTTGTTCTGCCTGAATAAAGAGTGAAAGCTTGCATTTACAAAAATTGTTGGCATTATTTTCCTTAGCTCAGGCTTTAATATTATACAATTTGCAATAACATTTCGAAATTCTTTTGACAATTTTACTGGGCTAACTTGATTCATAGAACCTAAAAAATCTGCGTATGCTGCTTCAATTGCTGGCAGGAAAGCATCTACTGAACCATATATTTCGTCACGAAGAAGCTGTTCAAAATGTGGCAACTTCTGTTTATTCTTTTCTTCATTAATCATATTTGCTGCTGATTTAAAAGAAAGATCGATCTGATCGGCTGATGGCAATAGCTGCGATATCTGCAAGAATGTCAAATTCCAAGTAAAATTTAAAAGACTATTGCTCGCTGATTGGTTGGCTTCACCATCGGGGTTATTGATCATAAATCGACCGTGACCAAAGTAGTGAGCCGGCTTGGTCCAGAGCATTGCGGACCGTGCATTATATTTAAAATTTGGGAAAATTGCCTCAAGCAGTTTCCCTGTCTCGTAGATCACACATTCATTTTCTGGAACCAGTACGGCACCTAAAGACAGACGATCAAACAAAAGAAAGGTCTGTTGTTTTGATTGACTATCTGATTGCTTCAGAACTTCGTGAATCAACATTTGTGTGACCGGAAAAACTGCTAAATCTGCAGCTACTAAAGCCTTAGCTTTTGCTAAGAACTTTGTAGCTTCTTGACTGGATTCATCACGTATCCTAAGCCAGAAGTTAATGTCCAAGAAGATGCGCTTCTTGGAATCTATGTTGTTGGACCATTCTCTGCGAAGAAAAATCTCATCAGATTCCATTGACTAGATTCAACTCTACTAATCCATCGGACGGAAGTTCAGCGACGCCCCTTCCTTGATCCCGCTCGGCCACCGCGCGGTGATCGTCTTGGTCCGCGTATAGAACCGGAACGCATCCGGCCCGTGCTGGTTCAGGTCGCCGAAGGACGATTTCTTCCAACCGCCA
>JAYUKO010000097.1:0-4963 GCA_043764415.1 Bdellovibrionales bacterium | reverse complement strand
TTTTCATCTTCTACCATTGCAATTCCCTGACCCGCCGTTTGGTATTTACCGCGAACTGAGGCGGCATCGAACGAGAAAGAGGTCCCTAATTGTCCATCCGTGGCCTTCGGAGTGACATTTTTAGTCACCGTCTTATTCTTGGTGTTTTTAGTCGATTTGGCCTGGGCGTAGCCATTGAGCCCCAGGGTCAGTGTTAAAATTTGGAGAAGGAGGAGTAGTCGGGTCGGTAGTTTTTTCATTGGAACATTCCTTTCATTTGCACCATTCGAGCTTCAAGGTACGCCACAGTTACGTCGTTCCCGCGGAGACTTTCGATCTCTTTGAGCTTAGCAACATTGGCTTCTTCGAACGGATTTTTACGAATTTGATTTTGCGCTTGCGCGACAGCTTGCGAGCTTGGGTAGCTTGCCCGCTCGTTGAGAGTCTGCTCTATGTAGCGAGCCTTAGAGGGTGGAGCATGCTTCATGAGCTGCTGAAGGTCTTCTTTAAGAGCATATCTGTACTCTACACGTGCGTTTTTATAAGTGTTTGCGTGGGCTGTTAACCAACCCTCTTCACTCCAAAGAGCTTGCAGTTTATCTTCAATCTTCTTGGATTTTTCAAGGTAAGGCTGGGCCTGTTGGGCGAGAATTTGAGTGTACTGATTACGCTGTTCTTTGGTTAGGCCCCGTGGCAGGGGTAAGCCCACCAGATTTGTGTGAAGTCTGGCGTATTCATACTTGAGGACGTTCAAGAAGATGGCTTGCATGGAGATATCGCGACTTTTTACTGATTCCTTAAAAAATGTCTCAAATTGAGACAAATTCTTAATACGTTCTTCGAGGGACTTTTTAAGAGTGTTTTGATTTTTAGCATTGAGACGCAGCGAGGAAATATGGGCTATGTCTTTTTGAATGGACGGATAGCTAATCAAACGAGACAGGAGTCCAGCAAAGGCGCTTTTACGAACTGAAGGATAGTTAAAAACGTCTTCAAGAATTTGTTTATTGCGATTTTTTGAATAAATTTCGAGAGTCAGCTTTGCTAAAACATCCGGAGATTGGGAAAGTTCAGCAATATGTTTTTTTAACATTTTTTGCGGGAGCATTTGTCTTTGAATTCGACGAACAATGATCGAAGCCCGTGCTTTTTTATTCTGGCTGAGTTTTAAAAAGTCTTCTTCGTGCTGATCGGGTTTGAGGTTGGCCATTTCGGCAAGCCAAATTAATTTGAGCGCTTCGTCCGAAGACATGGCGCCGGCAGATTTTTTGGTGAGTTCGTAAGCTTGTTTGTAATCGAGTTCCATTTCAGCAAGCCAGATTCGATCTTGGATGGCTTGTGAATACTCACGCTCTGACAAAGTCTTTAGTACCAGGGTGTTGAGGTTTGCGTGAAGGGCGTCTTTGAAGTTCTTTAATTGTAACGATAGTAAGTACATGTTTTTATAGAGATTCTTTTTTTCTACATCAGTGCTATCGACCATCGAGATCGATTTTAGCTTCACGAGATCAGAGTTGCCGGCTTTTTTGGCGTTGATTTTTGCGGCCACGGTGTTGAGTACTGATTTTCTGTGGATTTTGTAAAATTCTTTCTTATCTTCTTGGAAACGAGTCGCAAACTCTAAACTCCAGTTTTCGATGGCCTCGTCGTCTTTGAGTTGAATCAATGAATTTAAAGCCAAATGCGCTGCTTCCACTTTTTCTTTGCGATGCTCTTTGGCATTACCGTCGATAGCGAGAGTCTTAAAGTGATTGGCAGCTTTATCAAAAGCTTTCAATTCAAAGTGGAGTTTGGCGATTTGATAACGCACTTCAAAAGTGCGTTCGCCTTTTTCGTTGAGTTTTAAGTAGTGAGTGTAAGATTGCATTCTGATTTCTGGATTTTTTAGCGTCTCGGCCATGTCCATCTCGCCAACCAGAGCATTTTCTAAAGTCTTTTGATTTTTGTTTGCATAACTTACGTTTGCGGCTTTTTGGAAAAACTCGTAGGCGCTCTTATATTGCTTTCTTTGCTGAGCGGCTGCCGCACCAAGAAGTAGCATTTCGTCGTCTTTTGGAAACAGGTCTGTATAGATCACATAGGCATGCGTGAGCTCGGTGGATTGGATTTTTTTCTCTTCGCGATTCCAATCGATGATCCATCTGCGAACTTCGCTTTGTAATTTATCGCAGTTGTCACCACAACCTTGGTCTTTCCAAGTCTCCTTCACCTGAGCAAATAATTGAATAGCTCCAGGCAAGTTCCCAGTGTCGCGTTTGAGTTTCATGATTCGAATTTGTGCTTCGAGAGCGTCTTTCTTTTGATCGGAGTTAGAGAGATAAAACATCCAAACAAGGGCCGCTTCTTTCTTTTTGCCAAGGCGATCGGCTTCGGTGGCAAGGGCGTGAATGTTCTGCATGCGATACGAGGGAGGGCTTAGCTGAAGGACTTTATTGAGAGTGTCTTGGTTGATCGTCTGACGCGCATAAAAAGACGAAAGATCTTTCGAGACGTCGATCTTAAAGGATTCGTCTTGAGTGATTCCTTCGGCGTTTTTGTACTCGGTTAATTTTGGATTTTTTAAAATCATCTCAAGCTTTGCGATGGCGCTTGGAACTTGCTCCATATTGAATAAACACCAGGCCAGGCGGTAATGCACCAGTCCCTTTTGTGGAGACTCTTCGATACTTAAGGCTTTTTCATATTCGCTTTTAGCTTGTTTAAACTGAGACTTTTGAAAGTAAATATCGCCGAGAGCAGCGTGCGATTGTCCGAGAGTTTCGCCTTTGTGGCGCTTTTTACCCTCTTTAGTGATTTGTAAATGGATTTTTTCGGCTTTATCGATTTGGTTGAGACTTAAATGTAAATGGGCTTTTTGTAAAAAGGCGTGGCCGCGTAGATCTTCGCTGAGGCGCGGGAGGATGTTCTCATAGTGACCAACGGCTTCAACGCGATCTTCTTTGGACTTCAAACAATTTGTGCAATTTTGTTCAACCTCAGAAAGGGCTTTAAGGCGTGATCTTTCGGCGAGCAAGTCTGCCAAGCGCAAAGTAGACGGAACTTTTGAAACATCCGTAGTATCGAGAGATTGAATGATTTGACGAAGGCGATCGATAACAACAGTGTGTGTATTGAGATCCATTTTTTCTGCAATAGCCACTGAGGTAGCTATGCTGATCGAAAGAATAAAAGCTAAAGAACGGATCTGGGCGCGCATGGGTTACTCCTGTTGGTAGACTGCAAATTTAACATTCTTGATCCCAGCGTGAGCCGATGCGGTCAGAAATGGTTGGAGTTTATGAAAGTCTACATTTTCGTCGGCTTGTAAAATAATCGAAGGTTCTTTGTTCTCTACTTTTAACTTTAAATTTCCTGCAATCTGTGCAAGTCGACTGTTTAACTGAGCTTCGCTAATAATTTGACCATCAATCATAAATTGGTTGTTTTTAAAGGTGATGACTGGTGATCCGTCGAGTTGATTAAAAACTTTTGCCTGCGGCAAGGTGATCTGATCTTCTAAATCCATAGTTTCGCTGGGAGAGTTACAGACAACAAGATAAAGAACAATGATCACAAAGGCATCGATCAGCGATGTTAAAGTGATTGTAGACTGGATGCTTTTACGAAGCTTACTTTGGTTTTTTCGCAAAAGTAAACCACGTGTAGTGACTTGAGGAATACTGTGGCTACTAAGAATCGTTCGCATGGTTATTCCTTTTTAGATTGGTGATATTCCAACGTTTTTAATTTCGGCTTTGCGTAAAGAATCCACGGTCTTCATTGTTACACCGTAAGAAACTCCAGGCTTAGCGATAACTACAGAGGTATTAAGTTCAGGGATGCTTTTGCGGAGAGAAACTAAAAAGGAATCAATTTTATCCCAATTCGGCTCACCGTTGACTGCTTGAATTTTGAATTGTCTTTGTTTTGTTTTAACGTCTTTAAGATCAAGTTGAAAACTCTTGTCGTTTTCAACTTGCACGACCACTGACGGAGGATTATTTGCGCCGTTTGTGCTTTCAGCACCCACGGCCTGGTGAGTGTCTATGGATCCGATGTAGGACCAAACTGCTGTTAGTAACAAAAAGCTTAAACAGGCTGATAACATGTCGATAAACGGTATCAAGTTCAGTTCAAACTCAATTTCTTTTTTAAACGAACTCATAAATCATTCCCCTGTTTAAATATTCAATTACTTAGCGCGCAGTTTACGAGAAGATACAGTCTCAACGTTAAAGCCCAACCAGATGTACATTCTTAAGGCGGCCTTATGAAGATCTTCAACCAATGTGTTTGCTCTGTTTTGTAGGATTGCAAAGGCAATCAAGGCAGGTACAGCAACGATCAATCCGTAAGCTGTAGCACTCATGGCTTCGCCCACACCTTCCGCAAGGAGGCGCGCTTTTTCTGCGGCGCCGGCATTGGCGATCCCAGAGAAAGATTTAATCAAACCTACGATTGTTCCTAAAAGACCTAAAAGAGTGGCAACGTTTGCCAACATCGAAATAAAGCCAAGGCGTGAATCTACACGACCCGATTCTTCGATTAGAATTTCATCCATTTTGTGTTGAAGCTCTTCGCGTCCGCTATGATCAATCGTTGATTGAACACCCACTTTAGTGAGAGCGGTTAAAGCTTCGTTTCCTGAGCGATGTGTTTTAGCTACCACTTGCTCGAATTGTGCAGACTTAATGTCTTTCTCCATATGATCAACGATGTCGCGAGCGTTGAGGGAGCGTTTGAGATATAAAGCGTAGTAGCGTTCAAAGATCAGTGCCATACTAACGATTTGCACTAATAGGATGGGGTACATCCAGAATCCACCGGCCATAAAGAATGTTCCTAATTGCGTAAACATAATAATCCTCCAAATTTAGTAGTCTTCACCACAAACCTAGTAGAGCAAGGTCAGTACCAACCGCAGTTGGCTTTAAATGGCATTTCAGATCAAAGTGAGACAATTTTTGTCATATCGCTGTAAACTGCTGCTCAAAAATGAGCACAA
>JAYUKO010000096.1:0-1499 GCA_043764415.1 Bdellovibrionales bacterium | reverse complement strand
CATCTGGCAAAGGTTGATCGAAGTTTAGCGCAATCGCGCTTGCAAGGCCTAATCCTCGTGGAGAATCTTGTACTCAATCCACGATCTGGAAAGCGTGGGCTCCGACGCTGGAATGCTTTTGAGCACGTCCAGATATTCGTCAGCGTTCTTAACGGGCGCTTCGTTTGCAGCCACTACGCTGCTCGGCTCCCTGTCTGCATCGGCAGCCGCCATTTTAGCCACTTCTTCGTCCGAGGGAAAATACGGCTCTGCCCAGGTTTCTTGATTCATCAAATCAGGATCGATGATTGTTTCACCGGCATTGCAAAAACAACCTGCCAAAAACACCGCTAGGAATAATAGTTTTATACGCATTATTTTATTTTATCTTCGAACTGCTAAAAATCTAGGGGACCGAAGACGTGTTTTGGTCGCGGACTGGGGCGTGTTCTTGAGCTGTGACCTCACCCTAAAGTTTGCGATGAGACAAAAGTGGAATCTGCGCCCGGGTTTTTTGAATCTGCGCACGATCGAGCTGCAAAATGAGAGGCTTTAACGACAGCGGCTGATCAAACGAACTGGACGCGGCAAGAATTTCCCCCCACGGACCAACGATGAGACTCTCTCCCCAGGTTTGCCGTTCGGCAAGCTGCGGGTTTTGCAAACTGCGGTGCACGCCCACCTGCGCCGGGGCCACCACAAAACTTTGTGTCTCGATGGCGCGGGCCCGCAAAAGTACCTGCCAATGACTGCGCCCTGTGGGAACCAAAAACGACGACGGCACTAAAATCAAATCCACTTTTTGTTTATGGTAGTGGGTAAACAGTTCTGCAAAGCGCAGGTCGTAACAAATGGTCATCCCCACTCGCCAGCCCTTCACATCTAAAATCGCTGGCTCGCTCCCCGCGCAGAACGAATCGGACTCACGAACCACGCGCCCTTCCACATCCACATCAAACAAATGGATCTTGCGGTAAAGCACCTTCACCGCACCCGAAGGCTCAACCACCACCGACGCATTAAAAACTCTGGCGCCCGCCTGTGTGGGAAATCCCTGTGCAGGCTCTTCGCGAAGCGGAATTCCACCCAAATGCAAAAAGCATTGGTTTTTCTTGGCCCAAGCTGCGAGTTCAGCCCAAAAACTTTCAGTCAGTGTGAGCGCATGGGTTGGATCGAGTTTTGAATTAAAATTAAAATACAGCGAGTTTTCCGGAAAACACACGAGATCTGGCTTAAAACTTTCGAGAGATTTGAGCTGAGTGAGAATCGACTGAACATTCGCCTCAACACGATCCGTGGAGGCCATTGGCACAATAGCCAGTCTGAGTTTGTCAGACATGGCTTGGCACCCCAACCAAATGAGTTGAGGTTTTTAAATTATCCATTATGCGTTTTTAGAAGCCGTTTTCTTTTTGGCTTTTGCTTTTGCCGAAGACTTGCTGGCAGCTTCTACCAACTTAACGTTGGAGTAGTGAATCGTGCCTTCAGTTTTAACAAGTTGGTTTTCTTTTTTATCCAAG
>JAYUKO010000095.1:0-1503 GCA_043764415.1 Bdellovibrionales bacterium | reverse complement strand
CCTTCTTTTTGTTTATCGAGAAGTTTTCTTTTTCGAGAAATATCTCCCCCATAACATTTTGCCGTTACATCTTTTCTTATAGCACTGATTGTTTCTCTCGCCACAATCTTAACCCCAATTGACGCCTGGATGGCAATTTGAAACTGCTGGCGGGGGATTAACTCTTTCATTTTAGCACACAAAGCCCGACCCTTATTTTGCGCTGACGCGCGATGGACGATCAACGATAGAGCGTCGATGGGATCGCCATTGATCATAATATCCAACTTCACCAAGTCGGCCTCTTCGTAGCCAATGATTTCGTACTCCATGGACGCATAACCCTTAGTTATGGTTTTGAGCTTGTCGTAAAAATCGATCACCATCTCGTTCATGGGAAGTTTATAGTTGAGCATCACCTTTTTTTCGGTGAGGTAGTCCAAACTAATTTGCGATCCACGCTTGGCTTCACACAGCTTCATGATCGAACCAATGTACTCCGCCGGAGTGTGGAGTGTGATTTTTACGCACGGCTCTTCGAGTCTCGCAATTTTTGTAAGATCGGGAAGATCCGTTGGGTTTTCCAACTCCACCTGTTCGCCGGTGTTTAAAAACACTCGGTAGACAACCGTTGGTGCGGTGGTGATCAAATTAAGATTGAACTCGCGCTCCAAACGCTCTTGCACGATTTCCATATGCAGAAGGCCTAAGAAACCGCAGCGAAAGCCAAAGCCCAGCGCCGCCGAAGATTCTGTGTCGTAAGTAAGACTGGAATCGTTCAGTGTAAGTTTATCGAGTGCCACTTCTAAATTTTTATAATCGGTGGAATCCACGGGATAGATTCCGGCAAAAACCATAGGCTTTACTTTTTGAAAACCTGAGAGAGCTTCGGTGGCTGGTTTTTTCGCACTGGTGATGGTGTCACCCACAGAGACATCTTTAATACTTTTGATTCCACAGACAAAGTATCCCACTTCACCAGCAGCAAGCTCGCTGAGCTCGATGGCCGCTGGTGTGAAATAACCCAGCTTCAACACTTCGTATTGAGCTTGATTGGACATAAACTGAATACGCTCGCCTTTGCGAATGGAACCGTCCATAATCCGACAAAGAACCACAACACCTTGATAAACATCAAACCACGAGTCAAAGACAAGAGCGCGCAAAGTGGCCGTGCTATCACCCTTAGGAGCTGGAATTTTTTTAACAACGGCTTCGAGAATATCCGCAATCCCTACACGGGTTTTTGCACTGGCATGAATAATATCGGTACAATCAATACCAATACCATCCTCGATTTGTTTTTTAACGCCTTCGGGATCCGCTGATGGGAGATCGATTTTGTTGAGCACGGGAATAATTTCGAGATTGTTATCCATGGCCAAATAAACATTGGCGAGAGTTTGCGCTTCCACGCCTTGAGCTGCATCCACCACAAGAATTGCACCTTCGCAGGCGGCGAGAGACCGTGAAACTTCGTAACTAAAATCCACATGCCCGGGAGTGTCGATGAGATTCATCTGA
>JAYUKO010000094.1:0-18575 GCA_043764415.1 Bdellovibrionales bacterium | reverse complement strand
GTAAAAATAGGAAGCGCCAACTCTCCCCCCGTGGAATCACCTCCAATGGGTTGAAAATTATCGTAACCGACCCAAACGCCAATCACAAAATTTTTGCTGAATCCAACAAACCACGCATCTCGACCATCATCTGATGTTCCGGTTTTTCCACCAAAACACAATTGATCCTGCGAATAACCATTGTCAAAACACAAATCCTTTAAAGCACCTTTGTTGAAACGTCGAGTGAACGAGTGCAGCGCCGCCGCCGTGCCACGATTTGCAACACCGATCAGGGACTCCTGCACCTGGCGCAGAGAATTCCCTTGATGAAAAGGAATCTGAATCGTCACCGGCTCATGAGTGTGTAAGAGCACTCCCTCTTGGTCGAAAATGTTTTTTACAAAATAACTTTTTCGAATTTCTCGACCATTGGAAAAGAACGTGTAAGAATCTACAAGTCTTTGGAGCGTTGACTCCTGGGTGCCGAGCACCGAAGAAATATTGTCGTTGGCAGCGTCATAGATTCCTGCGCCGACGAGGAGATCGCCGAACTGATTCAAGCGGTCCTGCCAACTGGGGTTTCCGTCCCAGCCGTAAGCATTCAGTAAATTAAATGTAGCAATATTTTGTGAATGAATGAGCGCATCTTCCACACTCACTTCGTAAGGGGTATTGCTCGTGAAATTGTGCGGAGTGTACGGCTGCTTGTTGTCGTCGTACGCAAAAGAGACATCGCTGTTGTTCAGCACGTCCCACGGGTACACACCATTATCAAAAGCTAAATAGTAAAGCCATGGCTTTAACACGGAACCGTAAGGTCGCTTCATCATGACACTGCGATCGTAAGCCGACTTTAATGGGTCGTAGCCTGCAAAGTTGGCGAGCACTTCTCCCGTTTGACTGTTGACAACCATTACGGCCGCTTGCAGTTTAGCTCCTTCAAGGCGATAGGTGTTTTCGCCGTTATCGGCAATGGTTTCGCGCGCCCAAAAAAAATTGCATTCATCAAGAGACTCGGTCTGAACTTTTTTACCATCTGCCGCTCCGACGTTCACTTTCTGCAAGTCTTCGTTAAAAAAATCGATCCCATTGAGTCGGAGTAAAGGAATCAAGTGGTCGCGCGGTTTTGTCTGCACCAACCGCGCAAGGGCCGATTTCAAAATTCGCTCTCGCAATCCCGTGGCTCCATAGTACTCGCGAAATTCACTTTCTTTTTCATTTCCTAAATCAAGCGTCGCCAGCACTTCGTTCGTGTTAAACACTTGAAAATCATTGTTGCGGAGGCGAACGAACAGGACGTCTCCCATTTGCGTCGATTTCGCAGCCATGGTCCTAAAGATAGAATCCGCAAGCGAGGTGCTTGGCGGTTCACGGAGGCGAGCGCCTGCATTGGTGATGTCCTCGGGGGACAGCGTCCAGCGTAGGCCTGAGCTTTCATTACCAAGGCGAACAGCAAAAAGCAAAACTCCATCCGCAGTGCTTTGACTTTCAACAAACCGACGAATGTTCGCAAGAAACGTAAAACCCAAATCCTCCGTCACGACCTGCGCCTTTCGTCCACGATCATCCATAGCATGCATATAGCCTTGGCGTCCGTTGCGTGTGCTATCGTAATCGTCTATTTTTTGTCGCACCACTTGAGCGAGGATGGCTTGTAAATCTGGATTTAAGGTCGTGTGGACCTGTAGCTGCGGATAGAAACCCACTTGTCCTTCCACAAAGTTTTGCGTTTCTTTTTGCGCCTGTAGACTGAACGGAACCAGTGAGTCGACTGCGAGGTCTCGCAAACTCTTCTCGATGTTTAATTGAACGGCCTCTGGAGCTTGCAGTTTCCATTGCGGAAGAGGCGTTTTCTTTAGGATTTCAATATTTTGCGGCGTGATTCCATCAAGCCCGCTCTGGCTGCAAAGGTCGATGAGCATCAATGTGATTTCTAGGTTGGGGCTTTCGTTGATCTTTGTTTGGCAAAGCTCCACCATACGGTCAATCACGTAGTTGTCTCGTCGAGGCTTGGTGTATCCTTCGTAGTTGAGAGGATCCGCGTAGTAGGCAGGGCGCTTTAACAAGGTGGTCAGAAAGGCGGCTTCAGCAGCACTGAGTTCGCGGGCCGTTTTATTAAAATAAAATTCGGCCGCTTGGTGCAGACCCTGTATTCCATAGCCAAAATTCACAAGATTAAAATAGATTTCTAAGACTTTTTCTTTGTGTGCGAAAACTTCGCCATTTCTTGCAAATTGAGTTTCAAACGGTTTTGCCCAGTACCATTCCCGAACTTTTCGAAGCAGATTGCGCATGACGCCGCTTTTTAATTCAGCCCTTTGAGATGTGATATTTTCGGCAAAAAATAAATTTTTAAGAACCTGCATTGTGATCGTTGATCCGCCGGTTGGGTTTTCCTCCGACATGGATTCCTTCACGATCCGTCCGACGGAGCGAAGGCTCACCCCGTTATGGGCAAAAAATTGGTCATCCTCAGTCACTAATAAGCTCAGCACAAGCGTTTTACTGATTTGATCGTAAGGCACCCACTGGCGCTGCATGGAGGGCGGAAGCGGCAGTTCGCGCTGAGACTGATCAAATATTTTGTAGGTGGCCAAATTTTGCAGGGCCCCCAAAGATTTGAGTTGCTCCTCTTTGAGAACGCCTACTTCACTTTCAATGAAGGCAAGCGCATTTTTTTTGAACATGGGTGAAAACGTTTGGTCGTTGAATTCCTGCGAACAAAGATTGCTGAGAAAAGTCTTCAGCGCCGACGGCTCGATCTGCGATCGCAGTAATCGACTGGCGAGCGGTTCTTTTTCGATGAACGAGAGAAGGAGAGGCAGACCATTGCTACCATTGAGAATTTTTCCTGCTAAGAACCCAAGAGGTCCTTTGTCTTGCAGCTTTTCTAAACCAGCCTCTTTAGAAAGGTCGTAAAGGTACAAGCAAGTTTGATTTGCAGCGGGCAAAGCATTTTGCAAATTCACGGAGTGAACGTCTTCGAAGTATTTTTTAGCGGAGCCGTCAGAGGGCAAGTACTGATGCAAAGAAACCAAGGCCGCAATGATAAGATAGAATACATTTTCCAAGATCTGCCTCCTGAGATGCTATGCGCTTTATGTATAAAGAATGCGTTTTTAAGACAAGTTGTCTTGAAAAGAATGTAAAAGGGACACTCGGTAGGCGGGCCTACTGCTTTAAGAGGCTTTAGGGGTTGGATTGAGTTCTTTGTGGATGGTGATGAAGGTTTGGATGAGCTCGTCGCAGGTGGCCTGCATGATGTCCAAACTATTTTGCGGGTGGAAGTGCAGTGCTGGTTCGCAACCGACGAAGTAGGCAAAGACCTTGCCCTGCATTTTTACCGGCACCACGGTTAAAACAGACGGGTATTTGCCGTTGTTCCACAATTGAAAGAAGCGTTCGTTGATGGGGTTTGGATAAACCTCGCCGTGGTAGGGCTTGGCGGTAAACTTGGCAATGCGAAATGGATTTGGGCTTTTAAAATCAATGGGAGTGTTCCACGCTTCTTCCGAAAAATCCCACATGGAGTTGCTGGCGATGGGGTAAACCGCACCTTTTTGGTCGCGAACGGCCCACATTAATTTTTTATAATAGTCCTTCAAAATGTGGAAGGCGCAGATGAGTGCTTGATGGGGATCTGAGTTTTCTTTGATTTTTCCGCGGGCCTCAAGAATCACTTGTTCGGAAAACACAGTTCGCAAAAAACTAAAGTGCGTGGAGCGTTCGGGAAACGGCATGATTGTTTTGGTGTTGGTAAAGGTGATTTCGCGGCCTTTTTCAAAAGGCACTACATTTGTAGTTTCTTTTTCGAAAAACTGCGTCCGTTCGATGTCGGCCGGCGTTGGCTCGGGCGTGGCTCTTGTGAGTTCATCGATAATAAAGTCGGGAATGGAGATTTGTGCGGAGGAATCTACGTGCGAAAACAAAGACGTAATTTTACTGTCTTCGTAAACATTATCTTTTTGCGCCGGCTTCACAGAGGTAAATGGCACAACTTCGGAAAAGGAGATCGCTTCCGAAGGTGCGTTGATTGCTGGCGCGGGGGCAGAAGTCTCCATTTGCGGAGACTCTGAAGATTCGAGTTCTTGAGTTGCTGGCATTTCCGCTACAGGTTCTTGCGGTGTGATCAAACTATCAAAGGAAAAGTCAGGGGAGGTGAGCTTCTCATCGATGTCGGTGCTGTTGAGCTCGATGGTGCTTTCGTATTCTATTCCAGAGATATCTTTCGGAGCTTCGGTATTGAGTGCTTGTTTTTCCATCTTGTTCCACAGGGTTTCCATGCGGAATAAAGAAGCAAGTACAAAGCAATGGGGCTGATCCAACTGAATTTCCTGCGGCTCTAGGCAAACGATGTAAAGCGTATTTTCCCAACTGTGAGCGGGGAAAAATGTTTCGTTCCAAAGTGGTGATGGAACTTCGAGCAAAAGTTTGTGATTAGTGATGGTTTTAAAAAAGTCGTGATCGACGACGGGCAATTGATAAGTATCGGAAGCCCATTGAATGTAGGCTTCGTCGTTAATAAAACCAGAACGCAGAATTTCTAGCAGAGAGTGCTCAGAATCCTTGGGGATGTTGAATGCTTCTTTCCAAAGTAGGCTCTTCATACAAGAGCTCATCGGAGGAATCAGAATTGATCTTTACAAAGGTTTTTCAATAAATTAGCCTGTTTTTGGGTGCCCACGCTGCAGTTGGGTCCAGTCGACGCTAAAAAAGGTCGAGGAGAGTTCATGAAGTGCACAAAATTGATCCATGTGGTGGCATCTGGGATGCCCTTTGATCCTGAGGACCTCCAAAAGTCTATGCAGCTTTTGAAAACCTGGGGTTTTGAGTTTTCGACGACTGAACACCAGACTAAAGACCTGCTCACCGGTGATCATCCTATCTGCGCCAGCAGTCGAGAAACTCGCTGGAAATCCCTGCGCAACGCGCTTTCATCTCGCGAAGAGTCGATTATCTGGGCGGTGCGCGGAGGTTATGGAAGTTTGCATCTGGTTCCATTTTTACAAAAGCTCAAAAAACCCCGAGCGAAAAAACTTTTTATCGGGTTTAGCGACAACACCACCTTGCACCAACATCTCAATCAAAAATGGCATTGGCCCTCGTGGCATGGTCCGCATTTGGACAGGCTCCACAAACTGGCGCCTGCCATGCTTACAAAAACGCGTCAGCTTCTCGGCGGTCGTTTGCCGGAACAGATTTTTAAAAATATAAAGCCCCTCAACAGCTCGGCCGAAAAGGTGAGAGGACTCAACTCTAAAATTATCGGTGGAAATTTGATCACGTTGCAATCGTCATTGGCAACGGCCAATCAATTAAATTTAAAAAATCGAATTCTATTTATCGAAGACATCGGCGAGCGCGGCTATAGAATTGATCGCGTCCTCGAACATTTTACGCAAGCGCAGGTTTTTCGCGGCGTCCAGGCCGTGATTTTGGGGCCCTTTGTTGGCGGTACGGAACCCGACGGGAGAGATTTAAGCAAAAAAATTCTGAAAGAATTTTCCCAGCGCCAAAGTTTTCCAGTGTTCTCCATGGTTCCCAGCGGGCATATTGCCAACTCCCAATTTTTACCCTTCGAAACTGAAGCTCATTTAAAAAGAATCAGTACCAGTTTCGAGTTGACGGTGAGCACGGGGCTTAACGTATGAAGACTCTCGAATCCTCTCTACAGGAAAAGTTTTCCACAATCCCAACGAATGCCACGCCAGGTTTTTTATTGCGAGCTTACCATCAAGGAAAAATGGTTTGTGACACTTCTTGGGGAAAGACCTGGGACTATTACGACCTCGCATCGCTCACCAAAATATTTTTTACAGTGCCGTGGATGATGCGTTCGGTGCACCTCAACAAAATAGATTTGTTTCGTCCGCTTGCTAAATACACCCCATGGTACACCCATCCAATTGTGGTCAAAGATCTGCTAAGCCATTCTGCAGGCAACGAGTGGTGGCAGCCCTTTTATAAAATGCTCGATCTCGATGCTCAGGTGGAATTCAGAAAGCTGCAGTTAAAAAACAAACTTCTCGAAACACCACCTTCGCAAAAAAAGGACAAAGCAGTCTATTCGGACATTGATTTTTTTCTTTTGGGTTTTCTGCTGGAATCCGTTTACGAAAAAAAATGGATCGAACTCTGGGACGAAATCTCCTCGGTGGTTTTTAAAAAAGATAAAATGCATTTTCATGACGGAAATCAGCCACTATTTGCCGCAGATAAATATGCGCCCACCGAAAATTGTCCGTGGCGACGAAAAATTATTCAAGGCGAAGTTCACGACGAAAACGCCTGGGCCTTGGGTGGCGTGGCTCCCCATGCGGGACTGTTTGGCTCGGTGGGCGCAGTTTCCGAATGGGCGCTGTGGTTTCGCAATGAATTTTACGGACATAAAAATGTTTGGGCCGAGGCACCGCTGGTGCAAAAGTTTACCGAGCGTTGTTTTCCCGCAAAAAAAGGCGATTGGTCCCTGGGGTTTATGCTCCCTACCGAGGGAAGTGCCAGTTGCGGCCGGTATTTTTCTTCGCAGAGTTTTGGACACACTGGATTTACAGGCACTTCGTTTTGGATGGATCCCGAAAAAGACTTAATGGTGATTCTCCTTTCCAATCGAATTCATCCTGTACGATCAAATGAACTTTTTAAAAAAGTACGCCCGCAAATCCACGATTGGGTTTGCGAGGGATTGGGATTAATATGACGATACAAAAAGGCGCACACGTTCACTTTATGGGTATTTGCGGAACAGCCATGGCAAGTCTAGCCGGTCTTTTGCAAGAGCAAGGTTTTAAAATCACGGGAAGCGATCAAAATTTTTACCCGCCAATGTCTTTGCAGCTTGAAAAACTCAAAATACCAGTGAAGACGGGCTACAGTGCCGACAACCTCAATCCCACACCGCAACTAGTGATCGTGGGCAATGTGATTTCTCGGGACAATCCCGAAGCCGTGGCGCTGATGGAAAAAAAGATTCCCTACATGAGTTTGCCACAGGCCATGAGTGAGTTTTTAATCGCCCAGCGCCACAGTATCGTGATCGCAGGAACCCACGGAAAAACCACGACCACGTCGCTCATGGCGTGGGTAGCGGATCAGGCGGGGTTGGCTCCAGGCTTTATGGTGGGCGGGATTCCAAAAAATTACGGACGCTCGTTTCAGATTCCGCTAAAAAATCATTTTGTCATCGAGGGCGATGAGTACGACACCGCGTTTTTTGATAAAGTTCCAAAGTTTATTCACTACAAACCGCGCTCGGTGATCTTAACCAGCATTGAATTTGATCACGCCGACATTTATAAGGATCTCGACCATGTGAAGTCGGCGTTCGTGCAACTTTTAAAGCTAATTCCGCAGGATGGAGTTTTGGTTTACAACTTGGAGGATGCAAACATTGGCAGCATGCTATCTGAGTGTTCCGCGCAAAAAATATCCTATGGCGAGAGCGACCAGGCGGATATTCAAATCGCTTCCAAAAAAGCAGTGCGTGAAGGCGTTGAGTTTACTTTGCGCTATCAAAAGCACGCGTTTAATTTTTTCTTGCCGATGTTTGGAATTTACAACGTCGACAACGCCGCAGCGGTGTTTGCCTTGGTAAAATCCCTGGGGTGGTCGGTGGATATCGACAAAGCCTTCCGCAGCTTTCAAGGTGTAAAACGCCGACAGGAGCTCATCGGCGAGCCCAATCAAATTCAAATCATCGAAGATTTTGCCCATCATCCAACAGCCGTCGAAAAAACAATTTCCACGTTCCGCGGTCGACCTGAGCAAAAAAATGTTCACGCGGTTTTCGAGCCCCGATCGGCCACTTCGCGCCGAAATATTTTTCAAGAAGAATACGCCAAAGCCTTTCGTTCGGCCGATTTTACCTACATTGCCAAACCCTACGCGCAGGAAAAAATCCCCTTGGAGCAAAGATTCTCCAGCGAAAAACTGGTGCAAGATATCGAACAGCACGGCAAAAAAGCCTTCCTGTGCGAGGGAGTCACCGAAATCATCACGGAGATTCAAAAAAACGCCAAACCCGGCGACACCATCCTCGTCATGAGCAACGGCGGCTTCGACGGCATCTACCAAAAACTTATCACCGCCCTCTCCTAAAAGGTGCCGCACGCTTTTTTCGCCTGCAGCGCACATTTGTGTCTCACACTGATACAGAGCTCGACAAAAGCCTCAATTTTTTCCGCAGGTTCGCCGATAGATCATTGTCGGGGGAACTATGCTTTTTTCTCTATTAGTTCTAAATTTATTTTTGGCCCATGGAAGAATTCCTGTTGATGCGGCCACTGGTCCAACATCTACAGGTCCTACTCAAGAAGATCAACAAATCGACGATGAATGCTCACCTCGAATGCGACTCGGCGTAGATCATTACGCCGCGTGCGTGGCAGATAAAAAACACGAAGCGGAGGCCGCTGAACTCCGACGTTTGGCAGAAGTACGACACATGAAAGAAATCATTGGCGGCACCGCAGAGCCCGATCCAGAGCCGATTCAGGAGAGGGTTTGCAATGCAGACGCAGTCTTGAGAGCTTGCGCGGGTGCGAGTAGCACCGCAGCGAGAGCCAACAATCCAAGTTCTACAGACTCTCAAATTTCACAAGCGTTGCGTTCTTGTCGATTAGCTTGCAATCCTCATCTCAGCGGATGCGAGAATATTACGTCCTTAAAACAAACAATGTTGCAGACGATGAACAACTGCGGTGTGGGAACAACGGCGCAAAATGAAGACGAAAGTTACTTCGGCGCCATAAAAGCATCCGTATCCAACCTAGCCAATTCCGCCACCTCCTACGGCACACAAGCATGGGACTGGCTGTCCAGCGAAGCGAAGTCGCGAAGTTCGCAGGCATCTACTCCAGTGTTCTTTCAGAGTGGTGCTGGAGGGGCGGCTTTCGTACCTCCTCCGGATAGATCAGGAAATTTTCCCCGGGAGAGCGATCCTCTAGGAGCTCCAGTATCAGGCTTCGAGGGTTCGTCCAATGCAGAATTCTCGGGAGTAAGACCTCAACCTCGTCCCGATAATTTAGGAGTCGAGCCTCCAAGTGAAGCCACCCCTGACACTGCGCCAGATACCGGTCGTGAAACGCAAGATACAGCAGCTCAAGCACCGCCCGCGGATACAAATAACGATCAGCAAGTTGTTACGCCAGTGCAACCCAACGAGCCGGTGCCTTACCAGCCTGGCAACTTTGCTGGTTTGCAAAGTGCGATGAATACTCCACCCGGCGGCATGGCTTCTTCTAGCAGTATGGGTGGCGGCGAAGTGAGTAACGGTGGCTCATCCAGCCGCGGCTCTTACTCGGATAACTCAACAGGTCCCGTTTCACGTCCCTTAGCCTTTCCAGGTTCGGGGCAAATTTCGCCCTCGGCTCTGCGTGGAGCTGAAACTCCAGCGGCACCTGTTGCCGGAGGATCGCGACCTGCGATGGATGTGGCAGCACCCGGTGGTGCTTCGCGTGGAGGTGGTTCTTTTGATTTTGGTGGAGGTCGTATGATGGCATCGTCTCGTCCTGCCGCACCAGCGTCGCTGGAATCTTCCATGACAACAGCGATGCGGTCCGATAGCTACTATCGAACGGCAGGTGGCCGTGCTGCTGGAGCAGCTGCGCGCTCAGTAGCAAAACGCTCAACTCCCTGTAAAGGACCCAACTGTCCTCGTAAAACGCGTACAGGCATTGCTGCGGCTAACTGCGATGGCAATCCGCAATGTTTATTGGCGTTAACTGGCAAATTACAAGGATCGCGCAGACAACCTACGGAAGAAGTTTGGGAAACTGATAGTGGTGGTGTTCGACGTGTTCGTGCTAACGCTGGTGACCGTGGAATTGCAAGTGTTCCACATAAAACGATGCCTGGTGGTATCGTGCGGGGAAAAATTCAAGATGTTTTAAATCATTTAGGCAGTTCTGAAGTATTTAAAGTTGATCACGACGGAATGCTGGAAGTAGATCTTTAATTTATTTACTGACTAACATTGGAACCTTGTGCGGCGTCTAACGATGCGAGCTGTGCATCGGTCGGATACTCAATTGTTCGCCAGTGGCTTTTCGCAAGAGTGCTCCCTAAGGGTAATGTATAAGTACGAACGTCTGACGGATTCTGCTCAGATGTTGCACGACAGTTAACACCCGCCAATTCCCCAGTGGCAGTCAATGTAGGTCCTCCACTCGCGCCAGGGCTACCAAAATTACTAATTTGTAGCATTGAATAAGCAGGGAATGGATCCAGTGCGCGTCCATTAGAAACCATGAGGGTACGGCCCGGAGCATCGCCTGGACCGTTTGGAAAACTATTTGTTCGGACGGCATAACCCAAAAGGTAGGTCTCTTCGTGCGCGCGAAGATTGTTTATTCCAGCAGTGCGTTCTGTGACCGCATAATCATTAACGATGCGTTCACCTAACGTCATTTCAACATAGTCGGAATGAGCAACAGCGCGACCGACCTCACGTGATGGATAAGATACGTCGTGGGTTTGATAGTTCAAACGCGAGTCATCGTTTATGGTACTGAAACGCAATTGTGGTTTTCTGTCGTATCCAGAATTATAAAGAACTTCTCCTCTCGCGTTTCTAAGAATAACAGGAGGGGAGATGCTACTTACAGACCGATTACCATTGAGTTGCGATGCAAGACTTAACCAGTTATGAAATCCATGACGACATGAAACAAAACGTCCGCGGTTAAAAAAAGTCGTATTTTTGTTTGTATAGCTTAGAACGGGGCAGTATCGAAGTCCTTGCTTGCGACATGTTTCAATTTGAAACGGAATTTTGTTATTAGGGTCCGTGAGCACACTGAGATTAGTTTCTTGGGCAACAGTTTCAACATCAATGACTTCGAAGCGCTCGCCTGCAGTTTTTGTTGCTCCAACTGTCTCCATCTCCAAAACTGCATTTTCAGCAAAATCCTGAAACGGCAGATTGAGGTTTTGGACTTCAGCGCTATCGGCCCTGCGGTAGCCTTCCCAACGTTCTTGGGGGGCGGTGGAGTTGGCGTTGGCCGAAGTTAAAAAACCGGTGACGGTTAGCGCGATGGTGAGTAACAAAAATGGTCTCATAGAATCCGTCCTTTTTGCTTTCCAGGTGAACATAGCCAATTACTAATAGGTAATTGCAAGAGGGGCACCACAAATTTGATTTTCTGAAGAAATTTTAGGGGATTGGGTAAGTTTTGGAAAGTGTCGAACCTCTGTCATGGCGACAAGTTTTTGGTCAGTGGTTTTAGTTAATGGGGATGTTGTAAATTCGCGGGTGGAATTGTGCAGATTCCATCACATCCGCCACGGATGGAGCCCCGCTTCCTGGAGATACTTGAATTGGTTGTGATCGGCGCAAAGAGTCCGAAGGTTTTTTGCTTCGTTAGTGCCCCCTGCCCAGACCGGAACAATGTGATCGATTTGCAAAAACCTCTGGCTGCCGCAGAGTTTTCCCGTTTTGGCGTCCTTAAATTCGCAGTGCGCCGCTTGATGTAGGATAGTTTTTCGAAGTACGGAAGGAATTGGTTTTCGAATTGTTGCAGGATTAGATTTTTGAAGTGGCGAAGGTGTTATTGCCCTAGTTTCATGCCCGGTGTTTCGGATCACTTCAGTTTGAGGAATTTCGCTTTTTTTCTTCGTGCGACGATCCAACTCCTTCTTAGCTAAATAGCAAACCACGTCCGCCCATTTTTTCTCCGGCACAGCGTGGGAGATGAGGTTTCCTACCTTTTGCAAAAGCTCCATTTGCTCTTTGCTCAACGTCATTGTCAAAGTGACGGACTCGTCACGATGGACTTTTGTTTTGTTCTCGACCTCCGCGGGGAGATGTAATTCCTGCGCTAAAATCAATTCGGTGTTTTCTTGAGTCGTGTTTTCGATCTTTAGGATGAGCTCGCGTTTCTCCGGCAGACTCATTTTTCGCTGCTCGGTTTTTTGCACGGCGCGGATGGCTTGCTGCACTTTGGACAACTGCGAAAGATTAAGTGCCCCGGTCTCAATCTTTTCTGCCATTTCGGGAACTTCTCGCAAAAGTCTAGCGGATTCAATTCGCCGAAGAGCGGCGGATGGGCTGTAACCAAATTCTTTGATCAAATATTCATACAAACTGGAATGGGCTTTTTGCAGATATATTTTACGGTGGTCAATTTCGGCAATACACTCCAAAATCAGATGGGTAATTTTTCTTTCGGTGCGAACGAGTTTGCCGAACCTTTCCAGTAGTTCCAAACTTGATAAATGTTCTACGATCATTTTTACCTCCGTTACGGATGTGAATGTTTATTTTCAAAAAATTTATAACACGATTTTTAAAATGGGTTTTTTTGTGAAATCCAAAAAATATGGACACAATTGGGAAACTCAAAAACTAGCTCTGTAACTCTTTAGAAAGCCAGCGGTGGGTCGCATCGAAAAACACTTGCCAAGCGAGGCGTGCTTTTTTGCAAAGTTTAGCCAAGCAAATTCTGCGTGCACGAAATACGTGTCAATTTAAAAAGGTATTTGTTCGCATTGAAGCACTGTGCAAATGAAATATTAATTTCTTAGAACTTACTGCATGCAAACGAAAGGCTTTCCCAATCAGGAGTTTATACCTACTCAAAAGGAATCCTTCCTTTTATTTGATAATTTTTGTACCTAAGAAAAACTCCGAGATAGTTTCTTTTTAGGACTCCTGATTGGGAAAGCCTTTTGTGTTCATAAAGTTATTTGTTGCTCAACGTGGGTACATTTCTTCTAATAAAATAAATTAGCACGACTCACCTCCATAGAGGATGAGGGTGGCGATTTGCAGTTTTTTCTAAGGGGCGGATGCGGGTAGCGACTTTTGGCCACTCCACCACCGTAGCGGATGTGACTAGCACATTAATTAGGCAATCCCATGAGAAAAGCTGCTGGCAATAGGCATGGCCTCGTAAGATCCCACTCCACCTCGGCATTTCTGCCAAATTTCCGCTTCAAAATCCCACCAACTCCTTGACGGTGCAAACTGGCAAAGTTACCCCTAATTCATGGGGAAATCCAACACCGAACAAACACCACTGATGAAGCAATACTGGGAGATCAAATCTGCTCACCAGGATAAAATTTTGCTATTCAGAATGGGCGATTTTTTCGAAATATTTTACGAAGACGCACAAACCGCTGCGCCCATCATGGGTGTGGCGCTGACGTCGCGAAATAAAAAATCGGCGGATCAGACTCCTATGTGCGGCGTGCCCCATCACTCCATCGCGGGCCATATCAATCGGCTTTTGGCCCACGGCCTTAAGGTGGCGATCTGCGATCAGATCGAGGATCCCAAACACGCCAAAGGAATTGTGAAGCGGGCGGTGACGCGAATTTTAAGTCCCGGCATGGTGTTTGATCCCGACACCTTGGATGTTTTTCAATTTAATTACATCGCGGCAGTGGATGCAAAAACCGTTAGCTTTTTAGAGCCCACCACGGGCGAAGCGTTTTACTATCCAGTTTCGCAAAAAACCGAGCAGCTCGCTTTGCTAAAAATTCTTCAACCGGTCGAATTAGTTTTATCTACTTCGCAAAAAGAAACCCTGGGCGAAGAATTTTTGCAAATCGCCGTTTGCACAGTGCACGATGATATCGGAGCTGCTAAAAATTTTTTGGCCCAATCGAGTGCGCGCCTCGTGAGCTACGCTCTCTATATGCAAGGTGAGGACATCGTAAAAACCCTGCGCCCCTTCGAAGCCCGCGAGTATGAAAACCGTTTGCAGCTGGGGCCTGATGTTTTGCGGCACCTCGAAGTGTTCAAAACCTACAAAGGCGACATCAAAGGCTCGCTGTTCGAGGCCATCAATCGCTCGCTCACGGCGGGCGGAAGCCGGCTGCTGAAACAATGGCTGTGTTTTCCGCTCCGAAGTGAAAAGAAAATCACCGAGCGTCTGGATCAAATTCAGCTTTGGCTTGCCAACAACGAAGCACTGAAGGATATCCGACAAAACCTACGCGGCGTGGGCGATTTTGAACGTCGGCTTGGCAAAATCTCTCATCCCAATTCCCATCCACGGGATTTAAAAACTCTCGCGAGCACGCTGCAAAACATCGACAGCATTTTAAATTATTTTCCCGAGCAAAAAGAAGTGCAAAACAAAGTTCAGTTTTGGCATCGCGAGATGGATCGAATTTTTGTCGACGAGCTGCCGCAAAATTTCCGCGAGGGCGGGTTGATTCAAAAAGGTGTGAGCGACGAGCTCGATGAGCTCATCGGCCTTTCCACCGACAGTCAAAGCCAGGTTTTAGCGCTGGAGCAAAAAGAAAAAGAGCTTACGCAAATATCAAGTTTAAAAATTCGCTACAACAATGTGTTTGGCTACTACATTGAAGTCACTCACACGCACACCGCAAAAGTTCCTTTGGATCGCTATCAACGAAAGCAAACCCTCACCAACGCCGAACGCTACACCACTGATGAGTTAGCAGAGCTTGAGCGAAAAGTGGTCACCGCGCGCACTCGCCGTGCTGAGCTTGAGATTGAAATCTATCAGCAGCTCAAGCGTGATTTGCTGGCAGAGATGTCCATATTTTTAAAATTAGCGCAGTTTTTAAACGAACTCGATGTGATTTGCGGGTTGGCTTGGCAGGCTTTCGAGAATAACTACTGCCGACCACAATTCAACGGGGCCTTGAGCATTGCCGATAGAGCCGTCGACGAAGCCTCTGACAAATCCGACGGCGGAGCTGACCGTAAAATTCCTTTCGAACTTGTTTTAAGAAGCTCGCGTCACCCTGTGATCGAACAAGCTGTTTCGTTTGTTCCCAATGATATTATTTTAAAAAACGGCCAATGCCTTTTACTCACTGGTCCTAACATGGCGGGAAAGAGTACGCTCATGCGACAAGTGGCCATCGCGGCCATTCTTGCGCAGACGGGAAGTTTTGTTCCTGCCAAGAGCGCGCTGTTGCCCATTTACGATCGAATTTTTACTCGCATCGGAGCCAGTGATTTCCTTAACGAGGGCTTGTCTACCTTTATGGTGGAAATGAAAGAGACTGCGCAAATGCTGAAAGAAAGCACGGAGCAGTCGCTGGTGATTTTGGACGAAGTGGGCAGGGGAACTTCCACCTACGACGGCTTAAGTTTAGCGCAATCGATTTTGGAATATCTACTCACGCAAAAAAAGCCCATGATCTTTTTTGCCACTCACTACCATGAGCTCACGCAGCTATCGCAGGTGCACGCGGATCTTGTGAATTCGCACATGGCCATTCATGAAGATAAAGGCCAATTGCGCTTTTTATACACCTTGTTGTTAGGCCCCGCGGTGCGCTCCTATGGAATTCAAGTGGCGCGCTTGGCGGGACTTCCTGCAAGCGTGACAAAGCGTGCAGAAGCTTTATTGCAACGCCTGGAAGCCGCAACAACAACCGCAGAGTCTAGCGGAAGCACCCAGCAATTAGACCTGTGGAGTGCAGTTGCACAGGCAACAGAAAACGAAGTTGCCCCACCCGAGGTGGATCCCCGCGTGGAAAAATTTTTGCAACAGGTGAAAGATCTTTCCTTGCAAACAATGACCCCGCTCGATGCGCTCAATAAGCTTGCCCAGTGGCAGCAAGAATTGAACTAGTAACATTTACTTGACCGTCTAAAATTTAGCCAACAGCTGGCGATCACCATAAGTTTTACCGCCGTACAAGTGGCATTCAGGTTGCTCTAAGCAACGTTAGCTAAAAATCTTTGGAGGTCCCATGTTAAAAATCGTATTTGCTTTATTGTTTGCTTCGTTAAATGCCCAAGCAACGTGTCTCGATTACGAAATTAAGCCGCAAATGTACTCTGAAAGTTTAACTAATTATTTGTTTTCGTCCGAAGACAAATCAGGCGTCTTTTTTGATTACTTAAAAGCTAGCGGCGTGGACCCAACCCCTTTGCACATTTCACCGTATCCGTTAGTGATCACGGCCTCCGCCGTAAAATTGCTAGTCGTCATCGAGCAGAACGGCACAAACACCTGCGCTTTGTTGCGGGTACCAATGAAAAAAATGTGTGACAGCGTAGGTCTTGAATATTATGGCCGAGCGCGCTTGCTCACCAATCCCATTCCGCTCAATTTGCTGAGCGAGATGGAGCAGCAGCTTTGTAATTTTTCAACTCCCTAGGTTTGAGCTGTTGTACAATACTAGCAAACACGTCTAAAATATCAGTCAATGGCCACAAAAACGTTTCTCACATCCGACGACTTTACCGATGCGCAGCAGTTGCTGCTGCCGCCGATGGTTCCGCCCAGTAGCGACTTTTGGGAAGGGCAGTCGTTTCCGTCCCAAGAGTTTTCGTCGTGGCTGTCGCTCAACATCGAAGGGCGCCTGCGCGGGCTTCCTTCCTGGAAAGAGGCCCATCCCATTGCCATAGGATCCTGGGGGCGGGGAGAGCTGTGTCCGCTGTCCGATTTGGATGTGATTTTCTGCGGTACTGAAGACTCCGTAAAAAATGTGATTCAAGAGGCCGACGCGCAAGGCATCGAATTTAAATACCGCTTTCCTAAAAATCCCAATGACTGGAGCGCCGACAGTCCGCTGTTTGAATCCAACGCCCTGTTTTGGGCCCGCCCCTTTACCAAAGAAGCTGCACAGGCCTTGCAACAACAAAAAACCAAAGTGTACGACCAGCGGAATAAATTCCGCCAAAAGCTCATCAAAGAGCTCGCTGTGGAACGCAAGCGTCGAAACGTTCGTCACGACTCCATCGCCAATTATCTCGAGCCACAGCTCAAGTTTGGGCCCGGGGGGTTACGTGACATCGAGCAAGCCTTGATGATTCGATTTTGGTTTCCCGAAAAAATGAATTCCCAGGGGCAAATTTTTGCGGACCTGGCCCAGCTCAAAGCCTTTTTAATGACGGTACGGCAAAAATTAAATCTCCTTGGCTTTCAAGATACCTTGGTGGCAAGCCACCAAAAAGAAATCTCACTGTGGTTTGGTTTTAAAACCCAAGCGGATTTTATGCGGGAACTGCAAAACGTTCTCGCGCGCGGCAGTTTTTATTGTGATTTGATTTTCGACATGGCAAGCAGTTCGGAAAAAGCGCTGGCAAACGTTCCGGAGGTAAAATCAGTGGCTCAAGCTTTGAGTGTTCTGCAAAAAGATCCTTCGCTTTTATTTCAGGCGCGCGTTTTACAATTTCAAGACGGGGGCGAGTTTGCCTACGCACACGCCCTCAAAGCCTTTTTTAATGTGCAGCTGAAAGAAAACTCATTGCTGGCCCTTTTTCGCTCACAGCTGCTGATGAAAATCCTGCCAGAATTTTTGGTGGTTAAAGGCGTGGTTCAGCACGATCAGTACCACCGCTTCACTGTGGATGCGCACATCTTTCAGGCGGTTCGTCGCGTGCTGCGGGTGCACAATACTCCCAAGCTCATTGGCAAACTGGCGCAGTATTCAAAAGCATGGACGGCGAGCGATTGGGATATTTTGTTATGGTCAGCCCTTTATCATGACTTGGGAAAAGCCCGGCAGAAGGATCATTCCATCGAGAGTAAAGAGCTTGTGGAAAAAGATTTCGCACGCTTAGGTCACACGAAAGCTTTCACCGAAGAGGTGGCGTGGATGGTGGAAAATCATCTGGTGCTTTCAACTGCCGCCTTTCGCAAAGACCCCCATTCGCCGCAAGTGTGGCAGGATTTGTACGATCGGGGAGTGCACGGGGAACGCCTTCGTCGTCTGGCTATTTTTACCGCCATCGATATTTATGCCACCAACCCCGATGCGTGGACCGAGTGGAAAGAGCGCTTGATCTTTCAGCTCGTACAATCCATGGAAGCTCCGCAAGGGGCGCAGTTTTTTGAAATGCAAAAAGTTTTTCAAAAGAAAAACATCGATGCAGCGTTACTTCAGCGATTGGATCCGGGAATTTTAATGTCGCTGAAGCCCCAAGACTTAGTCAAAGATCTCACCACGGTGCTCGCGAAAAAAAACGTTCCACCCGTGGTGTGTATCTCGCGCGCAAAGCAGGGAACATGGATCCGTTTTTACCATCCGCAAGATGAAGCGGGATTATTTTTGCAATACGTAACGCGGTTGTGGCAGTCGGGGGTCACGATTCACCATGCGTATATTCACACCGACCCCGACCTTGGAGTTTACGATTGGTTCGAAGTGAAAACCGACAAGCCACTGTCGCTGCTACGTCGTACTTTGGTGCAGGAAGTGGCGATTAAGGAGCCTAAAAACTGGGCAAAGCTTTCCGAAGTCGCCCTTGTGTCGGAAACTAAAAACGAATGGGTTTTTAGCTTTAGAGGGAGCGACAAAAAGGGTGTTTTGATCTCCGCAGCGCGGGCTCTCCATGATCTAGGTCTTGAGATTCGATGGGCAAAAATCCATACTTGGGGCCGGCAAGTGGATGACGTTTTTGGAATTTCTCCCAACCAAGGTCGCGCTGTTTCCGAGTGGTTGCACGAACTTAAAAAAAGGTTAACGTAAATATCTTCGCATCTAACTGCTTGTCTTTGCAGGCGAATGATTCATCGAGTCTAGTTTGAAATCTTAGCACTTGAATGTTAACGCGATCATTGTCAGACTTTAATAGAGGTGATTGCACGGGAAGCGATCACAGACTAAAGAACAATTAAACGGAGGGAGCAAGGATGCTCAGAGATGTCCTTATACAA
>JAYUKO010000093.1:0-1507 GCA_043764415.1 Bdellovibrionales bacterium | reverse complement strand
TGCGCTTTAAAACCTGTTTTGCAATTTTACGGACCGCAAAGCGCGGGGCAAAGCGGTTGGTCTGAGCAAGCAACCAGTTGGTCATTCCGTGCACGGCCACCACTTGTTTGTTTTGAATGGCCTTCCAGGTAAACTCGGCCACGTCTTTTGAAGTGGGCACGGATTTGTTTTTAAATAAATCAGAGTTGCCAAGATGGGCCGCATCCGAAAACCCAGATTGCGTGGGGCCAGGGCAAATGGCGGTGACAAATACATTGGTGTCGCAGAGCTCTTCGCTCAAGGCTTCGGAAAAGCTCAGAACATAGGCCTTTGTGGCAAAGTACACGGCCATGCGCGGGCCCGGTTGAAAGGCCGCTGTGGAGGCGATGTTGATGATGTGTCCTGATTTTTTTTGCACCATGTTTGCTAGGTACAAATGCGAAAGCTCGGTGAGTGTTGTGATGTTAAGATGAATCATATCCGACTGGCGCTGGCGATCGATTTGGTAAAACTCCCCAAATTCGCCAAAGCCCGCGTTGTTTACAAGGTAGTCCACACTGATGCCGAGGCTTTGCGTTTTTTTATAAAGCTCGGCGGCCGAACCCGGTACCGAGAGATCGAGAGAGATCACATCGATGCGACGGTTCAATGAAGCCAATTGTTTTTTAAGATCTTCGAGTTTGTCGAGATTTCGCGCCACAAGGACAAGGTCCAAGTTTTTGCGAGCCAAAACTTTTGCGAGTTCAAAACCAATTCCACCTGATGCGCCGGTAATAAGTGCTGTTGCCATGCAGACAAGCTAGCAAAGCCCAGTGGCGCAAACAAGACACAGAGGGCCTCAAAAGCTCGGGTGCTGAATATTTTAAGATTTTTGCAGTCGTTTTAATTGCGCCCGCTGATAACTTAAGGCATCGCCGTTATAGAGCGCGCGGAGCAAAGGATCGTCGAGGTGATTGACCTCGCGCAGTTCGCCTTCGATTTTTCCGCTCAAGCGGTGGGCATTGATGCGGAGATAGAGGGAGCTTAGGCTTTCGCCGTTTTCTAAAGCCGAATAAAGTTTGTGGGCGGAGATTTCAGTGGTCCACGCTATGTTCTCAGCGTTCTCGGACTCTGCAGTGCCAAACGCAGAACTTGTAACATAACTTTTCGTGAACGGTGTCATCTCCTCGTCGCACAGTTGGTAGTAATGGTGCGATGGCAGTCCCAAGTGATCGAAGACGGTGAGTCGCCACAGACGTTGCTTTTGAAAATAAATATCTTCGGGGGGACCGATGAGCTGATAGCGTTTTATAATCTCGCTTTGGCAAAAGCGTTGGATGCGTTCCAACTGCTGCGGGGAAAGCGCCGGAAACTTTTGCGCAATTGTGGACGTATCAGGAATCGGTTGCTCGGGGCTTGGTTTGTAATCCACGTCTTGCGGCCCCACGGGTGTGATCCATGATAATGGTTCCGCCGGTTGAAATTGCTTTTGCGCCCACTCCAATGCGCATCCGGGATTGAGGCGCACAACTTTTGTGAGTGGCAAAAT
>JAYUKO010000092.1:0-1511 GCA_043764415.1 Bdellovibrionales bacterium | reverse complement strand
TGCTTTTTCTTGCGTGGAGAAGCAGACTTCTTACTGTCTTGGTTCAAAGCAATGTGTAGTACTTCATCGAGGTGTTCCACAAAGATAAAGCTCATCTTGCTGCGAATTTCATCGGGGATATCTGAAATATCTTTTTGGTTCGCCATGGGTAGAATCACAGTTTTTACTCCGTGATTAAACGCCGCAAGGCACTTCTCTTTCACCCCACCAATTGGTAATACACGTCCAGTCAGAGTCACTTCGCCGGTCATCGCCACATCTTTGCGAGTCGGGATCTGTGTAATCAGACCAATAATCGCTGTGGCCATTGTGATACCAGCAGAGGGGCCGTCTTTTGGAACAGCACCAGCGGGTAAGTGGATGTGAATGTTATTAGTATCAAACCAATTGTCTTCAATTCCTAATTGTTCAGCGTGAGCTCGCGCGTAGGAAAGGGCTGCTGTAGCAGATTCTTTCATCACATCGCCCATTTGACCCGTAAGAGTCAGTCCGCCTTTGCCCTTCATTCCAAGAGCTTCAACATAAAGAACCTGTCCACCGGCCTGTGTCCAGGCAAGCCCGGTGCACACACCCACAGTGTCTTCTTCGAGGCGGTCCTCTTTTAAGTAGCGAGGGGCACCAAGGTAATCGATGACTTTTTCTTTAGTGATCGTTACGGATTTTAAATCACCCATTACGATCATTTTTGCAACTTTACGGCAAATCGAACCCACTTCTCTTTCGAGATTACGCAATCCTGCTTCGCGAGTGTAGTGCGCGATCAAATATGCAAGAGCTTCGTTAGTAAAACGACACTGTTCTCCGGTGATTCCGTTGTTTTCTAGCTGCTTGCTTACAACGTGATCTGTTGTGATGGAAAGCTTTTCGTTTTCTGTATAACCAGAAAGATGAATCACTTCCATACGATCGCGGAGAGCAGGAGGAATATTTTCAAGAACGTTTGCTGTGGCAATAAACAATACGTTGCTTAAATCAAAGTCCACATTGAGATAGTTATCGCGGAAAGTCGCGTTTTGCTCAGGATCTAACACTTCAAGCATCGCTGCACTTGGATCACCTCGGAAGTCGCTTCCAAGTTTATCGATCTCGTCGAGAACAAACACCGGGTTGCGAGTTCCGCACTGTTTAAGTGCTTGGATCACTTTTCCTGGCATTGCACCTACGTAAGTTCGTCTGTGGCCACGAATCTCAGCTTCGTCTTTGACTCCACCCAAAGAAATTCTATGGTATTTTCGCCCCATGGCTTTAGCAATGCTCTTACCGAGAGACGTTTTACCTACTCCGGGAGGGCCTGCGAAACAAAGGATGGGCCCTTTGACTGTCTGTTTTAATTTTCGAACAGCTAAAAATTCCATAATGCGGTCTTTGGCTTTTTCGAGGCCAAAGTGATCAGTTTCTAAAATCTCTTTGGCAGATTTTAGATCGATAGAATCCTCAGAAGATTTATTCCATGGAAGATCAGTCATCCAATCCAAATACGTGCGAAGCATCGACGCTTCACTGGCGTCTGG
>JAYUKO010000091.1:0-5006 GCA_043764415.1 Bdellovibrionales bacterium | reverse complement strand
TATTTTCCGTTTTACACAAGCTGGTGCCGAGGTTTCGGCCCTTCTTGGACGTATTCCATCAGCCGTGGGTTACCAGCCAACTCTCGGAACAGACATGGGTACTCTTCAAGTGAGTAAATGTTGTGGCAGGGGCTGGATCTGTATAGTCATCCGCTGGGACGTAAACCGCTTGCACAGAAGTGACAGAACCTTTGTTTGTCGAGGTAATACGCTCTTGAAGAGTACCCATGTCTGTTCCCAGAGTTGGCTGGTAACCCACGGCTGATGGAATACGTCCAAGAAGGGCCGAAACCTCGGCACCAGCTTGTGTAAAACGGAAAATATTATCCACAAAGAAAAGAACATCTTGTCCTTCACGGTCACGGAAATATTCCGCAATCGTTAAGCCCGTTAAAGCCACGCGCGAGCGGGCTCCTGGTGGCTCGTTCATTTGTCCGTAAACAAGCGCGGTTTTTTCAAGAACGCCAGACTCTTTCATTTCCAACCAAAGATCTGTACCTTCGCGAGTTCTTTCGCCAACGCCGGCAAATACCGAATATCCACCGTGCTCGGTGGCGATGTTGCGAATCAGCTCTTGAATGAGAACTGTTTTTCCCACGCCCGCGCCGCCAAAGAGACCAATTTTTCCACCCTTTGCATAGGGAGCAAGAAGATCCACAACTTTAATTCCAGTCATAAGAATTTCGGATTTTGTCGATTGATCTTCAAATTTCGGAGCTTCACGGTGAATGGGCCAGTATTCTTTGGCCATAACTTTTCCGCCGCCATCCACTGGATCGCCGGTGACATTGATAATTCTGCCGAGAACTTCTTTGCCAACAGGGGCTGAGATCATTGTACCTGTATCGGTAACCGCTTGCCCGCGAACAAGACCTTCCGTTGAATCCATGGAAATTGTACGCACAATTCCATCTCCCAAGTGCTGAGCCACTTCCAAAACCAGATTGCCTTCTCGGTCGTCGATCGACTTATTTGTCGTCTTCAGCGCTGAAAGAATAGCGGGTAGTTTTTTTGATTTAAATTCCACGTCAACAACCGGTCCCATAACCTGCTTGATGATACCTGTTTCCATTTGATCTCCTCGTGTTCCTACCATTTTTTTAACCCTTGAGAGCTTCTGAGCCCGTTGTGATCTCAATGAGCTCACTTGTGATCGAAGCCTGTCTTAATTTATTGTATGTTAAACTTAAATTTCGAATCATTTCGCCAGCATTTTTTGTGGCGTTTTCCATGGCTGTCATACGTGCGCCGTGCTCTGCCGCCACGCTTTCAGAAAGAGAGCGATACACTTGCACAGAAAAATACTTTTTCAGCAACTGTTCGATCATGATCTGCGGAGCGGGCTCGACGATTAAGTCTTTTGAAAATTTATTTTCTTTTGTTGTGTCAACATCCGCCAGTGGATCGATGGGCAGAAGAGTCTCGCAGCGAACTTCCTGAGAAATTGCGGATTTGAATTCATTATAAACAAAGCGAACTTCGTCATAATGACCATCGAGGTAATATTTCATAATCTTTTCGGCAATGTTCGCAGACATCGAGTACGAAATCTCACGAGCCAAATCGGTAATTGTGTCTACTGCCTGAAGATTTTTGCGAGCGAAAAAGTCACGGGATTTTTTTCCAACAAAAACCACATCAATTTTTGCGTAGTTATTCTTGTTTTCTTCTAAATACTTGGTCGTGAATTTATTAATAGTCGAATTGAAAGCGCCGCAAAGGCCACGATCGCTCGATACAACAACCAACAAAAGGTTTTGCACATTGCTGCGTTTTTCGAGAAGCGCGTGCTGGGCTCTTTCCGAAGCAGCGAGATCATAAATAAGCTGTTTTAGCGCCTTGGCATAGGGCCGAAGATTGACAACATTGTTTTGCGCACGCTTCAGCTTAGAGGCCGATACTAGCTTAAGAGCACTCGTGATTTGCTGAGTGTTCTTTGTGCTTTGTATCCGTGCGCGAATATCTTTTAAACTTGCCATTTCTCTCTCTTACTTCGTTGCAGGGTCGAAAATTGCTTTGAATTCTTTTAGAGCATCTTCCAGTTGTTTTTTGGATTCGTCAGAAATCTTTTGCTCCTTGGCGATGCTGTCGTACATTTTTGCATACTTCTGCTTTAGGAACGTGAGCATTTCTTTTTCGAAACGTCGAACTTCTTTGGTTGGTATTGAATCAAGATAGCCGTTAATTGCAGCAAAAATTGAAACAACTTGGTCAGTGACCTCGTAAGGCGTGTATTGAGATTGTTTTAAAAGCTCTACAAGTCTTTCTCCGCGGGCCAGCTGGGCCTTTGAAGCAGGATCCAAATCTGATGCGAAGGCTGCAAAAGCTTCTAAATCACGGAACTGAGCAAGTGATAATTTTAAACTTCCGGCAACTTGCTTCACGGCTTTTGTTTGAGCCGCTCCGCCCACGCGCGATACTGATTTACCTACAGAAATTGCGGGACGAACGCCTTTGTAGAACAAATCTGCTTCTAAAAAGATCTGCCCATCGGTAATAGAAATAACGTTTGTTGGAATATAGGCAGAAATATCTCCAGCCTGTGTTTCAATGATTGGCAGTGCAGTGAGTGATCCGCCGCCATCAGCCGCTGACATTTTTGCGGCGCGCTCGAGAAGGCGAGAGTGAACGTAAAACACATCTCCCGGGTACGCTTCGCGACCCGGAGGGCGACGAAGAAGAAGTGATAACTGTCGGTAAGCCTGGGCCTGTTTTGTTAAATCGTCATATACAATCAGCGCATGGCCGCCGTTATCACGATAGTATTCCGCCATCGCCGTTCCGGCGTAAGGAGCAAGATACTGAAGTGGTGCCGGAGCGCTAGCTCCCGCGGCAACAACTGTTGTGTATTCAAGGGCGCCAGAGGCGCGGAGTTTTTCGACAACTAATGAGATTGTAGATTGCTTTTGTCCGATAGCCACGTAGAAGCATTTTACGTTTTTACCTTTTTGATTGATGATCGTATCAATCGCAATGGCCGTTTTTCCGGTTTGACGATCGCCAATGATTAATTCGCGCTGTCCGCGTCCGATGGGAATCATGGTATCGATGGCTTTAATTCCAGTTTGTAGAGGCTCGTGAACTGGTTGTCTTTTGATAATCCCTGGAGCCTTCACATCAATAACGCGATTTTCTTTCGAAACAATGGGACCCTTACCGTCAATGGGGCGACCTAAAACGTCAACCACACGACCTAAAAGTCCGTCGCCCACTGGCACTTCAACGATGCGCTTTGTTCTTTTAACAACGTCGCCTTCTTTGATGGTTCTGTCTTCACCAAAAATTACGATACCTGCAGAGTCTTTTTCTAGATTGAGAACCATCCCAGTGATCTGACCAGGAAATTCAACAAGCTCCCCTGCCATGGCGGCTTCAAGCCCAAAAACTCTGGCAACACCGTCTCCCACCGAAAGCACTGTACCGGTTTCGCGAACTTCTAATTTATTAGTATAGCCTTTGATTTGTTCTTTTAAAATACGGCTGATCTCATCGGCGCGAATTCGTGTTTCCATTTAGTGTGAGCTCCTCTTTAATGAATCATTAAGCTTTTGCAAATTTGATTTTAAGCTGTCTTCGATCATGTAACTTCCCACGCGAGCCTCGAAGCCGCCCATGATTTCTGGAGAAGTCTTAAACTTTAATTGAACTTTGAAATTTAGTTTTTTTTCAATAGCCTCTTGGAGGCTATTTTTCTCGGCGTCAGACAGCGCAGTGGCAGATACGACTTCGCCTTTTTTAACGCTGGCGCCACCGGAGCAATTCTCTTTAAATTCTTCGATGATCTGAGTCAGGTACCCAATGCGGCCGTTGCGGGCCAGAAGTTTTACAAAATCTACCAGGTCGCCATCGAGCTTGTTGCTGAGGGCTGCTTCCACAGCTTTTTCTTTTTCTGCAGCAGAGAACAACGGTGACTTAAAAAATTGAATAATTTCTGGGTCGCTAAACGCCGGAGCTAGTCCTTCGATTTCGTCGATAAAGCGATTGGCTTTTCCGGTTTCGCTGGCCATTTCATAAAATGCGTTGGCGTATGAGTGAACGACCTGGGTACTCATCGTGAGGCTCCTTCAATTCGCTTTTGCACATTCTGGGCAACTTTTTGTTTTTCGCCCGCGTCGAGACCCTGAAGTTGTTGTTCGGCTGATGCCACAGACATTTCCAAAGCTTCCTGGCGCAAGGTTTCGATCATTTTTTGTTGATCTGTAATAATCTGCGCTTCCACGTCTTTGGAAACTTTTTCTGCCTGTCCCTTTGTTTTCTCGATTTCACTCAAATACATTTTTTCAGCCTCAGTCTTCGCCTCAGCTAAACTTTGAGCGCTGGTGGTTTGAAGCTGTTGAGTACGTCGAACCAAATCTGTTTTTTTATGCTCTAAGTTTTTTCGTGCTTGCTCGGTCTCCAAAGCGAGACGATGGAATTCGGTAAGGCGGGCGCTAAAAAATTCGCGAACCTTATCTTTTCCAAACCAGTACAGAATGCCGATGAAAATACTCACGTTGATGGCCTGGTAGTAGACTATGGTCGGGATACCTTCGTTGTGGCCAGTTCCGTGGGCGCTCGAACTTGCGTTCGCAGATTCAATGAAAAAATTTAAAAGCATGTTCATGGTTCAAGAAGCCTTTGTTTGATCGTTTGACCGAGTTCCGGGACCAAAGTCTTGAGTTGGCTTTTAGCGCCTAAATAAGCATCCTGAGTTTCTTTTTTTCCAACCGTTAGTTTTTCCTGGGCAACTTTTTGGGCTTCGGAAAGGATCACTAAAGATTCTTTCTGAGCTTTGCCTCGCTTCTCGTCGAACACGACCTTGATCTGGTCGTTGAGGGTTCGAGCTTGCTTGGTGAACTGCGCTTCGAGAGATTCGATCTCTTGTTGCAACTCTTTACCGGCACCAACAACGCCAACGGTGCGGCGACGCCGTTCCTCGTAAGCTTTCAAATACGGTGAAAAGATAAAATATTTAAGAAAAATAAACGCTACTATGAAGATCACAAACTGCGCAAACACAGTTTTGT
>JAYUKO010000090.1:0-18724 GCA_043764415.1 Bdellovibrionales bacterium | reverse complement strand
GGAGTGATCTAGGACATTTGCAGAATATTGATTGGATGGGTATTGATAGCCATGAACTCACTTTTCCCCATGGATTTGGCAGTACTATAAATCCACAGGTGCTTCTTCCCGCCGCAAGCACCGTTGGGATTCGAGGCCTTGAGCTGCCTGTCGAGATTATTCCTGAGAACTCACCTATCCCATAATTAACAACGAGTCGTTCACAACTTTAATGCGCCGCCGCCGCTAAAGGTACTTGGTACCTTTGTGAACAAAAAAAGCTCCTTTCGGAGCTCTTTTTAACTTCAACCACCTCTTGAGATGGCCGTTAACAAAAACCAAGGAGCTAATTACTTCTTGATAGTTGGCTTGCCAGGTGTCGTTGCTTTAGCTTCTTCTTTTACAACTTCTAAAAGTTCAACTTCAAACTTAAGAGCTGCGCCAGGCTTGATCACTGGAGGAGCACCGCGATCTTTGTAGGCGATCTCAGATGGGCACACAAGGATGGCTTTTCCGCCAACTTTCATTTTTTGAACGCCTTCTGTCCAGCAAGGAATTACACCGTTTAATGGGAATGTCGCAGGAGTTCCGCGATCTTTGGAGCTGTCAAACACAGTTCCGTCACGAAGTGTTCCGTGGTAGTGAACTTTTACTTTGTCAGTTGCAACTGGAGCAGCGCCTGTGCCTGCAGCCAATTCGCGGTAGATCATTCCTGATTCTGTTTTTGTAGAACCTGTTTCTTTAGCTTCTTTATCAAGGAAAGCCACAGACTCTTTCTTTTCTTTTTCTGCAAACTGAGCAGAACGTTTTTGGATCAGCTCAGAAAGACCTGGAAGTTGAGCTTTGATGTCTACTTCTTCTTTTGCATCTTTAAGGCCGTCTTGAAGACCTTTTCTAAAAACTTTCATTTCTGGATCTGTTAATTGAAAAATTTGTAGCTTCTTACCTGTTTCGTAGGCAACAGCGTAAATCTTTTTGTCGTCTTCTGATTTTGGGCTGGCTGTGCCACCTTGACAGTTAACAAGTGCTAAACCCAAAAGGGCCATATAAATAACGTTTAATGCTTTCATGTGTTGTTTCTCCTTATGCTCAACTGGTCATGTTCTCTAATGGCCATATTGTAGTTATCGTTTGTCTTTTTTCAAACTTAATTTTTTAGTCATCTTGCAGCGTAAGTCAATTGAACGTTTCATCAAACGTTCAAGCCACCACGACGATCCAAGTATTCCTGCTGTGAAAAGTCATCCACTTGAATAGCGTTCCAGCGCAATTCTGCTGCTTTCTTAAGCTGATCGTACTCAGCGCGGGTGATCACGTTCTTGCTCAAAGCCTCATCGTAAATCTTATCGCTCTTAATTTTTGGCAATTGCTTATCGCGCACGGCCTGACGAACTTTTTTCTCAATCTGCTCAGCTTGCTTCACCGCTTTGAATGCACGATCCAAGATAGCTAGACCTTCTTTGTCATTGCTCGGAATATACAACCCCTCTGTCATGCGATCGCGCTGTTCAGTATCTTCTTGAATCATTTGCGCCACAAGATGACCGCGGGAGTCAGACACAGCGGATTTAAAAGCATTCAGCCGTGCCCACCAACTCAAGGGCCCGCGGAAGAACCACGTCAAACCCGGCACTTCGAGATTGGCAAACAATCCCTCAAAACCTCTTTGAATTTCCAATAAGGCCATATCCAGCGCGTGCTGAACGATGGGGAGATCTTCCTTTTTGCCTTCGTGTTCAAAACGACGAAGCACCGAAGTGGCAAGATACATCCAACCTAAAATATCAGCAAAGCGACCCGTGATCTTCCCCTTCATCTTTAAACGTCCACCCAGCGTGCCCATGGCGATATCTGCCAAAATCGCAAAGGAGGCCGACGCCCAGGATAACTTTTGATAATAACGGCGCAGCGGTCCGCCTGGAGAAACAGATAAAAACCCGCGCGTCCAACTCAGCACAAACGAGCGGAATAAATTATTTACGATGTGGCCGATGTGGCCCCAAAACGCGCGATCAAAACCAGTCACATCGTTTTTCTCAATGGCGGCCACTTCTTTATAAGCGTAAGGATGTGCACGTAAGGCCCCCTGGCCAAAGATAATCAAGGTGCGAGTCATGATGTTTGCACCCTCAACAGTAATAGCTATCGGCGCCGCAATGTAGGCGTGCCCCAAAGTGTTACGGGGCCCAAGGGAAATTCCCGCACCGCCCAAAACATCCATGGAATCGTTGAGAACTTTTCGCATCAATTCGGTATTAAAATATTTTGCGATGGCGGTAACAACTGGAGGCTTAAGACCCTTATCGATGGCGCCTGCCGTAAACTTGCGACACGCTTCCATAATGTAGGTGTAACCGACAATTTTCGAAATCGCCTCTTCCACACCTTCAAGCTTGCCAATAGACACACCAAACTGCTTGCGGTTTGTCGCATGGGCCGATACCACACGCGATGCAAGTTTTCCTGCGCCTGCACCTTGCGATGGAAGCGAAATTCCGCGACCAGCTGCTAAGCAGTCCATCAGCATCGTCCAACCACGTCCACAACCTTCTTTTCCACCCACAACAGACTCTTCAAGATCGATAACCACATCGACGCCCTGAGTAGGACAGTTGTGGAATGGAACGCCGAGCGGATCGTGCCGTTGGCCAACCACCACACCTGGTGTTTTAGTAGGAATCAATGCGCAGGTAATTCCCAAATCCTCTCCTTTGCCAAGAAGATTTTCCGGGTCGAACAAACGGAAAGCCACTCCCAATAAAGTGGAAATCGCAGCCAAGGTGATCCAACGTTTGTTCCAACTGAGTTTAATATAAAGTTTTCCATCGGGACCTTTAAAAATTGTTCCAGAGGCGGACAATGAGCCCGCATCGCTGCCAGCTCCGGGCTCAGTCAGCGCAAAGCATGGGATCTCGTCTCCCGAGGCTAAACGCGGTAAATATTTTTTCTTCTGCGCGTCAGTTCCGTAATGCAAAAGGAGCTCCGCCGGACCCAAGGAGTTTGGCACCATCACTAAGACGCCCAATGGAATCGAGCGGGTTGAAATTTTTGAAACCACTTCCGAGTGTGCAAGCGCCGAAAATCCAAGGCCCCCATACTCTTTTGGAATAATCATTCCGAATATCTTTTCGCGTTTTACAAAATCCCATGCTTGCGGCGACAGCTCGCGATTTTGCCAAAGATCCCAGTCGCTGGCAAGAGCGCAGAGTTCGTCGATCTTCACATCGATAAATTGTTTTTCCACCGCCGTTAATTCGGGATACGGTTCCTGAAGAATTTTTTTGAAATTCGGTTTGCCAGAAAATAATTCTGATTCAATCCAAACGACGCCGGCTTCGAGAGCGGTGCGCTCGGTGTCCGAAATTTTAGGAACAAGCTCCAGAGCTTTAAAAACTTTTAAAATTCCATTCGAAACCAAAACACTTCGCAAAAACGGAACGTTGAAAATGATCGCCACAGCAACAAACGTCCAAAAGACTGCGAGTGGTGCATTCCATCCAACCAACAATGTGCCAATAAAAACCGTCCACAAAATGAGTGGCGCCCGCCAGTAACCTAAAATGATAGTGACCGCAGCTGCGCAACCCAAATAAAACCAAAAACATTGACCGAGCATGAAACCGAATTGTGATATGAGTTGATCCAAAATGAACTCCCTTGGTGTGATTTGCTCTTATAGTAAAAGAACACCTTGATATTAACAAGTAATTTTGGGCACTTACATACCTTGTGCGGGCTTCCGCGCCATATCATTCTAATAGGTTCCAAAATGGGTCATAAATTAAAATAATCATCCCCTATTCTTAAGAATAATTTTTCATTTTTTGGGAGTGCTACTACAACTGTTTCTGTTGTTACGGAGTGGTTACCCCCAATGCCCTCTGTAACCAAGATGACCCCCTCATCTTGACCCCCCAAAAAAAGATTTCCCCCAAATCTTGATTTGAAACTCTCGGTGCCCCCCACCGAGAGGTTACTTTTTTTCTCCGCCGATTTCTCTCCACTTTAGTCTGTGAACAGTATTTGCATTGAACTCTTCCACTGACGTTAACAAGACTAGCGGGGAGAATGTATGTCGCATTTAAAGGAAAGCATCAAAAGTACAGTCATGATCCGCTTGGAGCAAATCCGAGCTTTCCTCAAATCCATAAATCAGTGCGCCTTGTGCTCCGAACCTCTTACATTGATTCACGAAATCGATAACAAAGATGCCTTCGTCAAAGAGACGGCATATTGCTCACAATGCCAGCTCACAGTGCGCGAAAAAGACCACTCGCTCCATTAAAAATTCCGCACTCACAGTAGCTTGCTGAGTCAATATTCTGACACCGTCAATTTTTTGATGTCAAAAACACCGAATCTGTTTACCTTAGCAAGATGCTTATCAGTCTGATTTTCACCCTTGTTTTTTCGTTCGCCGCACAACCCCCTCAAGGAGCAAAAAAAATGTCTAATCCTATCGTTGTTATCGAAACCAACAAAGGGCCTATCGAAGCCGAACTCTGGCTCGACAAAGCTCCGATCACCGTTAAAAATTTTATGGCCTACACAGAGGAAAAATTTTACGACAACACAATTTTCCACAGAGTCATTCCAAGTTTTATGATTCAAGGTGGTGGCTTCACTGCCGACATGAAGCAAAAACAAACCAAAGCAGAAATTAAAAACGAAGCCACTGCGGACTTAAAAAACACCCGCGGCACGCTGGCCATGGCTCGCACGATGGTAGTTGATAGCGCTTCCAGCCAGTTTTTTATCAATCTCGTAGACAACGATTTTCTAAACCACACCGGACCGGGCATGCAGACGTTTGGTTACGCTGTTTTTGGAAAAGTGACTAAAGGGTTAGATGTTATGGACACCATCGCAAAAGTCGCCACGGGCACCAAAGGCGGGCATGAGAACGTTCCCACAGAGCCTGTGATGATTTTGTCCATTCGGAAAAAATAATCAATGGAACAACAGATCCTCGATTTTTTTGCACAGTACGTTTACCAGCCTCACATTGTCTACGCGGCAATCTTTGGGTTCATGTGTATTTGTGCATTGGGAGTTCCAATCCCCGAGGAAGTTGTTATTGTTTCGGCGGGCCTGGTTGGTCACATGGCACTCAACCCACAAGAGTATCCGCCTCCTTATCCTGGGGCTATTTCAACAGACCCCTACACCCTCGCTGCGGTGACTTTTGCCAGCGTAATTGTCACTGATTACTTTATTTTTTCCATGGGAAAATATTTTGGAACCCAGATCATCAACTCGCAACGCCTTAAAAAATACTTTCCCGATGATAAAATGGTTAAAGTTCACGCTTGGGTGCAAAAGTACGGACATTTTGCTCCGGGAATTTTTCGTTTTATCCCTGGAGTGCGCTTTCCTGGACATTTGATGTGTGGAGCTCTCGGTGTAAAACCTTGGATCTTTTTGCTCGTCGACGGAACCGCAGCACTTTTCTCTGTACCTACGCAGGTCCTGCTTGTTTCGTTTTACGGTCGCGAGATCTTAATGAAAATGCGTCCTTTCAAGTTTTATCTTTTGATCGCCATCGTCCTCGTCATCGTTATTTACTTTGGTCGCAAGTACCTCGCCGAGCGCAAACTCTCCACCCCTTAGGTCGTAGGTACGGACACACTTTTTGGGACTCAACGCACAATCTTCTAACTGCAAATAGCTTAACAGTGGTCTGAGACCATTGTGCGTTGAGTCCCAAAAAGTGTGTCCGTACCTACGTCGAGTTCTCCCCTCATTTTTCAATATTTTCGCTTAAATCTCCGATAAACTGATGTGGAGATTTTATAAATCCTAAAGGGGTCTTTATGAAAAAGAAAATGTTGTTTGTTGCTGGATTGGCTGTGAGCGCTGTAGCTGCCAGTTGTTTTATCCCTCTTGCCGATGGAAATTATTGGTGGAGTGCATGGAACGAGCCGCATGTAACCGTTGTCGATTTCCCAGATCGATTTCCCGCCGGAACAAACCAAGGGACACCGATTGATCCCGGCGGACAAGATCCGACTCTTCCCGAGGAATACCCCGCAGAACCACAACCTGATTACACCGGCGGCTCAGATAAAAATCCAACACAGCCCACTTACAATCCACCGACTCCCGCACCGCAACCGCAGGCCCCTGCGCAAAGTTGTATCGAACTTGCTTTTGTTGCTGACAAAAACAGCTCCTGCACAGGCTGCGTGAAAGGTGTTTCGTTTTCTTCGTCATATGTGAATTCCTATTTAAATGCGGCTTATCACTCACCGTATAACTTACGTAACAGCGACCGCAAACGTCTTGCCATCTTGGGTATACTTACCGCTGGTTATTGCTCACCAGTTTCGCAATACCAGAGCGGTTACCAAAGTTCGACGATCTTGCCTCGTATGAACGGACGATGGAGCGATAACAGTCTCGACGAACGTTCAACATCATGGCGTCGCAATCAACGGGGAAATCCATTATTCTGTGGCAGTGACTCCTTTGCCGAAATCCGCAAAAGAGCCTGCGAAACTGTCTATCGCAAATGTAATCTTTGGAGATACGTAGATTCTGACTGTCGCGGCGTTGTTCCAGATCACGACAACGATGATAACGACCACGGCGGCGGATCAACTACTGGCAGCACGACTGGAAGCACAACCGGCGAACGCGAAGTGGGCGAAGGCACAAATGACGGCGCAGGACACGGCGCTGATCAAGGTGGCGGCCATGGCGAAGGCCCTTCAGGAGCCAGCCAGTAAGACGTGAAAGTGCACGTCGATTCCATTGTTGGAAAACTCTAAATAACGAACCTGCTCATACTGAGCAGGTTTTTTTATTTGTTTTCCGCGGGGAACGATCACACCAATGCGATCAGGAGAAAATCTCTTCACAATCGTCTCCAACAAATCATTAAAAAAATTGTCATTTTTGATTTTTAAGCGTTTACCATAAGGCGGATTGATCAAAACCATGAGCGGTTTATGCAACGTCTCTACTTGGCCACAAAACAGGTCTTCGCAGCGGAGCTCAAAAAGTGATTTTGCAAAAGCACTCGTATTGTTTTTTGCGATTTCCAGATTTTTTTTCTCTATATCGCGGCCGTAAATTTTAGCAAAAGATTTTTGTTCAAACGATCCTTCGACGGCGGAAGGCGAAACGACCACGGCTGTTCCTAGCTTTGCACCCACGGAATCGATCCAATTTTCATAGGAAAACTCGCGCTTTAAGGGTTGGTGCATTTGCGCGGCCTCTAATAACAGAGTGCCACTGCCCATCATCGGGTCTAAAAACGCCCACTGGGAAAAATCCTCAATCCCCTGGCTGGTCAACTGGAGCAGCGCCGCCGCCATGGTTTCACGAATGGGCGCCTCGCCGATCCATTTGTCTTGGCCGCGACGAAAGAGCTCATCGCCAGTGGTATCTAAACTCACCGTGCACTCATCGCGAAAAAAACGAATGTACACATCGGGGCCCTTTGGTTTGGTTTGAAACTGAAAACTATTGGCAAAAACGTTTTTAATTTTGTCTTTCATCTTTAGCTTTGAGCTGCGCGTGGACACATAAATTTCTCCGTAGGGAAAATATTTTTTGATATCCAGTGTCCGCAACCATTTTTGCAAATCTTGATAAAGCAGAAGGTCTTTTTGCGAAGCAATTCGCAAAAGCACGCGGGTGGGTATTCTTAAAAATCGATTGAGATTTAACCCCACTGAAAGCGGCAGCGAAACTTCCACGCCACCAGCAAAAAGTACAGGTTCTCCCTGCCACTCGGGAAGCTGTCGCATTAAATGTTTGTGGAGCTCATAAAGCGCCAGACGTTCAAAACCTGGAGTCACAACAAGAAAGAATTTTTCATCAGGGCTCAGCGGCACTGGGCCCTTGTCGGCTTTCACGGCTTAACGTCCCCCGCGGGGGCCGGTACGTCGTGGCGTCGTTGTTTGCGGTAGGGACTTTGGACCTTGCGGCCACCCACTCACTCCATCCGTCTCGTAGTCCGAGAAAGTAAACATTCCGGGTACGGCAGGGAGCGCTCGTTCAAAACCTTCCTGCATCATATCCAAGGCTTTGTTAATGTCGTCTGGGCTCACAACTTCGTAATCTCCTGGAGCATTGAACGATGGATCAAGCATCTGCGGAGTAAACTGGTTGCTAGGGTTACCATTTAAAGTAGTTCCGTTCATTCGATTGTTCGAAGCTGTTGATCCCGCTAAAACATTGGCTAAATCGTTTAATTGTTGATCTCGCGCCTCACCCCAAGTGAGCTGTTGTTTGGGGATCATCAATGCCTGCTCGAAGACAGCAAAATCGCGCTGTCCACGAAGCATGAGCATCCACGGATGGTTTACAAGTTCACCTGGATCTTGCATGTCTCCATCATTAAAGATTTGCGTAAAGTAGTAATACTTTTCGCGAACCCGTAATGATTCACCGGCATTTAGATCATCTTCCGTTTGAATCTCACCTGAGCAAACGAAATATCCTATCTTTTTAAAGTCCATAATAAATCGATAGTTTTGAAAGTTATCGGTTCTATCGCCATCGATCCAATCGTTTTCTTCATCGATATCTTTACGCGTCTCAATCAAAAACTGTGTCGACGGTCGAATCACCATACATTTTTCAAAACGTGCGAGTTCAATATCAAGCGTCGAAATCTGCGCGGCCAACGTCGTTCCAGAGCTCACGCCTGTTCCGTTGCTGGTGCTTAATCCTTCGCCCTCAGTCCACTCAAAATTATATCCAAACATCCCAGTGGAAGAACCAATGATGCTCAAGCCCGCTCCGACGACACCACCAACAGCCCCACCGATAAAGGCTCCAGGCCCCGACCAGCTCGTCAGTGCAGCACCCACCGCAGCACCTGCTCCAGCAGACGCCCAAGGAGCCGCTTCTTTGATAAAACCACCGGCAATTTTATCGGCATCAAATTCCATCTTTCGGCCACGGCCCGTACGAAATCCACCGTCTAAGCCAAAGCTCTTGCTGACGGAGTAATTTAATGTTTTGCCGTCCTGATACATATAGCGGTTGGTTGTATCGAGTACGCGCACCCGTCTCTCCACGTTAAAAGGCAGACGTTGTGCCAAGCTCGACATTAAAATAGCTTGTGCTTTGGGAGTTGCGCTTCCCGCGCTGCGAATTGCCTGGATATAGCTATCGACATACCCGTTACATTTGTTCTCCATATTGTCCAAACGTTTTAGTAAAAATTTAGCAAAGTCATGTCCGGGCTGTGCCTGACGTGGGTTCACACGTATAGCCTGTGAACCAATAAAAATTTTCGCAGCAACCGCCCCTTGAGGGGATACAGTTTCTCTGGTCAAATAGCACAAATGATGAAGAATCTTTTCTTTTGTAGAAAGATTTAATCTCACCGAACGTAAGCCATTCTTGGAAAACTCTTTCATTTCTGCCGCAGTCACTGGCGAGGCCGCATAGTCGTAACTATCTGTTGGACGAATAAAGTAGTGCGGATCTTTTTCTGGAGCGATTCTCTGATTTCGTCCATTGCTGTCTTTCGTACTGGCCAAAACTCCATTCACTTTATCAAGGAATTTTTGCGGCGTTACAGTTCGCGAAGTTTGCTTAAAACAATTTTGCGGAATCGGTGTAACGTTGATGTCGACCGTGTTTTGCTCGCTCAGATCACGCCATTGCTCGTACAATTTTTCGATGCCGTCTTTCCAACCCAAATAACAATTCACATCGAGAGTCTTTAAAGACTCCGCGTCGGGATTGGACAAACGAACATGATCCAACATCAACGAATCTACAAAATAACCATCCTTCGAGAAGGCTTCCATCTCCTCGCGATAAATACGATTTACACCGCGATACATAGGAATCAGATCATTGACCTGTTTTTTATAAAACTGACCAACGTATCCAAAATATGGGTTCTTTTCGTAAGCTTCGTTCACGTCGCTTCCAAAATTGCGAACTAAGTCGATCGTGCTTTGCACAGTCTCGCTGGCTACCACCTTTTCAAGTTCGATTTCGGCCAGCTGTTCGCAAGTTCTCCCGCAACTGGCTTCGTCGAGAACATCTGTCGGACGCATTGCCGAGCCGTTCCCGTTCAGAACGAAGGTCACAGGACCCATAAAAGTTCTGCGCGAAAGCCCCGAGATGGCATGGGTGTCCACGCCAGGGGTCATCTCATCACCTTGATTCGATAACAAATTAAAATCGTAATCCGGGCGGTAGGCCTCAGTAAAATCGTCGCGCATCACGTTGATGATTTCGCTGCTGATATTTCCGCTATGACCCGGAAATAAACTGTTTTTCAAGATCGTAATCTCGTCGGGTGTAAGCACTTCAGCTAACCAGCGCTCGGAGCCAAGATCCGATCTTGACGACAAAAAGTAAAACATCTGGTCTGCAGGAATCGTCACAGGACACAAAGTTTGCGGATGATCGGGGCTATAACGTTGCGCCAGGTCGGTTTCCCCGCGTTGATTGAGGCGCTGAGCTGTTGCCACGCACTCGCGACGGCGCTCCTGAGCAAAACTCTCTTCGAGTTGACGAGTTCTCACAAAGTCCGGCTGGGTAGACTGTTTTTGATACTCACGCACCACTTTGTTCATGATCTCGATATATCTATTTAATGTTTGATAACGTAGGTTTCCTTGAACAGATTCTGCTGTTTGTCCACCGTCACGACCAATGCGCTCGATATCGGCAAAAAGCTGTTGCGCCACCGTAGGGTCCACACCCGAAAGCAGTTGTCGTAATTGCGCGTAGTTTTCACCGCGTCGGCTTTGCAGATCGCGAATTTTTGCTTGAATTTCGACAGCGTTAGCAGCCGATGCCGCCTCTTTCATCAAGCGATCGATTTCCAACGCCATTTGATCGTCTGTCAACTGACGATTGCGTATATCCAACGTTAGTTGGGTTGAGGTGTTCATGTGTTGCGTGAGTCGGTTGTCCATCATCATCACCGCGCGCAGAAGCATTTCGTCGATTGTTTCCAACTGAACAAACATTTGCGAACGCAAGCGCAACGTACGTAAATCGTTAATATCAAATTCAATGGGTGTGACGATGTGTCCACCCAGAACTCGAACTAAAACTTCTTTGATGGTGATAAACACACGGCGCGTTTTGGAGTCTTGTTGATTGTAGGGAATCGTATATTTTCCCTGCGGATCCACCTCGATGCGACGGCCTGGGGCTGCAGGATCTAAATAGTCTTTCTGCATAGCCACTTTTAAAAGATAAATACCATCGCGAAGATCACCAAAACCACTGCGACCCCAAATAATACTATTGTACTTAAGGAGTTTTGGCTTCAGATCTAACAGTACCGTCTTCTTAACGGTCAAGTTCATGTATTTATCAACCACATATCTAAAACCGATAGCGTCGTATTTAAAGTCGGTGATGAGCAAGCGTGTTGGCGGCGCAAACTTTTGACCATCGTTAATTTGTTGGATGTAGTATTGCGGAAGAACACGCTCGTCGCGACCGAAAGTGAACTTTTCATCCCAGGGATTAATATAGTAGCGCAACGTTTGCGATTCGCTGCTACGACTCCCATCCACGTAGGTAAGAACAGACTCTTTGGGAATCAATTTTTCACGTTGATAAAATTTATGAGAAATCAAACCCACCCACGACAAACACCCTTGGTCATCTGTGGTATGTGGAATTTTCGTTTTAATACCGCGATCTTCAGTTTCAATATCAAAACGCAATCCCGCCTGCGGGCGAACACCAAAGGATGTGGCCTGTAAACACGTTTTTACAGTGTACTGTACGGTACGATCTGTGGCCGTGTCGCCAGGAACAATTCGACTAAAGAGAACATCTAAATGTGTAAAACGAAACTGGCGAAAGCCATTCTCTATGGTTGGAAGATCAATGCCTTTTTCGGGAGTGCCGGCAAGCCACTCTCTATAGTTTGTGGCCTTTTTGAGATACTCTTCATAATTAAACGAGATATCTCCAGTGGCTGATTTAAAATAGTGTGCGAGGTCGAAAATGGGTGAAGATCCCTGACCAATGGACTCAAAAGTTCCAAGGTAGTAAACCGCTTCAAAGGGCTCAAGTTTAAGACCTTGAACAGGAGTCACTCTTAATAGAAGCTGGATATTTCCCCACATCGGGCGAGCCACAAGTGACAGAGGGAGGACCGCGTTCACACCCATGGTTTGTGTGTTCCAAATTGTGGCATTTGTGCTTTGATAGTTCGAGTTACAATTTGCCCCATCGCAGGAGTTGTAAGGCACTCGGCTCGAGATAATATGATACTGACCTTGGTGATCAACTGACTGGGCACTATCACTGGCGATAACTTGCGCCTCGATTTTATATTGCCCTGTTGGCAAGGGCATGTCGTGATTCACACCTGCCGAGTCCTTGAGTCGAACTTGCAAGTTGGCCAAGCGGATATTGAGGTGCATATCGAGCGTTCTCAGCTGCTCGAGGTCGGTTCCAGGGCGGCCTTCGCTGAGCGCCGACTGACGAATGTCATAAATGCTCTTAAAGGCTGCATCCGTAAGGTCGCCGATATTGCTTCCATGAATAAATGCCGTATCAATATTTTTGATATCACGAGCTGCTTCGGAGCTTGAAGGTAGCGTGTACTCACCACTTTTGATATTTTTTCTAACAGGAACAAACTGAACGGATCCAATTTCTAATTTACGATTGGTGTTTGAAAACTTACCATCCCCTGAAAGCGCTTGGTAGATTTCGTCTTGCCCAACGGCCATTGGTAGTTCAGACATTTGGGGAGACAAACCAAAACGAGTGAAATCGAAAAACTCAGGATTTGATCCGCGCTGTTGATCCCAAGGGTTAAATAAAACTGTGCGGTGGATAAATGTTTTTGCCCCGCCGATGGTTTTAAAAATAAAGTTCACATAAAGATTTACCGATCCTGCTACAGGATCAAATGGAATCATCACTGTCCAATATAAACAGTTGTCGTTTTGAACGGTGGCGATTTTTCCGCCGTCGGGTTTGGCATAAACTTCTAGTTCACTGGCGATCTCGAATTTTTGCCCCATCAAAGTGGCGCTGGACATCCGCACGTCTGATAAACCGCACATCGAAAGATTGTATTCACGACGATTTCCGTAGTTAGCTTGATCGCTGATCACTCCAGTAAAAGCCACACGCTGTGCTTGAATGTTTTGCGACGCAATCTGATCGGCAGCATAACCAGTAAGGTCGACGGTCGTGCCTGAACGCGAAAAGTTAAAAACCCGACGGCTATCGGTTGCAGGACCGCCAGTTTGTTTTTGTGCTTTTACACAGGAAACAACCATACCCAAAAACAAAAGCGTCATTACGGCTCTGCATAACTGGACCAACATATTAGATTTTGTCATAACCCGTCTCCACCCCTAAATAAAAGTACTGCTGATTCTCTTGTAAATCGTCGCCCGGATTGATTACATTTGTTCGATAGTATTCTGCATGCACACGAAAATTTTTCTTTTTCAACTGCCAGTAGAGCTCTACGCCCTCGCCTTTGCCGTTGGTGTTCCCCATGACCCACGCATTGTAGTAGGAGGGGGCCACATCGGATTCAGCAAAATAGTTTGCATAAAAAACTGTAAAAATATGATCATTGGTATGGATTCGAGAACCTAAAGCGAAGATTTGCGAATCATTAAAAGTCTGTGGAGCCTTTTCGTTTCTCATCACATTTAATTTCGCAAGTGGCTCGAGCATGGAGTTTAAGCGAAAGCTTATGTCGGCCGTTGTAAACCAACCTTTAAACTCGTAGTTAAAGCGCGAATTGTTGACGCCGCCGATGATGCCAGGACTGCCAGGAGCCGAAACGTAAAGCGAGTTTCCGTATTTTTGACTCTCAAAGGCGACGAAGCTTGGAAGGTTTTTATATTCATAGAGATTTCCCGTAAGGTTTATTTTAAGAGCTCTATCATCCCATTTTGCGTAGGCAGTTTCAGTCACAAAACTTGGTGTCGCCTCTGCGCCCACTGTGCGCGGAGCCAGAGTTTGCGATGTGGGGATAGCATACTGTGCAATCAAACCAATTCGCGCTTCATCTGAGATTGCGTAGGAAAGCTCGGTATTGGCACCGGGAAAGGACTGTCGGAACACTAAAAGGGGCATGTCCAACCAGTCCTGGTTGATAACGCCCGCTTTGACGTTAAAGAAATCAACGGGTTGGTATTTGATTGCGGCTTCACGAAAGAAAATTCCGCTGTTGGGTTCGATGTCTCCGAAGAACGATTGGCTTCGTCCCGATTCAAATTTGGCGCGTAAAAAGACGCGAGCTTCGAGAGTTTGTAACATTTGATATTTGGTTTCGGCAAAAAGATCAAAGCCGCCAATTTGGGCGCTTTGTGTTTCGAGTGCGGTACTTTCACCGTACATCCGTGCACGCCAAATTGTTTCCAGCTTTCCTTCATCTGTAGAAAATAAATCAGCCTTGGCATCATCGTGATCGTAGGTGTTTGAAAATGCAGAACTCTTTACCTGCGCAAATGCCGTAACAGTTCCACAAACACTTGTGAACATAAGGAGGAAGAGAATGAGCATATGGTTACGCATAGGTTCCTTTTTATAACTGTTCGCAATTATATCTTCAAGAACTGTACCCTACATAACCCCTTGGAATGATTCAAATCTCTGTTAGGAAAAGGGTCAATTCGTGTCTTTTTTTCAACAACTGGAGCAATTTTTGTCACTTTGAGAAATTATTTCAAAGACTTCTTAAATTCAGTGGCATTGCAATAAGTTAACAACAGAGTTACATTGCCCACTATGAAAATTTTAAAGGTTTCCGAACAGACTTATAGCTTTACTTTTGAAAAACCCATTTCAGCTGATGAATTTATAATCACAAATTCACAGCAATCGGTGAACTCGCCCATCGCCAAAAAGCTTTTTGGGTTTCCGTGGACAGAGTCAATCAAGGTGACTCCATCGGCTTTAGAGCTCACAAAGAAGGATTGGGTGGATTGGGATATTTTGTTGGAACCTCTCCAAGGACTCCTCGAGGAGCACTTTTCTCAAAATGAAACACTGGAAAAATCACCAGTTCTAAAAGCGCCGACCCTAGCCAGTGATGAAGCCAGCGCCATTAAAAACTTTATAGAACAAAATATCAATCCGTCGTTAGCCTCGCATGGCGGTTGGATTGAACTGAAATCTTTTGACAGCCAAACAGCTTATCTACACATGGGTGGAGGATGTCAGGGCTGCGCCTCGTCGCAAGCCACCATGGTGGACGGTGTCGAAACGGCTTTGAAAGCGGAGTTTCCGTTTGTTCAAAGAGTCGTCGATGTGACCGATCACTCCTTGGGCGAAAATCCATATCTTTAAGAGGAAATTTTTCTCTTAAAGATAGTAGAAGCGACCATTAATCTCCCGTCTTTTGCATCCTCATCGCATAATTTAGAGTTAAGATGGGTCTTCATCTTGCAACATTGAAATCAGGATTTAACGATACTGAATTGGTGGTGCAAAATGATGAAAATTTTTTATTTTACCTTTTTGTTTCTTACTCTTTTCCCACAAAAAAGTTTTTCATTTTACAGAGAGATCGAGACAATCAACTACGAAGGAAATCTTTACTCGGTTCGAATCATCAAGCATCAGCCGATTCAAATTTACATTTTCGACCAAGACCAAGTACAGGTGGATGTTTCAACCATTGATGTTGAGCTTTTAAACGAGTCCGACGAAGGCGAGCCACAGGGTCCAGTAAAGTTGAGAATCATTGAGAATCATTTTATCATCGCTGGCAAAACACCCGAGGATCAGCCGTATCGACTGGAAATTAAGTCTCTGAACGACGGGAAAAAAGAAGCTTTTAAAGTGAAATTACAAAAAAATATCAGAGGACGGCAAGCTTTGTTGGGATCGCAGTTATAAAACTAAAATCGCAGTAACTAAAATCTCAGTAAAAAAGCGAGCTGGAAAATATACGACTCAAATTTGAGAACCTGGTTCGCCAGGGTCTCAAACTTTCGAGTTTCAGTGAGCTGATAGCGCCCTCCCACTTTGACTCCGTATTGTTCCGAAAAATCAATCTCCACGCCGCCTTCGCCGTAGTAGCCAAAGCCGGTCAGTGCATCCTTATTTTTATATCCATTGGGATCGCCCGCGCCGGTAACTACGATGTCGGCTGAGGAGATGGAGTATTTAAGCTCGTGATAGCCAAAGAGTCCCCCGACTTCCACATAGGGGCGAAACCAACTGTTTGGAAAGAATCTTTGCTTAAGCCCAAGGCCGAGTTGGTAGTTTGTTGAGTCGAAAGCGATATCGGATCCAGCATAATTTGTTCCCCCGAGAGTGGTGTAGTTATAAAGTGCCTGACCCTCGGTGGTCATGTAGTTAAAAGATATAGTAACGGATGTCCCGTCGTCATTGATATCGCGCTCACCGCCAATAAAGGCGAACACTCCTTTGTCCATGCGAAAGGCTGTGGATGGACTTTGCACAGTAAAATCGGCAAATCCAAACCCCGCGTAGGTGTTAATCCCCTTCATACCAAAGCCCGAGGAAAAAGGGGTGCTGCGGAAAGATGTTTGCGCCTCGGCAAATGGTGAAACGATGAAAGCAAGCAAAATAATGGAAACATAGCGCATAGTTTTATCTCTCTAAAATTTTTGTAACCATTTTTTATTTTCAAAATGGTAGGTTTTTTTGGAATCCATGTTTTTGTAGGTTTCGTAGGCACTGCGGATCAACATGGTTTTTTCTTGATCCTTCAGCTTATTATGTTTTATGAGAATGGCGTAGATCTGCTTTCGATCTTTATTTTCGTCTTCAACCAGTTTGGTGATTTTTTTTTGTTCGTCTTTGGAAAGTGCTTTAATTTCACGAATCGCAAGCAGACCAGTATCGGCTTCCCCGATGTAGCCGGCAAATTTATTTTTTCGAATCTCATCCATACGAGTTAACTGAGATTTGAAATGTTTATTCGCAGCGGGAGGTGACATTTGCAGAATTTTATACTGACCAGAAGCCGTTAGCGAGCACGCCATAATCAGGATTGAAAAAGCTAATTGAACCACTCGAGCTCCGCCTTTGGACGAGGTTGATTCTCCTATTGTTTCAAAATATGAAAGACCATGCAAATGGAGACTGGATAAAAGTCCCCATTTTTAAAGATATCTCGACCTAGACGTAATACTCCAGAGTTCATCTACCGATAGAGAATTCGACATGTTACGGTTTTGGCTCACCTCGATTCTCTTCTGGCACCTCGAACTCATTTTGAGTTTAGGTTTCACCTTTTCTGTTGCTCAAGCAGCGGAGCCTGTTCATTTTGGTTCGATTTTCTCCCAGGAAAATAACTATCGTAGCGAAGATACAAAACAAAATTTGAACAAGCTCACAGAGGGCAGCGAACAGCAAAAAACCCTCGAGGAACTGTATCCTGAAATTAAAAACGAAAACCAGCTGACGCGCGAAATACAAGCGGCTCCGCCGATTGTACCTGCCTCTGCTTTGCCTGCTTCGACTGCACCAACCACAACTGTCCCAATCACAACGTCGCCTGCCTCAAGAGACGCTTTTGTTCCAAAACCAACTTACACCGATCAGGAAAGTAAGACGCGCTTAGGTGTGGTAAAAAATAGTGAACTGGAGCGGCACGTTGTTTACTTTCTTGAACTTCGCCCTATCCAGAATAATAATTTTAAAAACATTTACCAAAACAAGAACATGTCTTATGCCCCTGCCGCGAGAATTGAACCAGGAGAGCTGGTAAAAGTTGTGGATACAAGCCAAGAATTTGTAACAAAAATGCGCATGGATCGAGACAATCAGGGCCTATGGAAACAAGTGGGACGCAAAGACAGTGGTGACCCTTCAGATTTGTACGTTTATTACGACTGGAGAAATTTCGATACGGTTTTAACCAACCAATCATCCATCGAACTCGATATCCTTGTGCCGAGAGACATGAGCTCCGTGCCGGTTTTTTCTCGCCCAGGTCCCTGGACGTGGAAAGATTGCCAACTTGGAGGAGACATTTGCGTCGACCGCGTTGATCAGCACGTTGAGGCCTTCTTGATGGACACAGGCTTCGCGGTGGTCAACGATATGCGAACACGGCAAAACGTTTTACAACTGTTTTATAAAATTGGCTACAAACTCCACGACAAAGAGGGTGTATTACGTCACCGCATCGGATGGGTCCCCGCCTACTTTGCTCGACGAAAAATTTCGGCGGTATCGAAAGATCTTTTATCAACGAATGAGTATGGGTTCTCAGGATTCGAAACTGATGAAGAGCGTTTACTACGACTTTCTAAATACTATGTTTTCGAAGAGAACATGTATTCCAACAACCGTTTAATGAGTCGATGGCTCACCAAGCGGCCTGGGGAAAAGTACGAAGTTTTTGATAATACTTTTCAGTACGATTTCGTTTTGGGTTATCAAAACTTTGGGCTTGAACAAAGTTTTCTAGATGAAAAATTCACGCAACAAAGTGCACTGGTTGGATTTGGGGTCTACGCTCCGCTGTATGTTGATTTAGAAGTTCAAGGGACATTCACACTGGGCGTACCGGTTGGCTATGGACCCGACAACGGCCTTTTTAAAGCCGCCCCTATTTTTAGAGGCGACCAATGGCTCACCTACACAACTCCGATTGGCATCAACGACATGCCATTAAAGGTAGGGATTGGTCTTTACTACCTCACCATGTTTCAATCTCAACTAGATTTCGGCTTTAAATCGTTTGTGGGATTTCAGGGAAAAGTCGGTTTCGAAAACCGAAATTTTTGGATCGATGCTCGCTTCGGTCCTACAGGACAAGATTTTAACTTTAATTTCTCGAACC
>JAYUKO010000089.1:0-1522 GCA_043764415.1 Bdellovibrionales bacterium | reverse complement strand
GCGTGAAGATCCTTCGCTTCGCTCAGGACGACGAGATCCTTCGCTGCGCTCAGGACGACGGTTAAACGCGGCTGCGGCGTTTGAAGTTTTTGGGATTGATGGCATACGCGCGCAGTTTGTCGTGAAAAGTGCTTTTTGGCATGCTTAAGTCTTCTGCCGCTCGTCGCTGGTTTCCCTCATTCTTTTCGAGATGCTTGATAATTAAATCCTTTTCCAACTCCTTCAGTGGCGGTAGATGTTCAAGGATAAAATTGGTCATCACCGGTCGATCAATAATTTCATGAATATGCTGCGGTTCGATCTGTTGTCCAGGAAGATAGGCCGATGCACGCGACACCGCATTTCGCAATTCGCGAATGTTCCCGGGCCAAACGTGATCTTTTAATTTTTCAACGGCGGCAAAGGAAAATCGGACGCGTTTTTCTTTGGCAAAATAGTAAATCAAGTCGTCAAAGTCTTCCATACGTTCAATCAGAGAGGGAGGCGAAATACGGCACACATTTAAACGATGATAGAGATCTTCGCGAAATTCTTTTTTTACGACTCGCTCGTATAAATTTTTATGGGTGGCTGCAATAATGCGAACATTCGTTTTGATGGTCTTATCGCTCCCTACTGGGCGAATTTCCTGGTTTTCGAGAGCGCGCAAAAGCTTTGGCTGGAGAGACAATGGTAAATCGCCGATTTCGTCTAAAAACAATGTTCCTCCGCGAGCAGCCTCGAAGGCTCCCATGCGATCTTCCATGGCTCCAGTGAAAGCTCCTTTCACATGACCAAACAGTTCGCTTTCGACTAAACTTTCGCTGAGGGCGCTGCAGTTGATTGTCACATAGGGAAAAAACCGTCGTAATGACAGCTTGTGGGCTTCCTTTGCGATAACTTCCTTACCACTTCCCGTGGGGCCCACAATAAGAATGGTGTGATCGGACGATGCAAAAGCGGGTAGGCGTGAAAGTTGTTTTTGCCAGTCGAGATTTTTACTGGAAAGAGTCTTATCATCTTTATTTTTAACAAAAGAAAAAGTGAATTGGGTTTCGCCCATGCGAATTTTATCATTGGGTTTAAGTATGACTTCGAGAATTGCGTTTTCGTTGAGCCAGGTTCCGTTACTGCTGCGCAGATCTTTGAGGATGAATTGCTCTCCTCGTTTTTCAATGCGCGCATGCTTTTGGGAGGAAAAGGGATCCGATAAAACCACGGTGTTGGAAGAATTTCTGCCAAACGACACAAATTCGCCAATTTCCACCAGGTTTTTTGTGTCGTGCAGGGGAATCAAGTAAGCGGCTTTTTGCGCGGGCTCCTGTAGATCCTCAAGTTTGCAAGTAATCATCGTCTCTCCTTTGTTTGATTCAATAAAAGCAAAAAATTCAATACAAGGCCTGTACCAATCAGAGAGCTTTTGAGTTGGTTTTGAGAGCTAATATTCCGGAAGTCCCGTCCTCATCGTAGGATTTCAGTCTCAGTCGAGAGAACTGAGACGGGAGAAGACAACAGTTGAACTGAGTGCGAGGTTTAGTGTATC
>JAYUKO010000088.1:0-1525 GCA_043764415.1 Bdellovibrionales bacterium | reverse complement strand
CCGAAAAAGCCGAAGACGAGTCTCGCGTAAAACAATTTAATTCGGGAGAAGAAGGTGGCTAGCCTTAGATTTTCGTTCTTAGTAGTGATGCTTTTTACAGCAGGTTGTTTACAAACACGCTCCAATCTGCGCGGTCAAACACCATCGACAGCCGGCGTGACACCCACTGTGACTCCTCAGCAACAAAAAGCAGCAGAAGAAGCTGTGCAAAAAGAAGACGCCAATAAGGAGTTCCGCGAACTCTACGGACGCATCGAAAATGTCGAAAAGCAGCTCGGCGATACAAAAAGCAATGAGCCCGTGAAGGCGCTCGAAATGAAAATTGTGCAAATGGAAACGGAACTCACTCTGTTGCGAACCACGGTTTCTGAGCTCAACGCCAAAGCAAAAAAAGACGCGTTATTGATTTCCAGTGACGAGCGGGCTGGCAACCACCCACAAAATCAACCCAAAGCGCATTTCAAAAGCCCCTTGGCCGACGCTACTCAACACTTTGACAACAAAAAATGGGAAGACGCTATCTTAGCTTTCGAAGAGTATCGCAAGCACAATCCTAAAGGCGCGGAATACCCAGAGGCCACTCTTAAAATCGGCATGTGTTTTCAAAACATGAGTCTTAAAGACGACGCAAAAGTCTTTTACAAAGAAGTTGTGGAAAAATTCCCAAAATCCAAAGAAGCCTCGGTCGCAAAGACTAAACTTAAAAAGCTGTAGTGTTAGGTCTGCATGGACGCTAACACTCCCTTTACTCTCGCCATCGAAACGAGCTGCGACGACACATCCGTGGCACTGGTCAACGACAATGGCTTTGTCTTATCGCAAATGACGGCCAATCAGGATCTCGTGCACAAAGACTACGGTGGTGTGGTGCCGGAAATCGCAGGGCGACAACACTACGAATCTCTTGTGCCGCTGATCGATCAACTTTTAAGTAAAAACCAAATCGCTTGGAGTGCTGTGCAGGGAATCGCGGTGACCAGTCGACCCGGTTTGGTGGGGTCGTTGATCGTGGGCTTAGTTACCGCAAAAACCTTGGCGTTGGTTCACAAAAAACCCTTCATGGGTGTGCATCATATCGAAGGTCATATCGTGTCTGCCTTTCTCAACGAACAATCCCCTGAAACCAATCAAATATGGCAAGACGCTTTTGTAGCTTTAGTTGTGAGCGGTGGGCACACGCAACTTTATCATGTTCCACAAATTGGCCAGTATGAAACCCTCGGGCAAACTCAAGACGACGCCGCTGGCGAAGCCTTCGACAAATTCGCAAAAATGTTAGGCCTTGGGTATCCGGGTGGCGTACTGGTGGATCGCTATGCCCAAAAAGGAAATCGCAAGGCCTATGAATTCCCTCGCAGTCTGATGAAAGAGGACCATTACAATTTTAGTTTTTCGGGCCTCAAGTCCCACGCCCAACGAAAACTGCTGGAGATCGGCGAAGTGGCGCCAGTGCTCGAGGATCTTTCGGCCTCCTACCAAGAAGCCATTGTGGATGTGCTGATGTACAAACTCGAAAAAGCCCTGC
>JAYUKO010000087.1:0-1528 GCA_043764415.1 Bdellovibrionales bacterium | reverse complement strand
TTGTACGCAGCGTTCCGCATCGGAGATTACGTAGCTATGTTGGACAGTGGAAAAGTTTTACTTCACGGACCACCCAAGGTTTTTTTCGAAACCGATATCCCGCTTGTGAAAAAGTTTGTGGACAAAGGGGTTCATAAGTCGTGAATCCGCTTTTTAAAACTCCTGAATTCAAAGTTGGTTTGTTAGTCATTGTCGTGTCGTGCATTATCGGCGCCATGTCGCTGCAAGTGAGCGAAAGCGCTGGCTTCATGGGCGGTAAAAAACTCTGGTTCACCCTCGAAAACGCAGCGGGTCTCATAAAAAATGGCCCCGTGCATGTTGCGGGAATTCGCGTTGGTATTGTTAAACAGATCGGCCTTTCCGAGGATGGTCAGGCCCGCATCGACGTTGTCATTCAGCCCAACGTTCGCCTCACAAAATCCTCCAAAGTACAAATTCGTCCCAATGGTATTTTGGGCGACAAACACATCGAGATCTTGCCCGGCGACGCCAACGATGCGCTCCTTGAGTCGGGGGATCGCATCAATGGCGTGGAAGATTCGGCGAGTTTGGAAAAGTTGATCTCTCAGGTGAGCAAAGTGACCACGTCGTTAACCGTTGTGGTGGACAATCTTCGCGATGCCACAGAGGGCGACGAAAGCAAGCCAGTGGGTCGCATCATAAGAAATATCGAAAACCTCACGGGAGACCTGGCTCAGCTCGTGCGCGAGAAAAAAGGCGAAGTGGGAGAAATCATAACCAACATGAAAAGCGCCATGGCCCGCATCGATCGCGCGATGGTGAATATCGAATCCATTTCTACAAAGATCAACGAGGGGCAAGGTCCCATTGGCCGTTTGATCAACGATGAGAGCATGGCTGACTCTCTAGAATCCACCGTAGAAACCTTCGGTTTTTTCTCGGACCTAACAATGAAAACCGATATCAGCGTGGAAGCCCACTCAAATTCCATTCCGAACCAAAATGGGTTTAGAACCTACCTCGGGGCCAATGTGCGCACCGGGTTAGACCGTTTTTACGAGGTGGGCTTAGTTTCGACGCCAATCGGCTTAAAGGAAGAAACCACCTCCACCACCACGGTGTCGCCTGGCGCGCCTACCATTACCAATACGCAAATTGTTTATGAAAATAAGTACCGTTTTACAGCTCTTTTTGGTAAGAATTTTTACGACTTCGCTATTAAGGCTGGAATGATTGAAAGCACTGGTGGCGTGGCCGTTGAATATACGCTGCTTCGTAAGCGTTTAAAACTTGGACTCGATGCTTTTGATTTCGGTGGCAGAGACAACGAAAGCGACGATATGAAGCTGCGGCCGTATGTGCGGTATAACATTATGAAAGGTGTTTTCGTTCAAGGCGGTGGTGAGGATATGCTCAACGAGCGCAAGCGCTCTGTCTTTTTTGGAGCGGGTGTCTTCTTGTCGAGCGATGATCTAAAAGGCCTCCTGTCGAGAGTGAATCTATAAAAAAATATGTTTCAAAGAATTCTTACAAGCGTTTCAGACAAAACGGGTCTCGTTCCGTTTCT
>JAYUKO010000086.1:0-18906 GCA_043764415.1 Bdellovibrionales bacterium | reverse complement strand
CGTCCGCTTTTATAAAGAGGACTCCAAATCTGTTTTGGTGGTCGTAGCTCAGTTGGTAGAGCACTGGATTGTGATTCCAGTTGTCGCGGGTTCAAGCCCCGTCGATCACCCCATTTCCCTTATTCAAAAAATACCCTCAAAAAATTGTCCAATGATCCTCTAGTGTTATTTAATTGATTCTAACAAACAGACAGAGGCTCGAAATGTTCTGAAATGTTACCAAATTTCAAGGTTTGGTAGACCTTGGTAGACTTTTTGGTAGACCTTCAGAAGGCTCAATGTATCGAAATCTCAGGTGCTATTTTGATTTGCTCAAAATGGAGGCTTCGTGAAATCACTAATTAAGGTTTTACTGACATTGATTTTACTTTTTGGTGCTGTAACTCAAATCCCGAAAGTACATCGGGAGTGTCGCCAGATGTTTCTTAAACGCGCGCAAAAGGGGTTTTCTTCGCTTGAACAATTTAACGATACACTGTGGAGCAAGCCTAAGCGAGGCAAGTAGATAGCATATTAAAAGTTGGCTACATATGAGCAAAAAATTTACTACACTCTCTCTTCTTCAAAGCCACATTAGTAGTCTAAACTTCATTAAGGAAAAATGAGTAGCTTCGGAAGCTCATTTGTTCTCAATCACTAGCCTTACCCATAAGACACGACGCTTCTGACAATTTGACTCGACTATTTTTTCGAGAGAATCTCAATGGTTCTAAGAAATTTGACTATGCCAGACCACCGATATAAATATTCCAGAAGAAATATTTTTGAGGACGTTTTATTAGACAACACCATTAGGAACGAATTTGAAAAATCAAAACTATTTCCTGCCTTCAGTTCACATCATTCTGGTTACCAAAATACTATGATATACAGTCGCAAAAAATTTAATGTCGTTTTCCTCATTGCACTGACTATCACCTCGTTATCTGGATGTGCGTCGCAACCGCTAATTAACCCATCTGAGACCAAAACTTTTCGACTCGCAATCATAGGTTTTAAAATAACCGCTCCTATAAAAAAACTCTCTTCTATCCAAGATACCTCCGATGAAGACTTAACGGAAGTCGACGAAAAACAACTTCTCAGCGATCAGTTCAAGAAGATTGAAGAATTAGCTACAAATGACTTAAAATCGCATTTGGAAAAGACTGGTTTTTTTGATGTCGTTCTCATACCTGATGGTTTTTCAGGAACTCAAAGAGGAGAAAAGCCGACAGATGCTCAGGTGGACGCGATTGCCAAAGAGTTTCGAGCTGATATGATTTTCTATGGGCAGATCCCTTGGTATGGAAAGACGAGATTACTATACCCTCTCCTCTTTACCGCAGGAGACATCGCCTCTGAAACCTTGGTTTTTGGCTTACTGACTAACTGGAACAGTCGTTTACTCCTCGTTAATGTTGGATTTGAATTGCTAACTAACATTCCTCTTTGGTTCGGCGGAGCCTATTTATTTGGTGTTGCGTTTCGTCCAGTTTCAGTTGACGGACACGTCATCTATGCCAAGAATGATAAATCTGATTGGGATGATGCAGTTGAGAGAGTTGTGTCGAAAAAGTATCTTATAGCCTATCCAGAATCAGAAAGAGCGAGAAAAGAAATTCAACTTGAAAGTTCCCTAAAAAGTTCAATCGAGGGGCTTTCAAACTCGATGACCGGACAAAATTCTTCGGAAGGTCACATGGGAACCGTTGGCCTGTTGCTCGGCAACGCATCTATCATCAACGGTAAAAATAATACATCCAGATTTTCTGGAGGCTTCGCCGCTGATTTTAATTTACAAAACTATTGGAGGGCAGGCGTACAATTTGGCGTAACGGCACCAGACTCCAAAGGTGAGAGCCTAGCAAATTTTGATATTGCCGTGAAGTATGTCGATAATGACTGGAGCGTTGGATTGCTTTTAGGGTTAGGAATGAATTTAAAAACAACGAACAACTCCGATATATCTGAGAAAAGTTATCTTAATTACGGTCTTGTCGCTGGATATGACTGGAAAATTGCAAAAACCGATTTATCCTTGGGGCCTCAGATTAACATCATACGTTCAGAGGGTTTTGGCGGACTAACGCAGCTAGATGCTCTTATGGTTGTAAAATATGGTTTTCTTTAAAAACTAATCCGTTTCTTCATAATTTAATTTCGAATGCGCTTAAGTATTCTCCAGGTGGTGGAGACGTTTCGATTGAGGTGCCGCAACAGGCTGGCCACGCAATTATATCTATTACTGAGACCGGAATAGGTATTTCCGAGGATGACATCGCTCATAATTTTTGAACCTTTCCGCAGAGGTTCAAAAGGTGGGTCTCAAATAAAAGGATTGGGGTTGGGTCTGAGCACTGCCAAAAAACTAATAGATGCTATGGGCGGACACATAAATGTTGAAAGCAAGCTTGGCAAGGGCTCCGAATTCACCGTTAAATTTCCTATACGTGACCTACACAACCGCGTATCAGTCGGATTGAATCCTCAATAACTTGAATCTGTAAAATGCAGGCTTAGAAAATAGAAAGAATTCACTAAGTCATTTTAAATATTTGATCTATGAGCACAAGCGAACCAATGAATAGGACGAAATATCCAAACCCACGCTTGAGTAACTTTTCATTTACCTTGGAAGAATAAAACTGCCCTACGGCAATTCCAAAAATCCCTATTGCCGCAATCTTGAGAAGTAAAGGCCATTCAATGTATTGGTTTCCAATACTAATCGCAAAACCGAAAATAGAGTTTGCAGCGATGATTGCAAGTGAGGTCCCAACCGCCATTTTCATCGGTAACTTCAATAATAGGACAAGCGTTGGAATAATTAAAAATCCACCTCCAGCGCCCACAAAACCAGTTGTGACACCTATTAAAAGGCCCTGCCAGATGATGGCAACCAGACTAGACTTGCCACAGTCAAGGTCTGCCAGTGACGGTGTTTTAGAGCCACCTGCACGAATCATTGCTCTGGAAGCGAGTACCATGATAATTGCGAAGAGCCCCATTACCAATAGTGGTTTTGTGAGCGTAAATCCTCCCAAAGAAATAATCTGATCCGGGATTTTCGGTAGAATAAAATTTCTTGCTGCAAAAACACCGACAAAGCTTGGTATTGCAAAGAGCACTGCTGTATTAAAATCGATCATTTTTTTTCTAGCATTCAAGATGGCACCAACAAGCGCAGTCACCCCAACAACAAAAAGTGACCCCGTCGTAGCAATGAGTGGATCCTGCTTAAACAAATAGACAAGAATTGGAACTGTAAGAATTGAGCCACCACCACCGATAAGGCCAAGTGAAATTCCCATTAATATTGCGGCGAGATATCCCAAAAATTCCAACGTCTACCTCTTAATACTGAATCGGCGATCAATGAGCCGAAACAAAAACATTCCAAAAATCATGCTAATGAAGAAAATAATGGGACGACTTTCAAAACTCGCAAGTGACGTTAGCGCTGGTCCAGGACAATAGCCTCCCAGCGCCCAGCCCACTCCGAAGAGGAACGAGCCCATAATGAGAGGAGATGTAATTTCTTTTTTTGTCGGAAGATGCCATTGCCGCGAAAATAGCGGTGACTTTCTTCGAACAATAAATCGAAATGCGACAAAGTGAACTATCACAGCTCCGGCCATTACAAAAATAAGCGAGGCGTCCCAGTTTCCGAAAACATCTAAAAACCCAAAAACCTTTTCGGGCCTCGTCATACCAGAGATACCAAGGCCAATCGCAAATAGAGTTCCAACAACTAAAGCGGCGAAATTGTTTTTCATAAAAACACTCCAAGCTTACGAAATACAAAAACCGCAAGCACACCTGCAAAAATGAAAGTTAAAGTAGCCGCTAATGATCTTGGAGAAAGTCGACTTGTTCCACAAACACCGTGGCCACTGGTGCAGCCACTTCCGAGAACCGTACCAAGTCCCACTAACAACCCAGCTATAACGAGAGTCCAAACTTGAGTGGGAAGGCCACCAGAAAATGCTTCTGGCATTATTATTTTTAGTAAGAAACCACCAGCCAGCATACCAAAAATAAAATACCAGCGCCAAGCTCTATCCCCTTTTACCGGATTTACTGTTGCGCCGTAAATAATTCCACTGACTCCAGTCACGCGACCATTTAAATAGAGCATTAACGAGACGGCAGCACCTATCAAAAGTCCGCCAATCAATGTGCAAGCAGTAACATAGGTTACATTTTAGTAAAGAGACATGGGTTACAGTTTTTTACCCCAAGGACGGTTGAGTGGGGTTAGCAAACGGTTTAAATTTATTTTCATCTCCATCAAATAATCCAAGATCTAAATCCATAAAACTAATTCTCCATAGGCCCAGGTCCTCCTCTCTGATTCCAACAGGTTGATATGCAAGTGCTTCACTTAAATGAAATGCGAGTTTTCCAAATTTAAGGACTCCATTTCCGGCAACTAGCTTTGTTGAGTCATGAAGTGGATATTGGATTTGTGGAAGTTCACTAGGAAACGGTCTTTGCGAGGGCTGGTACAACTCAAATGGTACTTTCATCGCAAGCGCCTCGTGGGGTCGTTCGCGATTGTAGACCTCCTTAAAGCGATCAAACTTTTCTTGCTGTTGAAGCGTATTATCTGCTGCTGGACGAGTTGTTTCGAGTTTCAGAGTTAAATGCATTCTCTCATGGCGCCCATTCTGCTCTGGATGTCCTGGCGTAATTCGATGAAGTTTTATTCCAAGTCTCATCCACCAAACTGAAAGTCGGCTTAAACCTAAAAGCCCACCACTTGCAAATGGACTTCCATTGTCAGTTAAAATTGCTTCCGGCAGACCATGCTCTAAAAATGCTTCTTCAAATATTGGTTGAGCACCAGCTCCCTTCGTGTCTTCGAGCGATTCGACCGTAAGAAGAAAACGCGAAAAGTGGTCGCTGATTGTTAACGGGTAACAATATTTATGGTTCCCCATTTTGAATTGGCCTTTGTAGTCAGCGCACCACACATCATTAGGGCTCCGAGTGATTACCGGAGTTTGGAAAAATGGAGATGCTGTTCTCTTACGTCCTCGCGTGCGATGCACGACAAGATCGTAGCGATTCAAAATCTCATGCACAGTGAAGCGGGACGGAATTTTGAGATCTGGGTTTTTCCTTAAAAGCCATTCTCTAATTTTACTTGCGCCCCAAGTCGGTCGTTCTCGCTTGGTGTCTAAAATTAGGGATTTAATTTGTTCAGGCGTTTGGTTTGGACAGTGGTGTGGCCTGCGCGAAACGTCATGAAGGCCTGCTGGCCCGTGCTTCGAGTACCGATTTATAAACTTATGGGCGGTTTTACGGGAAATCCCAAACTCTTTGCAGAGATCTGTAACCTTCTCCCCTGACTGCGTGCGTGCTATAAAGATCATTCTTTCATCCAAGTGACTTCTCATTTTCCATGGCATAGGGCGTCCCTCCTAAGCCAATGTTAGTGTCACCCATGTCCCCTTACAAATATGTTACCTATGTAACCTGTTTGGACCTAAATTGATTCTTCATGTTATTCCCCCCAAACTTTGTAATTTAATTCTGACCATTTCTTTGATTCTGACTTCCTTTTTTCCTCTCCTCCTCCCAAACCCAACCACACACACCACCACACTCACTCATCGAACCCACCCTCTCCTTCCTGACCACTTACCATATACCTACTGGTAGAGGGTGAGTGGTCAGGAAGGAGAGGGTGGGTTCGATCTTCCGCTTACTTTCTTAAAAAATTATACACATCAGTGGCCTACGGCCCCTGATCCAACTTTTTCCTTTGATAAAACCCCCGTGAATTATTCTAGACAGTTCACTGGGGTTTATTGACTCTTGTCATAAAGAGCTTTCGCAAATAAACGTCTATCGCAAATGCAAAAGGCAGATACAAAATCAACCTCGAAACCTCTTTGCGAAAGTAATAACCTTTAGCTTCCAGAAACACTTCTGGGTTCCTAAAATTGCCCTTGTAGATCCAGTTTGGGTAATAATCAAACTTCAGTTTCCGTGCGATAATCATCACAATGAGCACCGCCGTGAAACTCAAAAGCATCGACGCTAGCCACAGCCTGGTTTTTCTAGAACAGTATTTACTATAGATATTCATTATTTAATCTCCATTTCTAGCTGCCGTTAAGCAGCCATGTTAAAAGCATTTTTACCGTTTGTAATAAGTGCTTTGTTGTTATTTAAAAGTGACTGGATTTTCACAAAATAAAACTTTCCGGTGTCTATCTGGTTTAATCCTACGATAGCTTTCCCGCGTACAACTTCTTTAATTTTTGTGGCAATTCCGTCATTAGAATAGACATAAACAATTTTTAGAAATGTGCGACTCAAGCGGTAATCTGTGACAATCTCTCGATACCTGCGATCCGACTTTTGCGTAAGCTCTAGCTCCAGAGCTCCTACAATTTTGTCATTTTTATCGTAGATAATGGCATCCGGCAGTTTGTCGCGGGATTCAAAGTTTTCACATTGGGTTTTTGCATTTTTAAAACTCAAGTCTCCATATTCTCCTTTAAGGAAATGCAGCACCTCGGCGAGCTGATAATCATGGTAAAGACTCGTGCTATTGAGTTTTACCAAATCTCTTTTAAAGGCCACATCGGGATAATTTTTTTCTAAAACCTCAAGTGCGTTGCGCGTGATCTGATAAACACAGGACACTGTCGAGTGTTTGTCTAAAATCCCGCCAATCCTGTGCGATTGTAGAAACCCACCCCGCATAAGCTGCGAAATCCTCGAATACGCAGTCGACGTGCTTTTATCTTTAAAGTATCGCTTCCCAATCTGTTCAAAAGTTAAAAACACGTTTTCATAACACCCAAAAAGGAGCGCGAGATCGCGCTCCGTAAGTCTTACATTAATAACCAATCAAGACCTCCCAGATAGATTTATTTTCCTCCTGTTTCTGCCTCATCTCTGAGCTGCAAAACGCATCGAAGTTAACAACTTCCGAAAAGCTATCGCCCTCCTTAAATGGCAAGTGCAGCACACCATTTCCAATCCCAAGACCTTTTAAAGTATTGGGGTGGACCTTGTAGCTTTCTGCTTCTCGCATCGAGGCATGTCCCATTTCCTCAAAATCGTTAAAAATGCCTTTTCGTTGCATTTTCTCGGTCATTTTCTTTTGCGTTCTTGTGCCAATGTGGCGAGCAAAGAAATCCGCAGTGTCTGGATCATTGAGCCCCAGGATGCACTTCACGTTCGTATTCGTATTCAGGCTCTTTGCAAAGTCGTCACTGACTTGCGACAGATCCCCCATGGACTGATGCGATAAATGTAAAGCCACCCCGCTACTGCGTGCTTTGTTTAAAATGTTGATAAACCCCTCGTAAACGAACGAGGAGAACTCGTCCATGAACACCGGCGTGAAATTTGTTCTTCTGACTTTTTCTCTCTCGCTAATGGCCCAAGCCATTTCCTGAAAAATCAGCTTTCCCACCTTCGCAGCAAGCATCGGATACTTCATCGTCGGCAGATTAAAGATCATAACCGTTGGATACTTTTCATTGTAAATCGGTAAAAACATACTTGATTCATGTATTCCTAAAAGCAGATCACTGATCGACACCGACACATCCTCTCTAAACGGTTCATACCAGTCGCCGTTAAGAATCTCTGAGAGCTCACCGACAGCAAACGGCGTCAGTTGCGAAATCAGACCTGAGTGTGTTTCGCGTCGCTTGTTCTGCGGAACCTTTAAATAATCCTGAACTCTTCGTTCATGGAGTTTATTTGGCTCGGCATTAGCCAGTGCAATCAGCTCCTCATCGTTTGTTAAAAGCTCGTAAAGTCTTTTAAACGTAACGGCCTCGATGTTAGTTTTGATCAAAGTAACAAGTAGCAAAGTCGTATCATACTGAAGGTTCCGATAATACTCGGACTCTTTAAACTCAAAGGCTGTAAACAAGCGATCGGTGATTTCTGCAACAGAACCGTGCTTTAGTGGATTGATCTGAATCGACCTGTCAGGAGTCATCATATCAAACACATATCTATTCACATTTTTCTTTAAACTCTTAAGCTCTGATTCGATTTCACTTGAGCCTTTTCCGTCGATCACTACCACATCTTTGTGACTTGCAAGATCACGTAAGATCCAAGGTTTGATCACACCATGAGTTTTTCCACGCCCTGTGGAGCCGATGATTTGCACATGCCCTGTTCGCGTGGAATTCGGCACAAACACTTTTGCGCCATCCTCGGTGCGTCCTGCATACACACTTTCATCGTTCTTTTTCGAGACCTTTTCTAAATCACGAATACGCTCGACAACATTTTTTGATCTTCGTGATACAAAATATGTTATTGCGCAGATAATCGTGGCTACTGCTAAGAATGCCGATACCCACACCTTTTCAAAATTATACACATACCAAGCTTCGATGGCCCTTTGGTTGTTCCACAACCCTAGAGCCCCGATGCCGGTAAAAATAGCAATGATAGCAGCTCCAAACTCACGATTACTCATGGGCTCTTTGCTGGTTTGCTTTTTACTGTCTTCGCTTAAAAACATAATACCCCTTATGTTAATTGAATCCCATGCGGCGAAATGCCGCACGGGTGGAAATAAAAGAGACTCAAAAATTTTTATTATTTACTGTTGTGATGGCAAAAAACTCCCACATCGCCATCTTCATAATCTGCATTGATCGGAATCCACGTCACTTTTTTGTGGCAGGGACCAATCAGGCCTTCTTTTCTTGGCAGAATCCAATTGATGATAGTTTGCGCCTTTAAAACACCACACGTGTCTTCTGGAAGCATGGAAATCACTTCCACCATGAAATCGTGAGCATAGGCTCGTGCAAACTCCTCATTACCGCTCGTGAAGTGATGGAGAATATTTATGGCAAAATCCATTGGACTATTGCCAATATACCCCCACAGCATCCACTTTGCGTATTTAAACGCGCGCGGCACATTGGTGTTTTGCCCAAGCCCAAGCTGGTTTCGGCAATAAAACTTCACATCAGAAAATTCCTTTGGTTTTAAAATAATAAAAACCTCCTAGAGCAAATCGCTCTAAATATTAAACGTATCTGTCCCGTTGAGTGGGACGGAGCCTTCAAATGAGTCTTTCAATTAGTTATTTTTCGGCTAGCAGATGCGCTAGCTAAATGAGACTACTGCTTGTTATTTATCTATAACAGCATCCAAATTGATTTTACCTACCGAAACTCTGGCACTTTGGTATTTGTGGCTCAAAGCAATAGGTAAATCTATTTACAACCATCAGTTAAATTATATTTTTATAAGTGATCTCCTTTCTTTTTTTGCTAGGGGGAAAGCTTTAAACATCATCCCCATACACATATATACGAAAACCAACGGTTGTTTCGTATATTTTTATTTTTCTGAAATTGATAACTAACTAAATTTACTACGCTTAAACAGTTAAGAAAAATTTTCTACCCCCATGGAGAAATCCGAGATCATTTGTTAAAGTGAAATCTCTTGAAATGCTTTAGGGGTAAGGCTTTCAAGCCGCACGGGTCTTTTAAAAACAAGGGGTTGTTTTTGGGGAAAAGTAAAAAAAATGCACGCAAAGTAAACCCGTGTTGGTCAAAAGGTCGCAATTTAGGCCGTGGCGGGCAGGGCAAAACCAGTTCTATGCTCGGTTGCGAGTGTAAATATAGAGCTGAGTTCTTTTCGCCACCAAAAGGCAATGACGACGCCTCAACGAACGCTGTCACTCATACTGCAAGCTATTCGCTTTTCGTTAAAAACAACCGTTTACGCATTGTTGAGGAGCAATCAAAAGATGCTCCAAAAGAGGGGTTTTTAATCCAGCCCTGCCAGGCTGCTTTTTTAGAAAAATCATCTGACGGCACGAAATTATTTTTAGAACACAATTCCGCATCCAAATTCACAGGTTGTATTGAGCTAGAAAATGATCTGATCAAAGAAGACCTTGTTAATAACACACCTTTTGATGGAGATCGGGGCCATCAGACATTTGGAAGAGAAGAGGTCTTTGAGGCGCAAGTCATGGCGGCTCAATATGGCGTGGAATCTGTTTTTATTTATAAAGGCACTTTGCGGGAAATTTCTTCACCTCATCCAATAAACCTGCGTCACTCCGTACTTCGAAAGCTCATGCACGAAATGGAGCCGTTTTTAGATGGTGACGGCAAAGTACAATATCAGACGGCTATTATCATAGACCGGGGATTAAACACCAAAGACCATGAGTACATGATCGACATTATTTTTCCAGACTATCCACTAAACGAGTTTAAAAGGCATGAGGCAAAGATTTCACTTCTTGTCGCCAGGGAAATTAAAAGAATCAATCTACAAACAAATGATCGATTAGGCCGTTTACAAAAAGCGTGGAAAAACCTCACCGACAATCAACGAGACGTTGTTTTGGCTTTTTACGGAGATGACGATGAGCTTAGCATGCGAGACATTGCAGAAAAATTAAAAATTTCCGAGTCCTCAGCACGTGATCGATTGAAGGGCGCAAAAGAGAAAATTAAAAAAGCGTTTCCAGACCTTGTACCGCTGGCTCAGCAAGAGAAATCGTATACAAAAGCAGACCTTGAAAAGCGTGAATCCCAGTATGATGGATTTTATCGTCGATCAAATGCCGAGAAAATTCATCCGTGTACAGTCACTAATGTAAAAACAGGTGACATGACAGTTGTGAATCAAGAACAGCTCATTTTTGACGAAGAATATAATCCTGCCAAAAAGAGAAAAATCTGGGCATGGATTAATAAAGTCTCACCAAGTCCACTTGCTACAGACTTCGGCGGTTACGAATCAAAGCGCAATGATAAAGACAGTCGGGGTCAAAAAGAAGAACCCTGAACTTATCGTTACAGGGCTCGGCTATTTTTGAAGTGTTAGATGACCAGAAATAATGGCCATTCTTAAATAGATGATCTTGGTCGCGTTTTCGGATTTATTTCTGGCAAACGTGTGATCTCCCTGAGTTGAACAAGCACACCTGTCCGACTTAGCAACCTTATCTTTGCTGATGTTTCGTCATCTCGCCCATAATTGATTCCATGTCCTTAATTCGACTCCAGCGATTCAACAGCATAAGAGACCAACCCAAGAATTTAGCTAAAAAACCTGGGCGTATAGTCATCGCTTTGCCAAGGGCGTTGACTGTAGGGCGAGCGACTTGCTCAGGGGTTGCGGCGCCACCCATCGTCATATTGGCTCGAGTTGCAAAACCGCTCGCAACAGGTCCCGGGGCTGATGAAATGACATCCACGCCGAAAGCCTTCAGCTCGATGTTGAGGCCTTCAGCGAATGTTTGAATGAATGCTTTAGTCGCAGCATAGTTTGCCGCGTTTGGAGTTCCCTGAAATCCGACCAATGAGCCAAGCAAAATTATGCCGCCCTTTTTCTTTGTCACAAACTTTTTTGCAAAAAGATGGCACTGCTCGACGACCGACCGACAGTTTAGATCAATCATGTTCAGCTCTTTACCCAAATCTGTATTTACAAATGGTCCAGAAGTTCCAAAGCCGGCAACTGCCGCCAACAAACCAACGTCGTAGCCTTCTACCGAGCGGTACAATTCTTGATTGGCACCATGAACACTTAGATCCAATGCTACGACTTTGACCTCAACTTTTTTACGATCTGAAATCTGAGTCGCTAGCTTTTCTAAATCATCTTTACGCCGAGCCACCAAGACAAGATTGAGGCCTTTATCCGCAAGCTCAATGGCGATTGCTTTTCCAATTCCATCAGAAGCACCAGTGACAACTCCCCACGGGCCATATTTTTCTTTAAACTTTAAGTCCATTTACATGCTCCTCAATTAGCCCGTTGGAAATACCTCACCAAAGGCTCGAAAATGTTTTAAATTTCCCTTTACTTTAATTTTTCTGGTTATTAACGCCCGTATTAAACCGAGATCGCCACGAACAAAACTCAACCAATTCGACGCCGTACACTCAATAAGCAAGTCGCGGCTACCAATGTGGCCTCCTAAAACCTCTAGGGCTTGATTTTCAATGATATAGGTTGCATCCGCTCCACCCTCACCCGAAAAGCGAAAGTGAATTCTAGTTGAGAGACCTTTGGCCTTGCCAGGCTGAAAGATAAGCGTCGATCCGAAAAGAAAACCCTTAATTGTCCTTACGGATAGACCACTCCCGACGAACTTAATTTTCTTTTTTGGAAACCGCTTCTGTACATGATCAGCGGCGTCTGTCCCTTTAACCACATATATCACCTCTTCTTTTTCTTGAAGTGGTCGAACAACGGATTGAACAAACTCTCTTCTATTATTCAAAAAGGGTGAGATGACATCTTCGCCGGCAGGGCACACTGCAATGCAGTAGGCTGCTTTGTAGTTTGCTCCATAGGTTAGGCTCTGCCACATACTGACTGTTTCGCCATCAGTGACCTTTTTTTGGTATTCCTTCATTGAATTGCTGTCAGTGACAGACTTTACCCAATCAACAAAACCTCCCATAAATTCTCTATAATTATGGGTCATGCAGGCCGAAACATTGAAATATCCGTTGTTATGAATGGCCCCGACAGGACAAGCGACGACGCATAGTTTACACTCTAAGCACGGATTGAAATCAATCGGCACCTCTCGAGGGGCAGTAACAGGGCGATCAATCACTACTGAGCCAAGCAAGATGAAGCTTCCGAAACGCGGATGAATCACACTTCGGTGAATGCCCATTTGGCCCATCCCTGCTGCAACCGCGACAGTTTTGTGCGACACGATCCAAGTCTTGCCGCCAGGAAAATCGGCAAGCTCCATCGGAAACGCCATTGGTTCGTTCATCGATTCTACTTGATGCCCTCTGAGTCTTTTTACGATGTCTCGACAGATCTCTTCAACCTGTCGCCCGGTGTGATGGAATTCATTGTTGGCGACTGATCTTTGCGGCGCCTTGATCGAATGCGGATTCATCCGGCAGACAATGCTAATCAGAAACTTGGCGCTAGGAAAACTTTTTAGAATTTCGTCTTTCTGATCGGCGATCATCTCTGAGTCAATTGAAACAAAGCCACAATCATCAGCACCACATTCTAATACAAGGGCTTTCAACCAGTCGGATGAAAGTTCTAACCTTGAGCTTGGCGGATCATTACGCTCTTTGATTTTTTTAACTGTAGGATGGTCATTCAATTTCACTATCCGCCTCCGCCAACAATCGAAACACTTTTTGAGAACTCCGACGTAATCTTGTCTAAAGAAAGCGGAATTTTTAAATACCGACCTTCGCGCCAAAGCGGAACTTGGTCGGTCATGCTCTCATTTTTTAACCATCCGTCGTTTCCACCGAGCATAACGAAGTAGTTTTCATTTTCATTCGTTAAGTCACTGACGTGTCTGGCCTGAGCGCCGAATACCACGGGCTGAGGACCAGATCCTGATGTGAAAGCGGCCTTGTGCAAAGTTGAAGATGAACCTGGCGACGGATAGGTGCCAAATCGAAAACGACTTCCTAGTAAAGGTATAAGACCGAGTGGGGTCTGTACAACTTGCACGTGATACTCACCCCACGTGCGAAATTTCGCAACCGTACTACTCGTCGTGATCATGGCCTGAACGACGATGCTTTCTTGTTCCTCGGGCAATAAACCAACCAGCCGCTTCTCTAGATAGTTTCGCCAGTCATCTGACGACAGCATGCGCTCGTAAACCTTTTTGGAAGCTGACGTTTTCATAAAAATAACTTTGGCCATTTCGTGAATAAGGATCTCAAATGCAACAGCCCCGTTTGAGTTAATATCAAACTCTCCGTTCCAGGCTGCCAGACGCTTGCGATAATCCTCGAGCTCACTTGGTATCTTTTTTATGTTCGCCAAGATCATTCTCTTAAGTCTCACCGAGTCTTCAGAGTGAACATCTTGCTGCCAACTCATAAGATTCTGAGTCGTCACTTTGGTTGCTTCGCCGATGAATTTCTGCCAACGTCTTATCCGGTCATTGTGAGCAAATACCAAAGCCAAAGGTGGGTCCGTTTTGACGGGCATGTTGTTCGCCGAGGCAATAAAGCCCTCTTTGGGATTGATCAAACTTGGCAAATTCAGTGGGTCTTTATAAGAACGAACAAAATTGTCAGGGCTCTTGATGAGTTGGTCTTGTTCGGCACGATCATTGAGCAGGGGCTGCCGAATCGCTGAGATAAAGCCAATATTACCGAACTTGTCTGCATACGTGATATTGAGCCCCGATACAGCGTAGTCTTTAAAACTATTGCGAAAGCTCATCCAGTCAGTCGATCTGTTGGCGCTTAAGAAAGCTCCCAATTCATTGCTTGGCTGATGACCAACCCAGTTGAGCGCAATCATCTGAGGTTTTTTTGTCGCTGGATCTATACCGTCATAAATCACCGGACCATGAACGCTCTCTTTGATTGAAATATCTTTTGACCACCACCATCTTCGCTTAATTTTCTCGTTCCGCAATCGAATGATCTGCTCAGGTCTGACTTCAAAAAGATGTGTGCTTACCCCGCGCATATAGGTACCACCCCATGCGACGCTTTGGTTGCGACCAAGAGTTACCGCTGGCACACCCGGAAGCATGTATCCCAAAACATGATAGCTTGGCGATTTGTAGCCCATCAGAAGCCAAAGGTTTGGTACAAAAATTCCAAGATGCGGGTCACTTGCGATCATTGCGCCCTTAGTTTTTGTTTTTGAACTACCGACAACGACTGAATTTGAGCCGGTTCGGCCGGCCAAAGACATAAATTTCGCAAACGAGCTGACTTCCGTCGAAGCTATCGTTGGTACAGATTGGTCTCCAGATTCTAGGGTTTGTTTCCACAAAAGTTCCCAACCTTTTTGATCTCGAATTGAAAGCAGAGAAATGAGATTTGCCCAGTTAGCGTCGCCCCCGGCAAGATGCGCAATTCTCATTGAGTCATCAAAGGCCCAATGCTCTTTTTCCCAATCTAAAAAGGTATACTCGTAGGGTAACTCGGTCGTTTGCGAAATAACAAAATTGATCCCGGCAATGTAGCTATCGAGCCACTCTTTGTCTTTTACAGCCAATTTTTCATAGCTGCTTTGAGCCGAGCGCCCTAAATCAAGTTTACGGATTGCCTCGTCAATTGCAGGAACAACCAATGGCCCCGATGATTCCGAAAGTCGTCCTGCGGACCCACGTTTAAACAGCTCCATTTGCCCTAGGCGCAAAAACGCATGCACAACTCCGACAGAAAATGCGCAGTCTTTGTCAGTCTCAGCTTCTACGAATGGAATCATTTGCGAATTCCAAGATATCTTAACTTTTTTCTCCGTGGGCCAATTCTTTATCGATTCAAATTGGGCTATTCGCATTTCCATACTGGTATATTGCGGAGAGCTAAAAAGAGTTGCGCAGCCACAAAGAAAATAGGAAGCAACTAAAATCAATGCGATATACACGGCTACTTCCTATTCAGTTGAATCGATATTGTTTTATCGTTCTCAATCTTAAAGGCGGCTTCTTGAAACTCAGGAGGTCCAAATGTGTGCATGGGTGCATCGTTTGAAACGCCCCATGGCTCTTTCGGAAAACCAACGAAAGTGGTGTCCATTTTGCCATTCTCATTCACATCTTCACGAGCCGACACCGCATAGGTGCCGTTGGCCACATCAACAAATTTACAAACTGCTTTTGTAGCGTCATTTCGAAGACCATCGACAACAAATTTTGCTTTTTTGCTATCGCTCGGGAAGCCCTCTTTATTCTCATAGAGGCCGCACGTAATTTTGCCTTTCCCTTGTGTGTTCTTGATTTCAACTTCAAGCCTCGCAGCCTTTGATGCGCTCGATAGTAACAAGGCCAAAACTAGGATTATGGACCTACTCATGCGAATTCTCCGGCGTTATTAAGTGTTTTTTTGATTTCGCAATTTTTGTCTGAGTCTGACTCTCACTGTAACTCGCAAAATTTAGTGGATAGAAAAACGGCTTGCCCCGAAAAGCGATGTAGAGGCTTAAACTGACCACAAAGATAAATGCCAAAAAGGTCGTTGTAACAAGACTCAACGCAAGCGATTCGCTGATTTTTTCTCGCAATGAAATTGAAGTCACATATCCGATAGCAATAAGTCCTTGTATACCGTGCATCCCCAGAAAATGCGCAAAACGCAGATCGCCCAGAGTCAAACTCCAGTTGAAAAATGGAACTCCGAGGCCTCCATCTGAACCACCGATTGAATGCGCCCCTTTGACGGACATCGCCAGACCTATGAGAGAAGACAGAATCGTCATAACAATGCCTAGCTGAAGCGATCGAAGGTACGCCAAAGGCAAAACTGAGGGCGAGCCTTTCAGCTCGAAGATTAGAGGTATCAATAACAAAGTATTGAGTGCAATTGCGACTCCCATCGAGCCATACATAAGACCATTCAAGAGCGTTGAGAAATTGTGATGCGATGGCTGACCCCTAAACGCTTGAATATAGATCGCGACTATTTCAACGATTACAAAAGTTACGAATGCGAACGAATAATTTGATCGCCGCGCGCCAGGTAGATACTGAATTATCCAAGCTATTGTCAGCAAGTAGATCGAAAATGAAATACTAAACTTCAACGGTTTGATCCAAACATTCTGTGAGGCTACGGTTCGATCATCAATGAAAACGCCAGCAGCAGTTATAAGAGCCAGAACACCTACAGTAGCTGAAGCGTCAAAAATGAATCTATTTGATCCTCTCAAAGCTTCTAGTGCTCTAACCATGGTTATTTCTCTTTGCAAACAGCCGAGATAGGCTCCACCCAACGGGTCCAAACATAAATATCAAAATCAAACAAAGACTGCGGAGCCAATATGAATTTCTATTCATCGCAGTTTGAACTTGAACACCAACAAGCAAGTCAAAGGCGAGGTAGTGAACCCATCCCGCCAGCAACCCCCAGTCACTTGAAAAAAGCGATTTGACCGCAGCGAGACTTCCGAAACCAGCCCCTGAAGGAATTCCGACGAATCCCACCATCGCTAGAGCAAGCCAATAACCAATCGCTAGCACTAGCGACACTGCCCCCGATTTTACAACTAAGCGGGTTATTCTCCATCCAGGGAACAGGATAAGAATGATCCAAGACACAAGGGCAATCGAGTTTGCTATCTTAAAAAGATTTTCCGGATTAAGATCATTCATGTAACCAATGGTAACAATAGATGTAACCGTTGGCAACTAATATATTGTGTGCCATATTGATGTATGTCTAAAGTCCTTAAAGGAAAGCGAAAAGCAAAAGATGAGTATCGTCATGGAAGTCTCAAAATGGCCCTCATGCAAGCAGCTATTCATTCCATTCAACAGACAGGCGAGGTTGAATTTTCGCTGCGAGAATTGGCTGCCGCGGTAGGGGTTAGTCACGCCGCAGCCTATCGACATTTTAAATCAAAAAAGGAAATTCTCTTTGATTTAGCTCGCGAGGGTTTTGATCGTCTGAATGTATCTTTTAGTCAGATTCTAGATAAAGATCCCGGCGATATTGTTTCGCTGGGGGTCGCGTATGTTACTTTCGCCGCCGAAAATCCAATTTATTTCAAAATCATGTTTCACCCTGACCTAAAAATCGATAGCTCTCACCCTGAATTAATCAGCGTTGGATCAAAGACCTTTCTGTATTTAAAAGAATGCGTTCGAATCAATAAAGAGAATGGCATTTTCAGTGATATATCGGTTGAAAACCTTTCGCTTACCGCCTGGTCGACAGTCCACGGCCTGGCCGTTCTTTGTGTGAATGGCAATCTGTCACCGCTGCCAGACGGAAATCACATCACTGTCGTAAACACATCCAAGATTGTCGCCCGAGTTTTAGTTGACGGATTGCTGAGGCGGTCGAGCAAGAGAGAATAGAATAACGCATGTGCCGAGCCGGGGACTCTTGAAGTCGCCTGCTAAAGCGAAGTAATGCCAGACCCGTCGACAGTGATGTACAGGAAATAAGTGCCATTCTTTCCGGTCACGAAGGGAATCTTTCGCGCCTGCGGTGTGGCGTGCTTAAGCCCTGGCTAATGAAGCACAGGCCAAACAATAGACGTAAATACCCGTATTGCTGACTCTTTAAGCTAACGGCGGCAGTGGCTTTGGCTGGGGCCTGCTCATCAAGCCCCCTTAATATATAGTAGTGTCCTGCCATCGAAACCAGTGCAATATGGCTCAAATCCACTACATTAGAGATGGGGCGAACTCACTTATAAAGTGCTCACGCCGCGCCCCACAGGGATTGGTTTTAAGACATAAGTCGAACCTCAATTGCTTGGGTATAATAAGGACATTACAATTTATGTATGTTGTTTAAGCTCTTACAGGTTTTGGTTTTTTCTTATGGAGAAGTTACTTCTTCCCCTGACACAGGAATTAATCCACCACCAATTTCTCAAGCCTACTTCGACGTTGATCAATTCTCTAAATGCGTAGCTTTCGAATTTCAAGATGCAGATTACACAGATCCAAAATTCGTAAGGCGACTCTGGAGCATTTCAGATCGGCGCGAAGATTTGAGAAAACAGTTCAATGACGGAAAAGCGACCACATGGCAAGATTGTAAAGAAACAATTGCTGGCGTTGCAGATGAGACCGCAGGGATTCAGGTACCAGGTTTTGTTTCCACACTGCTCGCGCCCGTTGGTTGTAAAATGGAAAAAATGGGTGCCAATGTTTATTTGCATTCAATACCACTTTACCCGAAGGAACGTCTGAAAGGAAAAAAGCCTCAAAGTCCTAGTTTTGCCGCAAAAGTTTTTGGTTTAAGATTAGATCAATTTCCTGGGTACAAGAAACTATCGGACGTACCAACCTCTAAACTTCTAGAGGTTGCAAAAAAAAGTGAAACTGAGTTTCTTCACGCAAATGAAGATATTAAAAAAGTCTTGCTAGTGTCCTGACATTGGGTATCGTAAGTTTACATGGCAGATGGTGGATGCAAATGTTGCATTTTTATCAGAGAGTAAAGTTTACGATATTTTGTCAGAGCACAA
>JAYUKO010000085.1:0-1536 GCA_043764415.1 Bdellovibrionales bacterium | reverse complement strand
AAGTTGCCCCAGCCTCGCTTGGTGTCGAAACGACATTCGCTCTCCTCTCTCGTGATGAAGCATTCAGAACGCTCTCAGTCATCGAGTCGAAATTTTTTTAACTTATATGTGAAGCATTCTTATCTAAATATCTGATAAATGGAAATAATTTTTTGAAAACGAATTGAAATTTGCCGACCAAAGCCACACTGCGAAATCTCGCGCCTCTGCCTAAAAAAGGGGCGACCCAAAATGTCACCGGTCGTGCGAAATGCGCCGTTATCTGTCAGCAAAAACTCCCAAATCCAATTAAACGGTCACCGCGAAGGCACCCCGATTGCTCATCAAAGGAAGAAATTTAAAATGGAGAATGTATGAAAAATTTGGCCGCGATTCCATTACTTGCTCTATTGTTTGTCGGCTGTAGTGACGGTGGCGATGCCACCGCCCCACCAAATCCTAAGGAGCTCTATCAATCAGACGCTTCCAACCTCTATCAGTCCTCCTTCTCCAGTAGCGCTTCCTCTGTAAATAGCGAATTCAACGGCGCCTTTACTAAAATCTTTGGCGGAACGTCAGGCTACAACGTTGCCAATTATATCAACACCCGGCTCGCCCACGTGTGGAATGTTGACGATCTTGTTAAATCCCAGATCTACCCCTCTGATTTAGGGAGCTCAAAAAGCTGGCTCGACATCAACGACGTCGAACCTGAAACAAATAGTGATGTTCAAACGGAAGCTTCGAACAATGGCGTAAGCCTATGGCTTGTGGGAAAAATCGAGGGAAAATCCGTGATGGTTTACAACGGGACCGAAACAATCTACCTCAACAATCCCCGCGAGGGCATCATCACCCTTGGAAAAGCCTACGCAAAAAACTCGGTTATCGGCGGCAGAGCCGTAGCTATCCCACGGGATTACAGGTTGGCCATTGTGGTGCACGAGGCGCGACACTCTGATTGCACGGGTGGGTTTCCGGCCTCTTATATTCAAAAAGCCCGGGCCGCTTCGTCGTTTGAATCCTTCCTCGCCTCCATCGGAACCGAGCAGCTGCAGTGCGGCCACATGCACGTCATCTGTCCTCGAAGCCATGACTTTGCCGGCTACGCCGCCTGTGACAAAGAAAACTGGGGAGCCTACAGCGTTGGAGCATTTTATGCGGCCGGTACGTTCGCTCTTTACCCTTACGGTTCTGTAGAACGCGAGATCATGGAGTACGAAGTCGTGGATAGCTTTAGTCGTTTATTAGGTGTTTCGGATCATGATTTATCTTCCACTTCGCCCGACATGGGGAGCCGTCATGACTAGAAAAAAATCGTTGTTCATTTTGCTTGGTCTTGTAGGTTTTGCTTTCTTGTTTTTGAGTTTTGGAGCTAAGGACACTGATCTCGCTGAAGCTGAGTCGCAAGAAAAACTATCGCAAAATGTCGACTCCGAAGGCTCGGAGGATAACCGTGTTGAAGAAAAAAAATCAGAACAAAAAACGGAAGCCTCTTCATCCGATAAAAGCGCTAGCGTTGCTCCGACCTTCCTCGAAAAAATCGAAAACTTTAAA
>JAYUKO010000084.1:0-5127 GCA_043764415.1 Bdellovibrionales bacterium | reverse complement strand
GAATCCTGCCCCATGGTTTTTGTGATCGCGTGGGGCGCATCCGGCGGAGCCCAGCCCGAAACCACAAAGGATCCCACATTGGCAATGGCGTTTTGCTCTTGATGAACCACACCCGCACTCATTTTTAAGCCGTACTTAGCGAGCATCTCGCTCTCGTCGGCGTTTTGCACAGGATCAAACGCCACTAAAAGACGTCCCCCTTCATCGAAGTACTCCCACACTTTTTGCTTAAACGTTTCACTGAGATTTTTTTCGGGAGCCAAAATCACCAAGGCAGCGGCGTTTTCCGGTAAAACTTCTTTGTCTAAATTAATTTCCTGCAACTCATAAAACAGTCGTTCCAGTTCTTTTTTTAAATCCGAAACGCCCCGTGGATTGGTGTTATCAAAGGTCAATTCTCCGTGACCCACAGAAAAATAAAGAGTCTTCCGCCCTTTTAAAAGCCGAAGCAGCGCCTGGGTCACACTGTTCTCATCGGCCTTGTAAAAACGCTCGGCGCGATCTTTGTAAGTAACAAACATGGCCTGCTCTTGAGCGTTGAGACGGTATTTCTTAGCGAGCTCTGGGTGTTCCATAATGTTAATTTTGGTAAGCTTCATCTGCGGGTTTTCGTCGACATATTTTTGTAGAGCCAAGCGAATGGTTTCATCGGTTCCCCGACTGTTTTCGTCGGGCATTTGAAAGTATAAAAACTCGACGGGGTCTTTAAAAGATTTAGCCACATCGCGACTGCGCGGGCTCAACGTATGCGTTTGATCAGCAGTAAAATCGATCTTCCCCGGCAAATACGAAACGCCGTAGTTCAAAGCGAACAGACCAGCAAATAAGATTAAAAGAATGATACCCACGCTCATTCCACGGCGGGCTGTTTTGGCTGAAAGCAAATGCCAAAAATACTTTCGATCTAAAATAAGTCCGAAAACCAAAAACACACTTCCTGCGATTAAAAAAAATAATCCCGGCTCATCCCATTCGGAAAACAATGATCTTGCAAAAAGAGCGACGACTAAAAAAAGACCGCTGAGAACAAAGGAAATACGACTCAATACTTTTACTCCCATCGAGCCGCCTCCAGAAGCCGTTCGGTGGTCACCAAGAAAAATGCCGTCAGACTAACGATAAACACCAACCCTTGCAGGCGAAACACGCCCTGAGTGAAGTCTTTAAAAATGGGATCCAGGTTGATGGTTTTAAAAAAAGTAACCCAAAAATCAGATTCAGCCACTTCAGCTCCCGACCCCAAAAACCAAAGCCCCAGATTTAAGATCAAAGCGAGAACAAAGGCCATCAAAACCGATTTGGTGATGGCAGAGACCATCAATCCTACGGCCACGTAGAGTCCAATAAAAAATAGTAGCCCTATAAAAGAACAAAGCACGGGGGCCCAGTCGATCTTCCCCATCAATGAAGTCGTCGCCGGATACAAAAATGCAATAAACACAAGAGCGGCTGTTACGATATATCCCACGATGTACTTTGCTAAAACAATTTGTCCCGTGCTCAAGGGACTGGTCAGTAACAAAACAAAGGTGTGGTTTCGTTTTTCTTCGGACAGCAAACGCATAGTGATACTATTGACCAAAATCAAAAGAATAAAATGAATCAGTCCCACAAATTCACTCAGCACGCGAGACTGGTACGTCAGATATTCGCCGTTGCCACCCAACAAGCTCACCACTTGCGTTAAAAACATTCCAAAGGAGTAAACATAAATGGGCGACCACAGCAGAGTGCAAATAAACGCGAGCCAGTAAAACTGGGGAGTTAAAAAGAAGAATTTGAGATCGCGTTTGATAAGAGCAAATACGCCACTCATTTCGTCAACTCCAAGAACAAGGACTCAAGGTCCTTGCGATCGCTCTCTAGGTGCAAAACACCCACTTTCGATAGGGCGGCAAGCTCAAGCACGGCGTCGGAAACTGTGTCTGCACTGTAAGTGATTTGGTAGCGCTGCTTGTCCGGCAAAAATCGCACGCTGTCCACCCCAATCACTTCGCTGAGTTTTTTTTGAAATTCATCAGAAGGATGCTTCACTGCAAGAATAAGTTCCTTTAAGCCGCCTGCCGCGCGCTGGAGTTGCGACGGCACTCCTTGAGTGATGATTTGCCCATTGCGAATCAAAATCACTTCGTCGCAGGTGTCTTCAACATCGGCTAAAATATGCGTCGACCACAGGACCGTGTGCTCGGTGCGCAGCGAGCGCAAAAGTTTTTTAAATTCGCTCACCTGCTGGGGATCAAATCCCACCGTGGGCTCATCAAGCACAATGAGGTCAGGCTTGTGCACAAGCGCCTGAGCCAGAGCCACGCGCTGACGGAAGCCTTTGGACAAACGAGTGATCAAACGTCCCTGAACCTCGCCAAGACGTGTTTTTTCGATGGCTTCGCTTACACAAGCCTGCCATTTTTCCCGGGGAACTCCTTTGAGCTCGCACACAAACGAAAGATAATCGGCAACGATCATGTCCTGATACAGCGGCGCATGCTCCGGCAAAAAACCAATATGTTTTTTAGCTTCAAGAGGATTTTTGCGCATGGATATTTGATTGATGTAAACTTCGCCGTCACTGGCATAACAGGCACCTGTGATTAAATTCATGGTTGTTGTTTTACCGGCACCGTTGGGCCCAAGAAAGCCCACAAGCTTGCCCTTCGCCACGGTAAAAGTAAGCCCGTCGAGAACTTTGCGAGGGCCGTAATTAAAATGGAGATTTTCGACTCTCAACATCCCTTAAGGCTCTCGTAAACCCCCACCCCAAGCAAGGGAAAGGCACACTTTATGGGACTTCCCGCGTTAGGGCACCACGACGGTGATGGATTTTTCGTTTTTGTAATTTACGCGGCCGAGCTTATCCCCGCGGATGGGCGTAACAAAGCGGCACTCGCAATAGATCACGTCGCATTTCACTCCGCGCCAGTCTTCCCGTTGTTTCAACGACAGGGATTGCTCCACAACCCACAGTGCCACATTTCGTAGAACCTCAACTGACACTTGAACATTTTTATCAAAGGCGATGATGCCGTGGCTTCCTGGTAAATCCTTAATGTGCAACCACAGGTGCCATGCCTTAGCTTTGCGCAATATTTTTAAGTTGTCCTCGGCAGATTTGCCAATAAACGCGCGGAGACCATCGTTAATCACCTTGGTGCGCGCCTTGGTACCCTCGGCCAAGCTGTGAGTCACTCGACTTTTCGCCGCTGGCGACTCGGTGAAATCAAACTGTTCAAGCTCTGCTTGCAGAACTTTTTGTCTTTCAAGAACCGCTTTGATTTTTTCTTTGCTCTGTTTGGCCTTGGCAAAAGCATTTTCCACGTTCCACGACAAGGATTTGTTAAAATCTACACACGCACGATGCTCCTCGGGAACTTCTAAACTCCGATGCTCACCCAACCACTGGGCGGCCGCAAGCCAGGGCGAAGCCTCAAGCTCCGTCAGCTTCTTTTGCAAATCCAAAAGCCCTTGCTGCTTTTTTTGGAAAATTTTTTGTCGGTCTTCCACTTTTACCGCCTTGCCGACGGCGGGTTGTGAAAACGCTTCCAGCCATTCCGCAAACAAAGCTTCCGGACTGCGAGGTTTTAAATCCTCGCTCACGGTTCCCATGGGCTTAAGCTCGCTCACTTTTCGCAAGCTGATATGAGCGGCGTTGGCAGTAAGTATTATGTTACGTGCTTGCGAAAATAAATGGATTTCCATCTGTCGTTTTTGCGAAAACTTTAAAACTACAAACCTGCCGAATTCTTTTTTAACTTCAAGGCCCTCGAACACCGCACCTAAAAAGTGAGCTTTTAAAAATAGCACAATGGGTTTGATTTGTTTTTTCAATCCCGGCGCGCGATCCGTGCTCACTAAAAAATAGGGCTTCGGACGCAAATCCACCACGAAGTAAACTTTTTGCTCGTTAAATTTAAACAGCAACAACAGGACATCATTGCTCAATACAACATCTTCTAAAACAGCCCCTTTAAAAAGAGCTGCCTTTTCCACGATGAGATCTAGTTCTTTAAATGAGAGCGACTTCACATCTTAACTTTATAATGAATCAATCGGCAGTCAATGCCACCATTGATCACAGGATAGCGCTGCTCTGCGCGCATTCCAAAATGGCGAGTGAGTTCGCGATTCCCCGAAAGCACCCATACATCCCACCCTTTAAATTTATTTTTCAAAGTGAAAGCAAAGTTTTTATAAGTCTCGATAAGGAAGAATTCATCTCCCACCCGAATTCCGTAGGGGGGATTGGTGACGATGATGCCTTTTTCTACCGGCGCTTGGTCGATCTCCACCACATCTTTGCGAGTGAAGGAAATCAAATGATCCACCCCCGCTTTGCGTGCGTTTTCCACCGCCATTTTAATGGCTTTGCGGTCTTTATCGTAGCCGTAAAATATCGGTTCCTTCACTTCTTTTAGACTGTCATCGTCTTCGAGGGCGGCAACCTCATCGATCACATTGCTCCAAGCATCGGGCTGAAAAGTTAAAAGTTTTTGAAAAGCAAAATTTTTGCGGAGAGTTCCCGGCGCTCGCTTCATGTAAATCAAAGCCGCTTCGATAAGAATGGTCCCGGATCCACACATAGGATCGACAATGGGAGTGACCCCGTCCCAGTTTGCTAGCGACAATAATCCCGCTGCGACATTTTCTTTCAGTGGAGCTTCCACAGTTCCCACGCGATAGCCGCGCTGATTGAGGGTGGGGCTTGAGGTATCGATAGAAACCACATACTTGTTGCGATATCCACGAATGTAAATGATCAAGCCTTCATCTTTTTCAACATCGGGGCGCACACCAAATTTATCGCGGAATTGATCCACAATGGCGTCTTTGGCTTTCATCGCAACCAGGCGCTGGTCGGCCAAAGCACACTCTTCCACCTTCGCACTGATCCACAGTTTTCCATCGGGCTTGATGTATTTTGTAAAGTCATGCTTTTGAATATTATGGTAAAGATCTTCGGGCTTGTAAGCCGGAAACTCCAAAATCGGGAGAAGGATTCGCGTGGCGATGCTCGAGCATAAATTCGCGCGGTAAGCGCCTTCCCAATTGGATTCAAAAATCACACTGCTCTGGTGACTTTCTAGTTTTTTAAGATCGAGTTTATGGAGTTCTTTAAAGAGCACATCGGTAAGG
>JAYUKO010000083.1:0-1555 GCA_043764415.1 Bdellovibrionales bacterium | reverse complement strand
CTTGGCCACCAGGATCGGGCTTGCATCTTCGCGGCGAGCTGGTTCTCCTCAGCCTGAACTAAAGAGGGTTTTGCCAGGAATTGGTGCTGAGCCTCTGTATGGCTGCCAACGGATTCCATGCCCTCGAGGTGTTCCAGCTTATCAGCAATTTTCACCGAAGAGCCCTCAGGGTATCCTAAAAGGGTTATTAACTCGCGTTCTAGGATTTTTCGCTGCATATTAATTTGGTCGATACCGCGTTTGATTTCTGTGTCTTTGATCTCAAACTCAAAACGGTCTGCCGACGTTGTAACACCCGCACGGACTCTTGTTTGTGCAGATTTTAAATTTTTTGAATTGATTTCTTGGACTTCAGAAAGCACACCCTGGGTATTTTCGAGAAAAACCAAGTTCCAATAGATTTCCTTGGCTTTGATAATTTCTTGGTAAACGGTCACGCGTTTTTCTGTTTCCATGCGCTCTTTGCGTTTATCAACGACGTCGTCGTAGAGGCAATCTTTCATGCCGTTGAAAACGTTAACGCTCACTTCTGCACCATAGGTCGGTTGAGTCCGCCTATAGGTATTACCCAACTCGAAGCGCTCTTGAGCTCCATAGACTTTAAGGCTCGGCATAAAGGATCGTTTTAAAAACCCTTGTCGATATTCCATGGCCGAAACTTGGTAAGCCTTGCCAGAAACTCTTTCGTTTCGAGTTTCGATAAGACTTTTAATATCGTTGGCCTTTAATATCACGGTTTCTTGCGCCTGAATAAACCCACAAGCAAACATCAAACACACAAACAAAATAACTTTCATAAAACTCTCCTCGGGAAAGCGCGGACCTTCCGCGCTTCAAACCAACTTGTCTTAGTCCAAATTGTCAAAAGCCGTTAGCAGCTCTTTTTCGCCGTCTTTAACGACAACATCAATGTTGTAGGGCTTCGCCTCAGGCTTTGGCATCTTGCCTATAAATACTCCGTCCTTCACCTCAAGATCAAAAGATGAATCTTTCCATTTGCCTTTGACCTTGGCCGCCAAAGACGCCGTAGCCTTCGTACTCATAGTCTTCAAATCGAGCGGAGCCATTTTTTGATCATACAAATAAAATCGAATCATTCCATCGCCAGAACGCACCAGTTCGGCTTTGTAAACCAACGGTGCTTTTGCTCCAAGCTTTGCATCGCTTTTTAAAACCACACCCGAAACTAAACCGCCGTACTTTCCCGTATCAGAAAGCTTCGGGCCGTGGCCCTCATCGTGGGCATAAGCTGATGTTAAAAGACCAAGACTCATTGCTGCTAGTAGTAATGTTTGTTTCATTTCCATTCTCCTTCGTTGGAGTGTTGTTGATGCTTCATATACTTTTTAAAGGCATTTTTACCGAATTTAAGAAAGACCGTAGGCGTGACCACCAGGTCTAAAATTGTTGAGGAGATCAATCCTCCGACGATCACGACGGCCACCGGGTAAAGGATTTCCTTGCCAGGCTCTCCTTTAGATAAAAGCAGAGGCACAAGTGCTAAAGCCGCAGTAGAGGCCGTCATTAAAACAGGGACTAATCTTTCCAGAGAACC
>JAYUKO010000082.1:0-5144 GCA_043764415.1 Bdellovibrionales bacterium | reverse complement strand
ATTTCCGTGATCGAAGAAGTAGATCGCTTTAAGAGAGATCTTGGCGAAAACGGACGCAATGCTCGCCAATTCAGTCGATTCATCGACGTTCTCCGCTCGAAAGGCGCCCTTGTAAAAGGTGTGCTTTTGGAAGACGGTAAAACGCGTATTTTTGTGGAGCCAGATAAAACCACATCTGGTTTGCCGAGCGAGCTGGAGGCTTCGAAGGCCGACAATCGCATTTTAATCACTGCCTTCGCCATGCAAAAAGAAAACCCAGCAATTCCTGTGGAGTTGGTCACAAAAGATATCAATCTTCGCATTAAAGCCGATGTTTTTGGTATCAATGCCAAAGATTACGAGCCTGAGCGCGTTTCCAATGACGAAATGTATACCGGCCACATTGAACTTGATGTTGATGCCGAGCAGATCAATCATTTTTATGAACACAAAATTTTACCACTTGCTGATTCTCTGCGAGTTCTACCGAATCAATACATCGTCGCAAAAGATGCTTCGAATCCAAACCACAGTGCCATTGGTCGCTATGATTCGCGTAAAAAAGGAATGGTTCCTCTGCTCACAGTGAGTGAAGGAATCTGGGGAATTCATCCGCGCAACGTGGAACAGTCCTTTGCCATTGATGCTTTATTGAATGACGAAATTCTTTTTGTGTCCTTGGTAGGAAAAGCGGGAACAGGAAAAACCCTTTTGGCTTTAGCGGTTGGTTTGTATAAATCGCTCGATGAAGGGCGCTTTCAAAGATTGCTCGTCAGCCGACCGATCTTCCCCATGGGAAAAGACATTGGATTTTTGCCAGGGGATATTGAGCAAAAACTCAATCCTTGGATGCAGCCAATTTTTGATAACGTGGAGTTTTTAATGGGTGCCGATAAAAAAGCGGCGGGCCGGGCCCAGGAGCTGATCAATCAGGGCATGCTCAACATTGAGCCGCTCACGTACATTCGCGGTCGAAGTATTCCGAATCAGTACTTTATTGTGGATGAGTCGCAAAACCTTACACCTCACGAAATCAAAACAATTGTGACCCGCGCAGGACAAGGAACAAAGGTTGTATTAACAGGTGACTGTTATCAGATCGACAATCCTTACGTAGATAGCGCGACCAGTGGTTTGACCTATTCCGTGGAGCGTTTTAAGGGCTACGATATTTCGGCCCATTGCTCTCTGACCAAAGGTGAACGTTCGCCACTCGCAGAGCTCGCTGCCAACGTCCTTTAATAAAGTCTGCAAAACTAAGTAAAGTTTTCATCCTCCAGCATCGGTGACGATGTTGGAGTGAGTCCGCTGCAAAAAAACCTTGCTTCGCTGTTCCATTCACAGCATATCCATTTGAGTTGCTGTTTGTTTTGAATTTAAAGGAGAAGGTTTATGAAATTTTTTGGTTTGGCCGTCTTTGTTATTTTATCGTGTTCGCAGTTCGCTTCGGCTGCAGATGTGGAAAATTTAAAAACAGTTATATCAGACAAGCTGTATACATCGGGCGCGACCAGCCGTGAAGAGTTGAGTGATTCGGCTCTTGTTGATCTTTGCGAGCAAGGTTACAGCAAAGCCTATTTTGGTTACGGCGGAGCTCGTGCACGAACTATTCAGTGCACTCGCGGATCCATTGCTTACAAAAGTGCTTCGTGGGACAAATCGTCCACCGTTCAAAGCGTGGTAAACGATGTGCAATCGGGCCAAAAGGTTCTCGTACATTGTTGGTATGGCGTTGATGCTTCTGTTTGGGTGGTCGCTGCTGCACAAACGCAAATTAGCTGTTGGAGTGGCGATCAAGCTGCTGAATGGTATTCCAGCCTTCCCCATGGCGTTGGTAAATCGCGAGTGCGAGAACTGGCTGAGCGAATTCGTGACTACGCTGAAGACAACGGCTGCGGCAACTAACTCACGGGCGAGGTGCTCAATCGCCGTCACCTTGTACAGAGACGGTGTCAGTCACCGTCTCCCTGATAAGTCACGCCGGTGATGCCGATTTCGTTTTTGCAGCGGAGAAGGCGTTTTGAAATATCACCAAAACAAATATCTCCGCTCCGATCGCGAAAAACAAAAGTGGTTTGCGGATTTAAAATTTCGAGTTCGATCACATTGCGCACTTCGTAAGTCACCGAGGTTTTTAAATACTGAACCGCTGCAATTTCGGGAAGTGAAAGCTTGGTTTGATCTCGTTTGACATAATCATTGAAGAGGGACGGAGCTGTTTCGTCAGCCGCAACAGTAGGAAGCGTCGAAGTCCCCTCGTTGTCATAGTTGGAGCTCGTAATGCCGATTTCGTTTTTGCACCGGAGGGCTTGAAGTGTGGCATCGCCAAAACAAATATCGCCATTTCGGTCGCGAATCACAAAACTGGTTGTGGAGCCAAGAACTTCGAGATGCAGAATATTTCGCACTTCGTATTGGACTGCACTTTTTAAAAATTGCATAACGTTGCCTTCTGCCTGGGACAACTTTATTTGCTCGCGCTGCAAAAACTCATCGTAGAGCTGCGATGTGGACTGGGCATAGGAAACCGTTGCGAGAAATAACAAAGTCATCGTGATCAAATTTTTCATGTGCGCTCCTCGTGCCTATATCATTATCTAAAGGCTATTAATAAATGCGATAACGTCGATTCTTGATTGTTTATTCAATTTCTTAAAAGCAGCTCTGGTAGCCGCAGCTTCTCCGCCGTGCCACAAAATCGCCTCTTCCACATTTTGCGCTCGAGCATCATGTAGAAGATTTTGATGGTCATTCACCACCGGAATCAAACCAATGCCCCACAACGGCGGCGTTCGCCATTCGCGACCGTTGGCAAGCACATCGGGCCGGTGGTCTGCGAGCTCTGGCCCCATATCATGTAGTAAAAAGTCGGAGTAAGGGTAAATCGTTTGATTCTGTAAAAAAGGAATTTCATGAGTTGCACCGGTTTGGAAAGAAGGTGTGTGGCAGCTATTACAGCGAATTTGCAAAAATACTTTTTCTCCGCGCACCACGGAAGGATTTGTAGGATCACGCCGCGCTGGAACCCCCAGCGTTTGTGTGTACAGAGTGAGGCGGTCGAGAATGTTTTCAGCAATTTCAGGAGTTCCACCGTTAGGTGCCTGCAAACACAATAACTGCGCTGGAGGGCAGTTTTCCGTGGTGAATAGGGATGTTGTAAGACCTAAATCTCCAACGAAAGCCGCCGCATTTTGCTGCCGGAGACTCGGTTGCGAGGCTTTCCAGCCAAAGCGTCCCAGTCGAGTTTGGCCGGATTGAATATCGAGCACTAAATTAGCTCGTCCCGAAATTCCATCGGTATTTTGATCTTGCGGGTCCTCATTCTTTAAAATATCTGCTTCTTCGATGGCTTCAACCAGGCCCAGGCCAATCATTTGAGTAGCTACACGAGGCGAAATCTGCGTGTTGGCAGTAAAAGCGCCAAAGGCAAAGTCGGTAAAACGAAATTCAGGATTGCGAAGTTTGTACGAACTCCCGTCATCGTAAGTGCCTTCGATAAAACGGATCAGCACCGACGGTTGGGCTTCACCGGGAATTCCGCTGATGCCGAGCGGATTCAGCTGTTCGCCATAGTTCTCGGCGTTGCTTAAACGAAAGAGCAACGAAACGTTCACATTAAACTCTGTGTGGCTTACAGGCGCATTATAGCCGACTCCGCGACCATCCAATTGGTGACAAGACGAGCACGAGATCGCATTGAACGTGGGTCCCAAGCCATCGCGATCGGCGGTAGAAGCAGGAGCCTCTGGCCAGCCAATTTTAAAAAAAGAATTTCCAACTCCAAACTGGAGTTTGGTTTCGCCTTTCACATTGGGACCTGGATGGCTAAAGGCATTTCGCGAAAAATCGGAATGTGTCAGCTCTCCACCTGGTAGCGCCGGATTTGCAAAAGCAAAAAATAAGAGAAGGAGGGAACTTAAAATCACAGATTTGTCTTTGCCTGTTCCACCGATTCTGCCAATCCTTGCAGGGAGTCGATGATCCATTTTATCGTTTCACGGGATGAACCTATAAAAATTGCTTGGTCGAAGGGGGCCGGAAATTGAAATAATGCGGAGTCGATGGCAATGGCTTGGGCTTCGATTTGCTGAGCTAAAACTGCATTTTTTTCGGCGATCAGAGAGACCAATGAAATGCCGTTGTATTTTTGCAGCAGCGTATTTTTGGCACCAAGATAATTGTAGTAAAGATCAAAGTGAGTTGTATCACTAAAGCAGGACGTCTCATCCTCCTGATCTTGCATATCGTAGGCCACAAACATGCGTTCAATGCTCAGTTCTTCGCCTGCAAAAAACCGCAGGGACTCTACAACTTTCGAAAGCGAATCCGGCGCACTCACAAAGCTAGCGTAGTAGTTTGTGCCGTCGGCGGGGTTCCACTGCACGGCTACGGATTGAATGTGCTCTACAAGGAGTTCAGTAATCACACTCAGGTAGAGTCGACGGCGGTCGGCATTGGGCATTTTGCCATCAACAAAATTATCAAAGCTGCGAGCGCCGGGACCGTTTGTGGAAAAATCCTGACCCCACAACAAAAACTCAATGGCATGCCAGCCCGTGGAAATGTTTTTCTCTCCATCTTTTTCGTTGAGGGACAAAAGAGTATCTTTATTGATGATCGGGTAACGCTGGCGATCGTTGATGATACCACTATTGCTTTTGCCTTTGACAGAATCAATGTAGGCTTCGTCGATGGGCCAGGCATTGATCAAACCTTCTGGGCCATCGGCGTCGTCGATGGGGCTGTCGAAAAAACGATAGGTCTCGGTTTGCGAATAAATTTTCCGAGCAACAATCCACTGCGCTTTCGCCGCCTCAAGTTTCTTCGGAGTCGGGTTGGCGACAAAGTCTTTCACTAACTGATTCAGCGTTTGTGCTTCTTCGCTAGCTTTCGAGTATTGCGAGAAGGCGTTCTGGGCATACCCTTGAATGTAAAGATTCTGCGGATTGAGCTGGGCCTGAGCCAGCAGGAAAGTGATTAGTAATTGAAACATGCATTCCCCTTCGTGAGATCTACTACATAAGTTTGTGCGGGGAGCGCGGTCAATAAATACAGAGTATTCTGCCTTAGTTACAAGCGAGATGACTTGTAAATGAAAACAAGGTGACAGACGCAGTTCGACGAACGACCAGTTCGAAACTGGACTCAAGAGTATCTCAAAATGA
>JAYUKO010000081.1:0-19207 GCA_043764415.1 Bdellovibrionales bacterium | reverse complement strand
TCGATATTGGAATGCTTATAGTGATGCTCGATCCATCTCTGCGACATCGGCAAGTCCTGGTCGTATTCGATGTATTCAAGGCCCTCAAAGTACTTCTTAGTGCTGCCTTCGCCTTTGGACTTAATATAGTCCTTCGAGGCACACAGGAGCAGAGTCTCATCATAAACATTTTCGGTCTCGATCTGTCGATCCATGGTGAACTCATCAACAAAGGCAAAATCCACATCTCCCTTAAGCAAAAGATTGTTAAAGCTTCGCGCCAGATCGAAATGAATTTTAAATTTAAGCAGTGGGTGCAACTTGCCCAGCTCGGCCAGCATCGGAACTATAATATTCAAACCAAAAACCACAGGCATACCGATGACCACTTCTCCACGAAGAGTATTATCTTTGTTAGTTAACTGTAGCAAAATCTCTTCGAGCTTAGAAAGGTGAGGGGAGAGTTGAACGTAAAGGTTTTTACCATCTTCGGTTGGAATTAATTTTTGTTTGATTCTATCAAAAAGTTTAATCTGCAAGTTGTCTTCGAGGGAGCGGATGTGCTGACTGATTCCAGATTGAGTCAAATGGAGTTCGGCGGCGGCTTGGGTCATGCTGCGTGTACGGTATACGGCCTCAAAGATACGCAGATAGTTCATATTGATTTGGTCTAAGAGCATGGGCGGATCCTTCGTTTTATGTACAAGTTATTCTCATTGAGACTATTCGCCAGTCAATGAAGAATTTAAAAGCCAAGGCATTTCAGGGGGTTAAAATGAGTGTCTCAAGATAATATGCGTTAGTTTGATGCAGAACTGAAGAATTCCCTCAGCAAAGTCTAGGCCTAAGACGAAAGTGTGTATGGGTCATAAGAACCGCCATGTGCGGTACGGAGGAGCCCCATGAGTAAGTATCTGTACAAATTAGTGTGGTCGGTGACGGTGCTTGTTGCAACAGCCTGCGGTGGTAAAACCTTTAACGTGGCAGATGACGGCTCAAGTTTTCAACAAACCAACGGAGCAAAAAGTGTTCCTGTGGATATCTTATGGGTGATCGATAATTCGGGCTCTATGGAAACGTCGCAAGGATTGCTGGCGGCTAACTTTCCATCCTTTATTGATAAGTTTGTGCAAACAAATTTTGATTTTAGAATGGCCGTGGTAACGACAGACGCTTACAAAGGCATGGCGCCCTACGGTTCTGATTTAACGATGGCAAAGTTCCGTGATGGCGAGCGCGATTACTATCCAACAGATGGTATCGATGACGCCACTCACAGCGGATATTATGTGATCGATCGCAACACTCCAAACATTACCAATGTATTTCAAACCAACGTGCTGCAAGGTATCTATGGTGGTGGCGACGAGCGAGGCTTTCAGAGCATGGAAGCGGCACTCTTAAATTTAGAAAATAGAGCGACTCCTTTTCCACGCCCTGGTGCTTTTTTGGTTGTGATCTTTTTAACTGATGAAGAAGATTTCTCTTGGGATGGTGCTGCTGGAATTCAACTTGTAACGGACCCATCGACCGGGCAGCTTGTAAATAACACGATCACTGATCCTCGTTTGCATCCAGTTTCGCGTTATATTGACATCTTAAATACCGCAACCAACAGCACAACAGCGCAAAAGAATTATATGGTAAACACCATTGCAATTTTTGACGATGCTTGCAGACAGCAACTAACAACATCAACTTTTACGGGACGACGAACTGCCGACCGCTACGCTGAACTGACCGACGCTACAAACGGTTTAAAATCGAGCCTTTGCGGCAATTTCGACACCATTATGTCGAACATCTCAGATTCGATTTTGGAATTCTCGACGAAGTTTTATCTGAATCGCACACCGATCGTAGAGACGATTCGAGTGTATGTAGATGGCGTCGAAGCAGCTGCTGCGGCTTGGGTTTACGCTGCTGGAGAAAACTCAGTTACGTTTAACATCGGCTACATCCCTGCACAGGGTGCGGATATCCGAGTGAGCTTTACGCCAAGCACGTTAAAATAAATAACAGCTAAGCATTTTGAGTTGAACAAGAGCCTCTCACAGAGGCTTTTTGTTTTTAAAAGTAGCGAATGATTCCACCCAACACCGAATGGTTCACACTTTTTTGCAAAAGCGGACTGTCGCGGTTTTTGGCATCGCCGTAAAAGTAAACGTTGGCGCCGATAAAATAGATCCACGGATAGACTTCGTAGTAGGAGTAGTTAAGTCCAATGGTGGTGCCCATCAAGCCTTCGCGCGCGTCGTAGGTGCGGCGTGTGGGCGTTTGAAATTGCGGGCGGACCTCGAAAAAATAATCATTAAAGCTTTCCGAAGCATAATCCAGTTCGAGGCGGGTGCCGATCTCGCCCCTGCCGTTTTTTAGATAAAAAAGATTGCGCAGGCTCGGCGCAAAGTTCCATTCCTGTGAGTTAAAGCGATGACTAAAATCGGTGGATGCAACAAAACGAAAGGGCAGGCGAATAAACATGGTGTGCGTGGGCGAGCGGTAAAGAAATATCTGCAGCTCAGGGCCCAACTGCAGCGTCCAATCCAGATCGGGCATTCCTTTTCGTATCGGAATATCGTCGGAATCGGTAGGGAATAAAAAAGAAAAACTGATCGAAAACTTCACACTGCTTTCCGAGACCAAGTCGCCGCGAACACCCTCTTGTCGGTCGATGGTGATGTTTTTTCCTTTGTAAGTGGGCACCGCAATGTAGCGCATGCGCCCTTGAGCGGCCCCCGGGTAATCGTTGATCCAACCAGCACCAAAGCCTATGCCCCAATGCGAGTCGGTGACATCGGCCGGGGTTTCTACTTCGGGTTGTTCAAGTTTTGGTGATACAACGTCTGGTGATACAGCGTCGTCGGTGTTTGCTAAAACAAACGTCGGCACCAACAGGGCCACGAGGAATAAAAATTTATTCACACACAAAACCCGAATTGGTGAGATTAGTCACGATGCGATCTTTAACCTTCAGGCAGAAATCTCTTTCGCCCTGGGCTTTCGCGATGGTTTTAGCAGTGGAAAATTTTGTATACTGCACGTGGCAGCCCTTTTTTTCAAAGGGTAACACTTCCACCGTGCGCTCGTCGGCGAGCTGTTTGCAAATGGTGCGATCGGGGTGAGTTTTTTCGTTTGTCTGAGTCTTTGTATGCTGACAACCCAAAAGTGCGAGGACAAGGAGGGCGAGCAGGAGCCGCGTCATAGGCTTTTTTCTTTCGTGGGGAGAGAGCGAACGTTGACGTCCATTTGTTGAAAAGGAATTTCGATTTTATGTCTGCGCAGGGTCTGTTCAATCTCTAAGCGAATTTCCGACAAAATCACTTCGTGAAACCAGAGCTCTGAAAGCCAAACAGAAACCGAAAAATCGAGAGACGACGCCCCAAAACTTTTAAAAACAACTCCGGGTGGGGGAGTCTTTAATACCTGTGGGTGGGCTTCGGCGGCTGCCAGAAGCAGATCTGTCACTTTTTTTGTATCCGAACCATAGGCCACTCCGATAGGAATGCTATAGCGAATTCGTTCCCCCGAAAATGACTGGTTCACGACCTGCTTGGTGATGAATTCGGAGTTGGGAACAATGATAACAACGTCATCGCGCGTGAGCACCAAGGTTGATCGAGCGCGAATATCGAGAATGCGCCCAGAAACACCGTCGATGACAACGACGTCACCGCGTTTGATGGGGCGTTCGGTGAGCAGAATTAAACCCGATATAAAATTCTGAGTGATATTTTGTAATCCAAAGCCGATACCAACCCCTAATACGGCACCAAACGTTTCCAGGGTTCGAAGGTTTACGCCCACATAAGAGAGGGTGACGACAATTCCTAAAAAGAAAACGCCGTAGCGAGCAAATCGTTCGATGGACGCCTTAGCTCCTGGATCGAAATCTTTTTTAAGGAGGGCCCGGTGGAGAGTCTTTTCGACAAATTGCGAAAGTTTGCTGAAAAACCATACTGCGAACAGAGCCACCACAATTTTGCGCGGAGTGAGCGGCACTTCGCCGATGCGCACCAGCTCGTGGGATAAAAACGTGTTCAACTGTGACCAGTACAACGGTAGAGATTCAAACATATAGCTCAATTATTCATAAGAACGCCGCATAAGTCCAGAGCGCGTCCGCATTTTAACATTGTGTCTTTTCGTTGACGCACTGTTATGAATATGAGAGTTAAAGTGAAACTTTATGAAATGGATCCTCGTTTTTCTATCTTATCCTCGATCGCTTTTTATGGCTGTGTTTACACTCTTGTGGACGCTGGTCTGCTCCGTCATTGTTTTGCTGGTGATTTTGCTCACCGGAAAAAAAGAAAGTGCGGCTTTTCCTACCTCTCGCATCTGGGCGCGAACTCTTTTGTTTTTGACGGGCGTGGAAGTAGAATTGCGGGGCGCTGAGAACATGCCAAAGACCGGGTGTTTGTATGTTTTTAATCACACGAGTCACTATGACATACTGACAGTTTTTTCGGCATCGCCGCGCTATTGTTACTTTGGAGCAAAGAGTGAACTTTTTTCGATCCCAGTTTTCGGCAGTGCCATTCGGATTGCAGGGGCGCTCCCTATTGAGCGGAAAAATCGCGAAAAAGTCATGCAAGTTTACAAAGAGGCTGAATTGAGGGTTTTAAAAGGTGACGTTTTTGCTCTGGCTCCCGAGGGAACGCGCTTTAAGGGGCGGGGGATTCTCGGCGACTTTAAATCGGGTCCGTTCTTTTTTGCAGTGAACGCGAAAATGCCCATCGTTCCCTTAGTTTTAATTGGTTGTGAAAAGGTATTGCCCAAACATGCGCTTTTAGCAAATTGGGGAATCTGGAAACAAAAAGTCATCATGGAAATCCTGCCGCCGATTTTTCCTGAAGGTCGAAGCGAAACTCAAGTTCCACAGCTAAAAGAAGTTACGCGAAAAGCCATGTTGGATTGTCTTAAAAAACACTGGGGATAGGGCGCTACTGCGCTGTGGCCGCAGGTGTGGAGGGCGTGGTTGCGCCACAGCTATACATATCTGCTCGAACATCACTAAATCGTCTGTAGGTTCTTGGATCGTTCACCACCGACGAGCGTGTTTGATTGCCATCGCGGTTAATCAGCGTTGTGGTAGTTCCGCAACTGCCCGAGGTGATGCCATTACACGAATAACAAAGGTTATTTGATGTTGTTAGATCGAGTTTGTGTTCACTTGTGCATTGTAGTTGACGATCAGCGACTGTGGTTGCGAGGGCTGAGGAGATATTTAAGCAGCGATTGGCATCACAGGTTTCGTTACTTTGGGAAAGATCCGTGCCGAGGGAGTAGGTGGGCGACACTTCGATGCGACCGCGAACGACAGCATCAGGTTGGTTTGTTTCGCGAAGTTCAAAAACGGCTCTGCGACCGGCAGTGTCGGTGTCATTCACCGTTACTTTGAGCACAGGTTTATCTTCGTTGAGAACAGCGCCATCACTAAAGTTGCTGCTCGTGGCATGTCCAACAGTCGCCACAGGTTTGCCATTGATAACTTCGAGCTTAACCACGCCTTGGGTACGCCAGTTACTTCGATCATCACTGTTAGCAAGTGCCGCACCGGTTGTGTAAGCAATGGGAATTGTGGCACCAGTGAAAGAAGCGCTACATGTTTCGCGATCCGTGGGAATAAAATGGTTGCACCACTGGTTTTTTCGAAAGTCAAAATAGTAATGAGTGTGGTTGCCAATTTTAAATCCGCCTTCGTCGTCAGCGTTGATTCGGTACTCAGGTTTGTTTTCTTGGTCCCAAAGTAAATTACCAGTTTGTATTTGCCGACTTCCAAAACGTCTCCCACAGTGCTCGTTCTGCTTAAAACTTGCTAACATGGAGGGGCCGCCATCGCGATTTCGGATGACGACGTTTTGATGTTGCGGAGAGCAGCGGTTGATTTCCGCTTGTGGCACCGGGAAACTTTTTACCGAGGTAGAAGCCGACACTGGAGGCGCACAGGTTTGGTTATTGCTGCACGTGGCTTGCTGTTGCAACGTTAAAATGAGGGTCGGCGATTCGTTGTCTTTGCAGTAGCGAGCATTGCTTAGGACTTCGGTTTGTCGCGCTTCTAAACAGTTAGGTTTATCTTGGCGTGCGACAAGCTCCTGGCCATCTGCTGCGTAGGTGATGTAGATGGCTTTGTCGTTGGCTTTGTTACAACCGCTAAAAGATGAGACTTCGCACGTGCGGCCTTCATCGACGCGTGGCACTTGTACCGTGCGTCCATCGACAACTCGATCTTCCATCACGAGAGTGCCACACTGTCCGTTACCAAGTGTGACGTCGGGATTTCCCACGGTGCTGTTTAAATTTACAGTGAGAATATTATTGTAAGTGTCGAGGTAACTTGGGCCGTTGATAGAACTCTCAAGAATTTCCATGGCAGCGAAAACCGAATTTGAAAACAGTAAAAAAAGAATAAATGAGAGTGGTTTCATGCAGTTCCTTTCGGTGAGATGAGACAATAAATTGAGTGCAGTCACAGATTCTCAACGAGAGTCTAGCTAGGCCTCGACCTAGAGAGTGGTCAGGTCATTCTGACAGATTTTGCTGTGAATCAAAGCAGGGCTTTTTATTTACTGAAAAGGGAAGTATTCTTAATAGATGAGAATTCTTCATCTCAGTAAATATTATCATCCTTATCGCGGTGGCATCGAAAAAGTGATCAAGGAGCTTGCGGAGTCGGCTTTTGAGCAGGGACATCAGGTCACCGTGATTTGTTCGAGCGAAAATTCAAAAAGAAAAGTGGAAACAATTAATGGCGTGCGAGTGATCCGGTTGCCCCAGTGGGGCACTATGTTTTCACAACCTTTAACGCCAAGTATTTTTTGGGGAGTGCAAAAAGAGTTTCAAGATGCCGAGGTTGTACATTTGCACGCGCCCAATCCCCTTTTTGAGTTTGCCTGTTTGAGTTTTGATTTTAAAGCCCCGCTGGTTGTGACTTTTCACTGCGAAGTGATGAAGGCACGATGGCTCAATCGTTTTTACGAGCCTGTGTCTAAAGCCATATTGCAAAAAGCGAATCGCATTTTGGTGGCAACACCGTTGCATATTGAGCATTCTTTTTGGTTAAAAGACTTTGCCCACAAGTGCGAAATCATCCCCTTTGGGATTGACCCTAAGTTTGAAAAGAAATCGCTCGAACTCAACCAGCACTTGCACGGAATCAAAAGTCAGTACGGTCGATATTTTTTATTTATTGGTCGAATGGTCACCTACAAAGGGGTGAATATCCTGCTCGAGGCCATGCAAACGGTGCCGCAGAATCTTATTCTGATCGGCAAGGGGCCTTACCTGGAGCGCTGGAAGGCAATGAGCCGTCAGCTCAACCTTGCGGATCGAGTTCATTTTTTGGGCCCCGTTTCCTCGGACGAAGAATTTGGCGCCTTTTTGCACGGCTGTGATGCTGTTGTTTTGCCATCAATCAACGAAGCCGAAGCATTTGGTCTTGTGTTGTTAGAAGGAATGTCGTGCAGAAAGCCGGCAATTACCACGGATCTGAATTCGGGAGTCAAATTTGTGAATTTAGATGGCGAAACCGGAATTGAAGTTCCCCGGGGTGATGCCACCTCTCTGGCAGCGGCGATGAATGACCTGCGACTCAACGATGAACTGCGCCTTCGTCTAGGTGAGCAGGCGTATTTGCATTTTCGAAAAAATTTTTTAATTTCTGAAAGCTTAAAAAAGCATCTGGATGTTTACCTTAGACTCAATCGCGAAGCCACGGGTCGAACGGTGGCTGTTTAGCTCATTTTCCCTCAATATTTCTCCACGCTTTGTCGATAAGACATTGATGAAGCGGACTGCTGATGTGAACAAAATAACTGGACTAGAGCTGCCTTCCGAAGCGCGATTCTATATTCAAAACCTGATGGTCAGCCTTAAAATTCACGACATAGGGACTTTTGAGCACTGCGAGCGCGTGGGGAGCATGTGTTTTGAATTGGCGCAGGAGTTAGAGCTCAACCTCACCGAGCAAGCAACAGCCTACTATTCAGGTTATTTGCATGACGTGGGCAAAATTAAAATTTCGCCAGACATCATCAATAAACCTTCGAAGCTCGATAACACTGAGTTCGCCATTATGAAAAATCACGCTTTGCTGGGTGCAGAGCTTGTGGATCCGCTGACTCATATCCCATTTTTTAAAAACGTGCGAGAAGCCGTCCTTTACCATCACGAAAGAGTCGACGGAAAGGGCTATTACGGAATCGCCGCCGAGCAAATTCCTTTAACATCAAAAATCATTTTAATAGCCGACACGGTAGACGCCATGGGCGCAGACCGTGCCTATCGCAAAGGCTTGCCAATGAATGTTATCATCGACGAACTCATCAACTGTAGCGGCACCCAATTCGAATCCCAAATCGTCAACGCATTCCTCAACTCAAAAACCATCAAAAAAGCCGCATAAGGTACGCCGTTCCGCTTGCGGTACGCCGTACCTTATGGTTCATATCTGCGTCAATAGAGAGTTTCCGGATTGAGTAGAAATGCTTTCGAACTTTTGTTCTTTCGATATCTAAAAGTACGTTTTTGAAGAGCAATGGAGACATGTTGATGAATGTCGTATTTTCCAATATTCAACCAGCTAAGCGCTTCAATTTGTAAATCCGGACTAAAGAGAATTGGGTCGGTTTCAATCGGGAAGTTCAATTTTCGGAAACCAAGGACGCGAGACAGACTACTGTACGAGTAACCTTCGCATGTTATTGCCAGCCCTGCTTCGACCGGATTGCGATACACATACTTATAAGAGTTTAAGAAATATTTGTACGAATCTAAAAGGCACCAATGGTAAGGTCCGCCAAATGTTTGGTTAATCCGTCTGGTTTTTACTGAAATTTCTTTACTCACCTCGCGCATAAAGTAATTCATTCCTTCGGATAGGTTGGCGTCTGGTGTTTTTATCAGCATATGAAAATGGTTACTCATAAGCACAAAGGATATAATTTCAAAATTAAACTCGTATTTGAGAATGGTAAGATAGTCTCCGAAAATCGACCACACAAGTTCGAGATCTAATTCAAACCACTGTTTATTGATACATCGACCACTGATGAAGTAAGGGAATTCGGATTGGAGGATAGTGTTTTTTCGAGGCATTGAATCTGTTCATTCAAAAATAGGGCCAAGTCAGCAGAAAAATGACGCAACTCTAAACCAAAAGGTACGGCGTACCGCGAGCGGAACGGCGTACCTTTTAGAAGCGCATTTTTACGTCGGTGAGGACGGGCATCATTTCGTTTTGTTGGGGGATGGATTTGATGTCTTGCAGATCTTTGACGAACTCGGGGGAGCCTAGGCCCATGATGATTGAGTCGATTTCTGTAAAACTCAAATACATTTGGGTGACTTTGTTTGAAAGTTTTTTACTCTCCGCAAAGCACATGTTTTTTTCTTCAAGGTAAAGTGAGATTTGATTGGTTCGCAGGTTTGAAATGCTTTCTAAGGTTTCAGTCACTAAACGTGTCACAAGATTTAGTTTTTGGATGTATTTATTTTTCCAAATATCCCAATACATGTCCTGGGGAAGAAAGCTGAGCTGCTCCATGGTTTTTGGGCGCATATGTCTTTGGATATAATTTGTCCATTTCCAAAGATCGCAAATACTTTCTAGATGATCGCGTAAAAAGTGGCCCCAGTTTAACGACGGATAGGCAGAGAGTTTCGACATCATTTCTTTTTCCAGCTCGATCAGTTCAAGTAGATTTTGATGCAGTTTGCCCTTTGTGGCCGCTTCGTCGCGCTCGGGGAACGTGATAAAGTGATGCAGTTTGTCGCGATGATGACTGGTTAGGGGGCGACACGTGACGACAGCTAAATCCAACTCTTTGGCCACTTCAAAAACGCTGCGCCCTTTGTGGTTTTTCTCGGTGAGGGCGTAGGTTTCAAAGAGGTTAAACGGAATTTGTGCGGCTGCAAAATGATGGTTGGGACGAATCGCTTTAGCCACGTCATTGACCTCAGAGAGGTTAATAAAGTCAGAGGCAATGTCTTTTTTGAGGAGAGCACTAGAGGCGATCCCGTAATAGCGAATGCGCCCTTTCATGACTTCGACTTCTAAATGTTCGAAGGCTTTTTTGAGAGCTGAAAGCATGTCTTGTTTGGATTTTCCGTGCGTCAACATCATTTCGGGAGCTTGTAAAAAAACAAAATCAACATAATCTAAATTGAGCCGACGGAGAGACGTCGTTATTTGAAATTCCAGGTAGTCAGGTGAAATACAGTGCGCCATTTGATCGCTGAGTTTTATAATTCCTGGGAAAGGATGGCCCAATTGCTCACGCTTCATAGCATCGAGAAACACTCTCCCTTGGAGAGTGCCGATTTTTGTCGAAACCACCACTTGATCGCGCTGGATTTCACCAGACGATATTTTTTCGTGAATCACTTCACCAATTAATAGTTCAGAAGCACCATCGCCATAACTTCCGCTGGAATCGATAAAGTTAATACCAGTTGCAAAGGCCGTTCGCAGAGACTCCTTGTACATTTCGTTTTCTGGAGTCAAACGAAGGCTGCCAAAGCAAATGGGCGACACCATATACTCGGCGCGACCCAATCGGCGATAGGGGAATGGCGACAACTTCTCTAGCATATTTGGCTTCAGTTTTGGTGCGTTCATATAAGTATTTATCGGAGTTCCGCACAAAAAAAGTAAGGATTTTATATGAAGTTCTCACCACAGAAAGGCTTTATAGGACCTGGACCTGAAGACTTTCTAGAATTTGGGTGAGGGCCATCAGTGGCAAACCGACAATGGCGCTGGGGTCCTTGGTCTGGACTTTTGCAAACAAAGCTATTCCTAGACCTTCAAATTTGTAAGAACCAGCGCAGTCCACTGGATTTTCGAGGTCCACATAATTTTTGATTTGTGAATCCGTCAGCGATCGCATTGTGAGTTCAGTGATATCCACGTGCTGAAGAAGTTTTCCCCGGTGAATCACACAAAGTGCCGTCAGCAGCTGGTGAGTGTGTCCCTGAAGCGTTTGCAATTGCAGAATGGCTTTGTCTCTTGTTCCCGGTTTATCGAGCGATTTGTGATCAAACAATCCCATTTGGTCAGAGCCGATAATAATATCGCTAGGAAACAGCGACGCCACACTTTCGGCTTTTTTCTGAGCCAAGTAGAGGGGCAAATCAGGAAGTGAAACCTGCGCCGTTTTTTTTAATACAGCTTCATCCACAGCGGGGGCTTCCACCGAAAACGCCAAGTTGAGCTGCTGAAGAAGTTTTTTTCGATAGGGCGATGTGCTGGCGAGAATGATCCTCACAAACCCAACTCGCCCTTGAGCACTTGCAAAAGTTTGCTCTTAGGCACCGAGGCCGAAGTTCCAGATTTAAAATTTTTAAACTGCACATCGCCGCGGGCTTCTTCGTCGCCGCCCACAATGAGCGCACCAAGGCACGGGACACGATCCAGTTTTTTTAAGCGCTTGGATAGATTTCCAGAATAAGGCATTTGCGCTGCAATGTTGTTGCGGCGTAATTCCTCGAGCAACCGCACGCACTCTGCTTCGTTCTCTGGTTGAAGGGGTACAATGCCGACCACAGAAATTTCCTTGGGCGGCAAAGTCGATAGCAAGGCGAGACGATCGATCCCTCCGCCCCAGCCGACTCCAGGAGTGGAAGGCCCGCCCATGGTTTCAATCAGTCCATCGTAACGTCCACCCGAAAGAACTGCATTCTGCGCCCCAAGTGCTGAGGTCGTAAATTCAAAAACCGTATGGCAGTAATAATCCAGACCTCGCACCAAGCGGTTGTTGAGATTGTAAGGTATATTTACAACTTTTAGAAGTTCGCACAATTTTTGAAAAAACTCTTTCGATTCTGAGTTTAGAGAATCTTCCATTTTTGGAGCCTTCAGAATCCAGGGCTGATCCTGTTCACTTTTAGAATCTAAAATGCGCATTGGATTTTTATCGATGCGAAGTTGGCTCTCGTCAGAAAGGTCTTGAAAACAAGTGCGAAAATAATCCTGCAGCAGCTTGCGATAATTCTTTCGCGAATCCACGTCGCCAATGGTGTTGAGCTCTAGCTGAATTTTATCCTGCAGGTTTAACTGCGCGAAGATCGTCCACGCCATGGAGATCACTTCCAGATCTGCCACAGCCGAGGGTACCCCAATCAGTTCCACCCCCATCTGGTAAAACTGCCGATAGCGACCCTTTTGCGGCCGTTCATGGCGAAACATCGGGCCCTGATAAAAATATTTAACCGGAAGATCACGAAAAAGACTTTGCGAAATCACCGAGCGCGCCACACCCGCCGTACCTTCGGGCCGTAAAGTTAATGAGTCGCCACTTTTATCGATGAAGGTGTACATCTCCTTGGTAACGATGTCGCTCGTATCCCCCAGGGTTCGACTAAAAACGTCAGTGGATTCAAAAATAGGCGTTTCGATTTCCGAAAACCCGTAAAGGCCAGCCACATGCCGCGAGGTTTGCACGATGTGCAGAAATGTACGAAGTTCCTCGCCCGTTAAATCACGAGTTCCGCGGACGGGTTGTAACGAGCTCATTTTGTTTACTCCAAAGTTGTGTGAAGGCGTGCGCAGTCTTCGTTGTCATCGAGCGCATCGAGGAATTCATACACCTCTTTGAGCTGGTCGGCATTCAGTGCTGTTTTGTTTTTTGCCACGTAGGAAAACTCGCAGGTTTTAATGTTCCAACCCCGGGTCGCTAAGTTTTTTCGCAGAGTTTCAATGTCGTCGGGCGAACCGTAAAAAGAATAAATGCCCTCTTTGTTTTTAATCACATCGTTGGCACCCACTTCAATGGCCTCTTCTTCGGGGTCCACGTCGGGTTTTGGCGGGAGTCCCTCAACTAAAGCCACGCGCTCAAACATCCAGCCAACACTGCCTTGTTCGCCCATCAGGCCGCCATGGCTTTTAAATAAAAAGCGAATATCTGGAGCGGTGCGGGTGCGGTTGTCGGTTTGGCATTCAACAAGAACACCCACTTGGTGGGGTCCAAACCCTTCGTACATCACTTCTTCGATTTGCGATTTATCGTCGGACTGTCCAGAGCCTTTTTTAATGGCGCGTTCGATGGTGTCCTTGGGACACGAAGCCTCTTTGGCAGCTTCGATGGCCATGCGCAGGCGCGCGTTGGCATTGGGATCGGGACCGCCAAGTTTAACAGCCACGGCTATTTCTTTTGCCATTTTCGAAATAACCGCGCCTTTTTTATTGGCAGCTTCGACTTTGTGAGGATTTTTCCAACTTTTTCCCATAGTTCACAAAAATATGAAAAAGTCTTCAGTATGTCTACCTATGCCCGCAGTTTGACATGGTGCTCGGTGCAAAACAGGTCTCTAGTAGTAAGAAGCTCCGAGTTTTTCCATGACCTCTACAGTATCAACCGTTGGAGCTGTCTCCGTCGAGCATCCACCGTAGATGTTCTGGTAGACGGCGCTGAAGGGATAAAGTTGGTCAGACATGCCATCGGTTCCATTGCCGTTTAACTCCATTGAAAGGAGAACAGTTCCAGTGGCAACGTCTACCAAGTCGTACGTTCCTGCCTGATCGGGGGCCGAGAGTCTGATTTCCGCGTTCTCGCTGATTACGACTTTGACGAACTCGCCAGTAACTTCGTTGTAATCCTCAACGCCTGATTTAGTTACAACTTTTGTGTTAGCGTCGTACTCAACAGTGATGAACGGCTCAGTAAAGCCACAAGTTAAAGTGTCTAGAGCAAAGCTAGAAGCAGAAAATAGGCTCACAGTAGCGGCTAAGATAATTTTATACATAGGATCCCCTTGGTTAAAGTTGGCCGCAGTATAATGATTCGTTCATCACGAGCAACAAGATTGTGCAGTTAAAGCATTTCCTAATGAAAATTAGAATTTTTTCAGTGTTTTCGGTTTGAGAGTGCGAACGAGACACAAACTACCTGCGATAGACTCTGCGCACACCATGGGGGCGTTTTTTACTAAAGGCATTAGGTTTTTCGTCTTCGTTTTTGAGCAGAGCAAAAATTTCTTTCCGCGAAAGATAGCGCCATTGATTGGGTCGCAAGTTTCCCAGCAAAATCGGTCCAACTCGGGTGCGCAAAAGCCCGGTGACCTGCAAATCAACCAGCTCGCACATCCTGCGAATCTGGCGCTTTTTTCCTTCTTGCAAAACAAAGCGCAGTTGGTTTTCTTTAACGTGTTCAACCTCCGCGGGAAGAAGTTGTTTGTCGTCGAGACTCAAACCATGGCACAGTTTCGCAATCTTATCCGGGGTGATTTTACCATCGACCCAAACGGAATATTCTTTTTTCATCCGCGAATCAGGCGAAATGATGGAACGAGCCACGCGACCGTCTTGGGTGAGAATCAATAATCCCCAGGAATCAATATCAAGACGACCGGCAGGAGCGAGCGACATCATTTGCAAACGCGAAGGTGGGGCGGCGTCGCCGGGGCTGCGCACTTGATTTGGCTCGGTTAGTAAAACGCTGGCAGGTTTGTAGTTATCTTCGGCCTGTCCGGAAACATAACCTACGGGTTTATTGATCATTACGGTCAGTTTACTTTTGATCCATTGATAGGCCTCCTCCAAGAGCGTAATTTGTGCTTTGGGAGAAACTTTAGTGCCAAGTTGGTCAACGACGAGGCCGTCAACTTTAACCCACCCTTTTTCGATGCAAAGATCTGCTTCGCGGCGAGAGCAGATCCCTTGATCGGCCATGATTTTTGATAAACGAACCAACTCGTCTGGTGTGTCATTAGGCATATCAATAGTCTTGCCAGAAACGCTCCAAATTGTCATGATAAATGCAGCCCACACACGAGGAGACAACATGCTTTTACTACTTTTACAAATTTCTCTGTTTTTTTCGCGGGCTTTTTCACAGGAAAAAGCCACCGCCGATGTCTTCGACTTCGAGGGAAAAACCAAATTGTTTAGCTATCAGAACTCGCGGACTCTTAACGGCGATGTTGAAAGTTATGTGGCAGAATTTAAGGATGCAAACACTGGAGAGGTCGCGGCGGCGGAAAAAGCTGAAACTCGCCAGGGTGTGATTGTTCGCTACGAAGTGAATCGCCCCGGCCCCAAAGACTCCGGAGTTATTGAAGAAAAAAATGGAAAACTTGTCTTTTCTTATAACGAAAATGGAAAAAAGTCAGAAGCTAAGGAACCGCTCAAAGAAAATACATTAATTTCAGCGACTCTGTGTCCCTTTTTGGAGTCCCATTTTGCCGATCTTTTAGCTAAAAAAGATGTGGATTTTAAATATGCGGTTTGGTACCGCAAAGAAACAGTTGGGTTCCGTTTTAGCCTCGACCGCGAAGAAAATGGCCAAGTCATTATCAAAATGAACCCGACTAATTTTTTATACCGCTCGATGGTGAATCCTATTTACTTTACATACACAAAAGCCAACAAAAAACTTGTTTCCATCAAAGGGCGAACATTGCCTAAGCGAAAAGATGGCAGTGGATGGAAAGATTTCGATGGACTGGCTCTTTACAAATAACTGAAGGTCATATGAAGAAAACTTTACTTCAAGGTCTTACTCTCGATCTAAGATCCCTGGCGCTATTTCGAATCGCCTTTGGCTTATGTCTATTCGTTGATGTATTTTATCGATTATTTTACATTAACGATTTTTACAGCGATTTTGGTGTGCTGCCACGAGCTGCCCTGCTTGAGCATTTTCTGGGGCCTTGGGAGTACAGCGTTTTCTTAATCGCTGGGCGCCCAGAAATTATATTTTTTCTCATGGCCACCACCTTAGTAGCCATTGCCATGATGACGGTGGGTTATCGCACGCGACTTGCGACCTTCGTGACGTGGATTCTTGTAACCTCCTTACAAACGCGAACTCAGATTGTACTGCACGGTGGAGACGATTTGATTCGCGTGCTCTTATTTTGGTGTCAATTTGTACCCCTGGGGGCTGAGTTCTCAGTTGATAGAGCCCAGAGCGCAGAGACTCAACGAGCGAACCAATCCGTTTTGAGTTTTGGGAGTGCGGGGCTGATATTGCAACTACTGTATGTGTACTTATTTACAGCGGCCCTCAAGTTCCATCCCATTTGGAATGTGGAAGGTTCGGCAATCTATTATGCTTTGAGTTTAGAGCAGTTCACGGACATTCCTGGGCAGTGGCTTTTAAATTTTCCAGGATTTTTAAAATATTTAACATTTAGCACCTTGCTGCTCGAGTGGGCAGGGCCGCTTTTGATTTTGGTTCCCGGCATTCAGCGGTATGTTCGAATACCAATCATATTCAGTTTTATTGCGTTTCACTTTGGGTTGTTTGTAACCTTGCACTTGGGACCTTTCCCTTGGACGTGTATGGCGGCCTGGCTCATGCTCCTGCCTCCGCAGTTTTGGGAATTTGCCAAACGGCGCTCGTGGGAGCGTCCTTTGGAGACTTTTTTCGCTTTCATCAGCGGTTATTTTAAAAGTTTGCGGCTAAAGAGCGAGACGGTCGTGGTGAGCTTTCCCAAGGCTGCAGAGATCACCGCTGCAGTTTTTATCATTCTGGTGTTTTTTTGGAATGTATCTCACCACGAAAGTCTGCATCTTAAAAAATCAGAAAGCCTTCGCATCGTCATGAACCTTACAAAAATGTATCAAAAGTGGAACATGTTTGCGCCGTATCCACGTCGCGATGACGGGTGGTACATCGTGGAGGCTAAACTTTTTAATGGCCAGTCGGTCAATCCGATGGCCGAAAATTTTGTTTACACGGAAGAGAAACCAAAGAATGTGGCCGCGACTTACATCAATACTATGTGGCGTAAATATCTCTCCAATACTTGGTTAAAAACAAATCATCAATACCGTATTTATTTTGGTCGTTATTTGTGCCGGAAATGGAATCAAGGCAAGAGTAAGCACGACGAAAAAATCAACACCATAAAAATTTCGTACATGTTAAAAATGGTTCCTCCTCCTGGCGTTGCTCCTGAGCCCGTGAAGAAAGATCTTTTGTGGCGACATCACTGTTTTGATAAACCTCCGGATTGGGACGCAGATCGGGACGGGAATAAGGACGCAAATAAGGACGCTAATAAGGCAGACAATTGAATTCACAAAAAATAGCTTATTTTTATGCCCTCGGAGCTTCGTTGAGTTTTTCCACGGCGAGCCTATTGTTCGCAGTTTATGCGCGCCGATTTTCGTCAATTTGGATGACCTACTTTAAAACCACGGTTTGTTTTCTCGGCCTCACGCTCGCTGTGGTCTTTGCCGTGGATTGGCAACCCGTACCATGGGATGTTGCCGGAGCTCTTGTTCTCAGTGGTATCCTCGGCCTCGCCATTGGTGATCTTTTTTTGCTCGCAGCCTATGCTCGCATGGGAGCGGGGCGAACGCTGATTCTTTTTGGTTTTCAGCCGCTGATCCTCGGAGTGTCATCGTGGTATTTGTTCGCTCAGCCGCTGAATTCCTACAAGCTCGTTGCAGTTTTATTTTTTATCTTATGTCTTTATATGTTTAGTTTGGAAAAATTTAAAGAAAGCGGGCACTGGGAGATCACTGGTTTGTTAGCGGCTCTGCTTGGAGTTGTGCTCGACAACTCGGGCATCTTGCTCACTCGGTGGTCGTTTAATAGCGCGCCAGACATGGGCGTGATTCAAGCCAACTTTATTCGGGCTTTTGGTGCCATCGCGTTTTTTATAACCATGAATCCCATCTTAAAATCAGGTCTCGTTAAAAATTTTATGTCACTCGACAAAAAGGAACGGGTCTCGATCTTTACTGCTTCTATTTTCGGCACCGTCGTTTCGCTGATTCTTTATCTTTCGGCCGTGCGGGTTGCACATCTCGCATCAATTTCCGCCATCGGCGTCTTCGGCCCACTGTATTCTACAAGCCTGGAGTGCCTGATTGCACGCAAACCACCCAGCCGCTACCTCATCTTCGCGATGTTCAGCTTCATCATCGGCTTTGTCATTCTGCTGGTGTTTTAGGGATCGCGGGTGGTGAGGGAAATTCCGCCATCGACAGGTATTAGTGCGCCGGTCATCCAAGACGAGTCCTCCGTCGCCGCAAAGTAAACGGCTTTTGCGATATCTTCTCCCGAACCCATTCTTTTTAGAGGCTGCATTTTATCCAGTTGCTGGCGGATTGCTTTGTGTTCTGGCTTCTCGCTCTGATGGAAAAAATGAATCGGCGTATCCACAAGGCCTGGGCAAATGGCATTCACGCGCACGCCTTTGGGGCCGGCTTCGAGGGCCAGGGTTTGGGTCCAACTATTGAGGGCGGCCTTCGAAGCCGAGTAGGCACCCGTTTTTTCGATGGGGCGCAAACCCAGAGTCGAGGAAACATTCACCACGGCGCCTTTGTTGTGCACAATCTGCTTCCATAAACCGCGTGTGAGCAAAATAGGACCAAAAAGATTGGTGGCAAACTGAGCACTCCAGTTTTGTTCGGTTTCGTTTTCAAAAAGGGATGGCTGATAAATGCCCGCATTGTTCACCAAAACTGAGATATTGCTTTTGAGGCCATTGAGCTGCGAGCAAAGAGATTGGATTTGCTCGGGAATGCCAAGGTCGCAGCTCAGAACGTGCGAGGAGCCTGAAAGCTCACTTTGTACCTTTTCAAGCTTCGTTTTATCGCGAGCCACTAAGTAGACCAGCCAACCATTTTTGCTAAAAAGCTGAGCGATGGATTTTCCTATTCCTGAACTTGCACCGGTGATTAAAACTTCTTTTTTCATGTGGAATCAGTAGCATAGGAATTGCCGACCTGCACTGAGAAGCGATGCTCTGTTGTCACCATGTGACAATTTTGTTACGTTGAACGAGTTATAAAACAGGAGATATCTATGCGTTCTTTAATCACTTTTTTCGCCGTTGTCGGATTGATTTTATTTTCGCGTTGGATTCCTCACTCCGCAAATTTTACCGCTCTCATTGCCATGGCCATTTTTTCTGGAAGCTACTGGTCCCGTCGAAGCTTGCGTTTCGTCGCTCCGCTTGTCGCTATGGCAATTTCAGATATGGTTTTTGGTATTTACCCTGGCATTGAAATGAATTATCTCGCGGTTGCGTTGTGCGTTTTGCTAGCGCCAACTCTTGAAGCGTCATTGACAACGATATTGGGTCGAAGTGCCGTCGCCAGTGTGGTGTTTTTTGCTGTTTCCAACCTCGGTGTTTGGATGTTTGCGGGATTATATCCGCAAACTGTTGATGGTCTAAAAACCTGCTTCGTGATGGCCATTCCTTTTTACCCGGCACTTCTTTCAAGCGCGCTGTTTTACTCAACTCTGTGTTTTGCAGTCTATCGTCTCAC
>JAYUKO010000080.1:0-5157 GCA_043764415.1 Bdellovibrionales bacterium | reverse complement strand
CAGAATTCGTCGAATTAAAGAATAATAAAGCCTATGCAACGTTGGTATGTGAAAACGCCCCAAAATCAAACTTTGGGACCTATGACCGAAGAGGAAGTCGTCGAAAAACTGACCTCTGGATATTTTGTTGGTCAGGAATTAGTCTGCAGAGCCAGCGAAGCTCGCTGGATTCCAATCACCCAACATCCTGTATTTTTCGAGGCCGTGGTCGACGAAATGGACCAAGAGCTTAAAAAAGAAATGGCACCGCCCGTAAAAGAAGAAATCACCGATGTAGGAGGCGGCGACAAAGACAAGCGTGAAATCCCCTTGTGGAAACGACTACAGATTAAAGTTCCAAATGTAGAAGAAAGAGAAATCGAGCAGGCTGTCGGCTCATCTGGCGGCCAATTTCCAGTAAAGCCGTGGGAACCCGAAAAACCCAAAGTTCCACTGGCACAACCTCCACAACGCGAGCAAACAAAAAAAAGCCTTTTGTTTTTCGTCGCTGGTATTGCGGTTATGTTGCTTTTTTTATTTTTTTACGAAACTCCTAAAGATCCCCGAAAAGATCGCATTCGTTTAAGCCCTGTGCGCTTTAACTCGAAAATTGAAATCAGGGAAGGCAACGACGAAATGTTAAAGAGTGCCATCTCCACCTTTCGCAAACACACCATTGCCGATTATGTGCAAACGCAGAATACACTAACGGCGTTACTGGAGAAAAATGTAAAGTATCTCGATGCCATGGGTTTTTTGTGCATGACCTACAAAGAGCTTTGGCCCTACGCCTTTCAAGATTCAAAAGATATCGACACCATTTACCGCGTCTATCGGCAAGCCTCGGTGCTCAAAGCGAGCAGCGCCTCGGCGGGAGTTTGTTACGTCGTTTATTTACTCACCGTGGCCGAATACGAAAAAGCTAAAAACTACATGGAAGATGCGCTTCGCAGAGAGCCCGATTTATTATTTTTTAATCAGCTAATGGGTGATCTTTTAGAGCAGCAACGCAAGCACTCCACGGCGGCTTATTATTTTCAGAAGGTGGCCGATCAGTGGCCACCCCCTGTTTGGGCAAAACCGCTTTTGCAACTGGCGCGAACTCTTCGCAAACTCAAACGCTATGGCGAGTCCCTCGAAAATTATCGAAAGGCTCTGAAATTTTTTCCCGAACATCCTTGGGTGCAATTAGAACTCGGTGTTTTGGAGTTTGAAGCCTTTCGACAAAACGAAAAAGCGCAGGCCCTCATTACCAAAGCTCTTACCGCAAAGACACAATTCCCCGCAGAAATGCGCGGCGAAGGGTATTTTGTGCTCGCACAAATTGCTCTGCAAACGGGTTATAAGAAAAAAGCCCTCGAGTACGCGAACCAAGCTTTCTCCGTCGACTCCGGCAACCAGGCCATTAAAGATTTTATTTTAAATCTTGGGGGAAGAGGTGCGCTAGAAAACGTGCAGATCGATAGCGGAAACATGCTATACCTCGGAACTCAGTATATGAAGCTGGGAAATTATTTTGCGGCACAAGCCGAGTTTCGTTTGGCCTTCGAGGCCGATCCACGAAATGCGTTAGCCGCCTACCACGCGGGGCAATCTTTGTGGGAATTAAATCAATCCACTGAAGCCATTAAGTGGGTCGAGAAAGCCATTCAAGCGGACCCCGGTTTAATTTCGGCCTACGCCACTTTGGCAGACTACTATGCCTTTCGTCATAACTACGAAGGTGCAGCGCAAATTTTAAAAAATATTTCCCGACGCTTTCCCAATAACAACGAAATTTACCGAGGCTTTGCTAATATCGAATACAAACGCGGCAATTTAAAAATGGCCATCGATTATGCACGAAAAGCGTTGGACGCCTATCCGATGGATGTGGGTGCCTTGCAAATTATTTCGAAAGCCTACGTGGATTTGGCAGATTTTAAAAGTGCCTACAGTTATGTGTGGCGCTCTCTCGAAGTGGATCCCCACACACCCGAAAACCACGCGATTTATTCGAAAGTGCTTGTGGGCACCAATGGCTTAAATGCAGCCGTCGATTATCTCAATCAAAAAATCGAAGAGGCCCCAGACGTCATCGTTTACAAAAAAGCTCTCGCAGAAATTTTTATTGAGTCGAAAAACTGGAATGGCGCGCGAACACTGCTTGAGAATATCTTGGTTGTGAAAAAAGAAGATAAGGCCACGAGCATGAATCTGGCCTATGTGTACCAGCAGGAAGGCTATATCAATCGCGCTCTCGAAACCTATTTAATGGCAGCAAGTTTTGATCCGCTCGATCCGACGCCGTTATTTCAGGCGGGAGAATTGTACATGGAAGCGAGAAGCTACAAGTCCGCCATAGCTCAGTTTGAGCGGGTGTTAAAAATTAATAAAAATTTTCCACGTGTGTATTCGCAGCTTGGGCGCGCGGCCCTCGAAAATAAAGACTACGCCAAAGCCATCGAAATGGCGAAGATGGAAATAGAACTCAATCCCAGTCTTGCCGAGCCTTATATTTTGACGGCCGAGGCCTACTATCGCCAGGATCAATACCAGGAATGCGCTGGGGAATATCAAAAGGCCATCATGCGTCGCTCCCAGGGAACAGATATTTATATTCAGATGGCCCGTTGCTATCGATTGTCGGGCGCTTTAGATCCGGCCATTCAAATGTTGGATAAGGCGGCGCAAATTGAATCGGGGAATGCCAATATTTATAAAGAGCTCGGCGCGATTTATCATATGCAAGGGCAGCGTCAGCAGGCCTACAGTGCCTACGAACGCTATTTGCATTTAGCTCCCAATGCGTCGGATCGCGGAGCCATTGAAAAGGTTATGAAAGAACTTCATTAGAGAGGTGATATATGGGTGAATTTTCGGAGCGCATTAAAGACAACATGCGAGGTTCGGCAAAACAATTAATGATATTTCTGGTGCGACTCACCACAGGTGCACTCTTGGGGCTGACCATCGCCCTTGTGACCCAGAGTTTTTCGCCCATCGGAATCTTTTTATTTATGTTTATCGTGATTACTACCATTGGTGTTATTTTACGTATCACGCGTTACTGGTCACTGCCCGCGAATATTATTCTGTTGCTGGTTTTGGCCTTGATTGGAGTGCTGCTGAAGTTGTATATCCATACAGCGGCGACGTCTTAATAAAGGACTACAATGATCTATCTTAAAAATCTCGAAGATGAAGTTTATTTTAATGAATACGCCCAGTCCCTTAAAAATCGCAAGGGTGATGTGGCCCTGCTCGAAGAGATTAAATCACTTTTGCAAACTCGCAAAAAAATGATTGCCGAGGCCGAGGGCAAAAAGGCACAGCAAAATAAAGCCAGTGATATTATCGCGCAAAAAAAGCGGAACAAAGAAGACGCCTCTGTAGACTTGACGGCGATGCAGGCCCTGAGCCAAGAAGTGAAGGGTTTAGAAAAAGCAGCGAAAGATATGGAGGAGGCGCTGCATGGAAAGCTCGCAACTTTACCTAACAAATGCCATAGCTCCGTGCCTGTCGGAACTTCCGAAAAAGACAACGTTGAAATTAAAAAAGTGGGTGAACCCCGTAAGTTTTCATTTTCTGCAAAAACCCACGACGAGCTCGGGCAAAAATTAGGAATTTTGGATTTTGATCGCGGCGGCAAAGTGGCCGGTGCGCGTTTTACTTTTTTATTAGGACTCGGTGCACGTCTGGAGCGAAGTCTAATAAACTTTATGATGGACCTGCATGCCAAAGAGCATGGCTACACCGAAGCCATTCCGCCTTATATCGTGAACAGCCAAGCGTTGTTTGGCACTGGGAACTTTCCCAAATTTCGCGATGATGTGTTTCATCTTGAGGGCACGGATTATCATTTGATTCCAACGGCCGAAGTTCCAGTTACTAATTTTTATGCACAGGAAATTTTAAAAGAAGAACAACTGCCAACGCGTTTCGCAGCTTTCAGCGCCTGCTTTCGCTCCGAAGCCGGAAGTTACGGGCAAGATACTAAAGGTTTAATTCGCCAGCACCAATTCGACAAAGTGGAGTTGATGTGTTTTGTTCACCCCGATAAATCTTACGAAGAGCACGAGCGCCTGACCTCGAATGCGGAAGAAGTTTTAAAACGGCTTGAGCTGCCCTTTCGTCGCTTGGCTTTGTGCACGGGGGATATTGGGTTTGGTGCGGCAAAATGCTTTGATTTGGAAGTTTGGTTGCCAGGACAAAACGCCTATCGCGAAATCAGTTCGTGTTCGATCTTCGAAGACTTCCAGGCGAGACGGGCAGACATTCGGTTTCGCCCTGCCGACGGCGGTAAGCCTCGGTTCGTTCACACGCTGAATGGCTCAGGCCTCGCCGTGGGACGGACTCTTGTGGCCATTTTGGAAAACTACCAACAAGCAGATGGAAGCGTCCTGATCCCGAAGGTCCTTCAGCCATACATGGGCACCGACATTATTAAAGCTTAGCTGCAGGCCGCTGGTTGGCGCCCCAATGCGCGGCGTTCCACTCCTCTAAAACATCAAGAGTGCTTGTCTCGTTCGGGGTTTTTGCATACATTGGCAAGTTCTTAAACCAAAGCTCGATTGCGGAGAGGTGGCCGAGTGGTTTAAGGCACCGGTCTTGAAAACCGGCGACCCCTCGCGGGGTCCGTGAGTTCGAATCTCACCCTCTCCGCCACTTTAAAATACAGTATTCATTCTACCGTTAACCGTTCACAGTATTTCGAACCGGATGCGGAAATTGTAGTATGCTTCCGTTTTGGCTTAAGTGGGGGACAAATGGACAAAAGAGCATGGAACGAAACCCTTAAACCATTTATGGTAAAATCTAACTTAATTGCCGCTCGGCAACTGTTGGTGACTCTAAGTCTTTTTGTGGGTGTTTGGTTCCTCTACATAAAAACAATCCAAGTCTCTGCACTCCTCGCAATTCCCTTTGCCCTCATCATGGCGTGTTTTGTTTTGCGATTTTTTGTGTTGATGCATGATTGCGGGCACGGAGCTTTATTTTCTTCCCCACGCGCGAATCAGTTTTTTGGGTACGTGCTCGGCGTGATCACAGGGATGCCGCAATTTGTTTGGTCGAAAAGTCACTCCTACCATCATTCCACCAATGGAGATTGGGAAAAGTTTCGCGGAGCTTTAAATATTTTAACCACAAAAGAGTACGCGCAATTGAATCCAGCGCAGCAGCGCAAATACCGCTTTA
>JAYUKO010000079.1:0-5186 GCA_043764415.1 Bdellovibrionales bacterium | reverse complement strand
GCCAACACCCGAACCGAAAAACTGGCCCAGCTGCGAGTTTGGATATCCGCCGGAATTCAAAATATCAAACCGACCGTGGATTGTGAGACCGTCGTAGGCCGTAATTTTTGGCTTACGATGGTCTCACAATCCATGGTCGGTTTGATATTTTGAATTCCGGCGGATATCCAAACTCGCAGCTGGGCCAGTTTTTCGGTTCGGGTGTTGGCGGCGGTACAAACAACAACAGCACCAACAACAATGTTTTGAGTGACAACCAACAAGCCGATATGATCGCGGTGAACGAGCTCTATCTGACTTTCGTTCAGGAATTTGGTGTGCTCACCGTGGGTCGTGCTCCCTTGCAATTTGGTTTGGGGATGTCGTACAACGCGGGGACCGGCGCTTTTGATCACTGGTTTGATAACCGCGATATGGTGGCCTACAAAATGTCCTTTGGAAACCTGACCTTCACACCGATGATAGCGAAGGTTGTTGAAGGTGAGTTGGGTTACGAAGACGACATCGACGATTACATGGTGCAGGTGATGTACGAAAATCCTGATACAGAATTAAAATTAGGCGCGATGTATAGAATTCGCCATGCCGGTCGCTACGGAAATTCAGCTCCTGGAGCCCCTGTATTTGGTGATGGGGCTGCCACAGTGCCGGCATCTGCAGGTTTCAAAGGCGAGTATCTCAATCTCTTTTTCTCGCGCTGGGTGGGCGAGTCTTTCAAAATTGGTTTGGAAGCGTCCACGCAAAAAGGTGAAACGGGCGTGATTTCCAGTCTTGGAACTGTCAGTATGGACGCGTACGGTGTAGCTCTAGAAATCGATTGGGTTCCCAAGACGTCGTCTTTCCACGCTGGCCTTAAAGCAGGTGTTGCGAGTGGCGATGATGCCGGCACGGTGAATAACTACGAAGGTTTTATGTTCGATCGCAACTACGATGTTGCGTTTTTATTATTCAATCATCCGCTCGGCCGATTTGATTTATTCAGAACCGCGGGCAATCGTCCGCAAGCCACTGGTGCTGAGACATCGTATCCATCGTTTCGCGCTGACGAAGAAACCATCAGCAACGTGATGTATGTTTCTCCACATTTCAAATACAAGTGGTCCGATACCTTCGATTCACAATTGGGATTGACATATGCCCAGCTCAATAGCGATCCTATTCAAGGGACATCCGTGGATAAAGCTGTAGGGTTTGAGGTAGATATCACTCTTAACTATAAGCCCTACGAGAATGTTCAGTGGGTGAATCGTTTTGGAGTTTTTGCACCTGGAGCGGCCTTCGAAGCCGGCGGCCAAAACGACCCCAAAACTGTTTATGGTTTAGAGACTAAAGCCGCTATTACATTTTAGTACGACAGTAAGATAGCATCGAGATTTACATAAGACAGCGGTTTCAGAGCCCCGGGAGCGAAAACTTCCGGGGTTTTTTAGTTTTGAAGACCCTCTTAAATGGCGACAGTGCCGGTGGTTCCCGACGGTGAATTTGACGACGGATTAATTGGCGCGCTGGTCGCTTCGGGAAGGCGGGGTCCGATAAAATCATTGCTCAACGGAATTTCAGGCGAGCTGTTCACGGTGCCGGTTCCATACTGCGGTGTGAATTCGAGAAGCGCATCATTGCTCCAAGTTGTATTGGATACTGCGTAAGAAGTGGGGAAAGCATTCGATGTCGCAACGTAATTTATATGCAAGATATATTCTTTCAGCTCAAGAATGCGAGCCTTTGATTCTGGTCGCAATCCAACTTGAATCGATAGATCGAGAAGATTGATTTTTTGAAAGGCGTACATGCTGTTAGACCGACGTTGTCCCTCAATGTTCAACAAAGTGTTTTGCTCCTGTTGGATGGCGCGCAGTAATTGCGACGAGGCATTGAGGTAGTAGTTGATATTGGGATTGCTGTTGCGAAGGTTGAGATAGTACTGCAACCGTGAGCGCGACACAGTGGCTTGTTCGGAAAGTGCGATTTCGTTGGCCAAAAACCCTTTGTAGGTGTCTTCGATATTTTTCATCGAGAAGGGATTTGAAGAATTTGTGGGGGCGGCGAGATCGCGGGGTGTTGGGGCCTCGGGGTTGAGTTGTGCACTGCCGGAAAAATTAGGGTAGCTGGCCGGGTGTCTTTCATTCAGGGTCGTCTGAAAAAAGAAAGTCGAAATGGCGGCAAACAAAAAACCAGAATAGAAATATCGCATAAAAACCCCCTACTATGTACCTATTCAATTCTAGTGCCGGTCTATGTGAAATAAGGAGAGTTTGGTCGTGAAGCACTGTCTGCAGATTAGACAGTGCTTAATATTTTGGTCGCTCGAGTCTTAAGGAACATAACAAATGGCATAGACGGCAGGGTAAGTGTCTTTGTCGGTATCAATGGAAATGTCACACCCTTGCTGAGTACCTTCTTGAATAGGTCTTACTCCCACAAGTCCGCAGTTTTCTTCGACACAAGTGTCTTTTTGATCTTTTTGGCGAGTCCCAGAGCAGCTTAAGCGAACCGCGCCAACCGGGCACATCACCTTTGCATAAGAGACAATGCTTGTTGCAATCGTGCTGAAGAGTTTTATTTTTGCAGGATTGAACATATAAGTTGCGAGGCTTTCACACTGAAGTGTTCCATTGGCGTTGAGGCCTTTCATGTGATGCCCAGCAGGGCACGAGCTTCCAAGAGACGCAACACCACGGCCATCGGCACCTTTAAGGCCCTGTGGGCCTTGAGCACCTTGCAGGCCTTGCGGACCTTGAGCACCCTGCGGACCTTGTTGGCCTTGAAAGCCGCGTGGACCTTGAGGACCCGCGGCGCCGTCAGCCCCATTCGTTCCCGCTTTTCCCGTGGGACCCGTTGCGCCATCTTTACCATTGAGGCCATCCTTACCATTGAGACCATTTTTTCCATCGATCCCGTTTTTACCAGCGACTCCATCTTTTCCGGCGGGACCTTGAGCGCCATCTTTACCGTTCAGTCCGTCTTTGCCGTTGAGGCCGTCTTTGCCGTTGAGGCCGTCTTTTCCATTCAAGCCGTCTTTTCCATCTTTTCCGTTGGTTCCAGCAAAACGTTTATCAAGATCTGTCAGTGTTAATCCCTGAATCGATTCTGCAACGAGCGCTGTGGGCACTGTTGAAATCTGCTGATCGGCAATCGCCGTCTCTTTAACTCCGTCGTTGAGGAACACTCTCAACACGCGACCGTCGCCGCCCGCCGGAACATATCCCGAGGGACAATTTGCAGTGACGAGGGAAAATATTTTTTCGTTGGAAAATACATCACGCATTAACAGACCGGGATCTTTACTGGTTCGTTTAGCGCTTCCAGGGGTTGATCCGACTTTCACGGTAACAACTCCTTTTTGATTCTGTGTCAAAGTGGCGGCTTGGCTTTCTTCGTAAAGCAAACATTGCTTATTTGCCGAATAAATTTGAAAGCGCAGGCTCACATTCTCAGACAGTGGATTTTGCTCCGCATCGGCAAATCGCCCTTGATAAGTGAACGACGAATCCAGCGACACAGCCTCAGCGGCGGTGGCAGTTGCTAGCATTGACAACACTTGAAAGAGTTTAAACTGTAACTGGCGCATACGTATCCCCCTAAAAATTTATTAAAATTCAAATTTTAAAATATCAAATAAACCAAGACTCACTAAAATATCGGTCTCAGTGCTTTCAGTTGAATGAACAACCGATCCTATTGTGGTCTCGGCCGAAAACGAATTATCTTCGGCGTAGGAAATTCCACCACCAGAATTGATCTGCTGGATTTCCAGCAGACTGTCGTCATTATCTGTTGATGTAATCGTTTGTTCTGATGAGGTGGTCTCAAATGATTTTTCACCACAGGCACTCAAGAAAAGAAAACAACATAAAAAAAACTTCTTCATTAAAATCCCCCCGGATCTAACAAGATATAATTTAAACTGTTGCAAAACTGACGCCTGTCCCGCTTTGAGACAGGCCTAAGAAAATTCTAAACAAAATCAAAGGCTAAAGAGCGTGTCAAAAAAATGGATGCAGGCAAAATAGTAATTAAAAATTAGACGCTGAAAAAACCTTAGGCACTTTTTGAGGCGAAAGAGTGTCTCACCCTGAGTCAAATTAAAACGAGTAAATGTAGATTGATTGTAGAGTTTGAATATCACCATGCGATAAAACAATGGGACCAGCATTTTCAAAATCATACTGACGCGTATAGCAGGGGTTCATAATCGAAGTCCCATCGTAGTCGCCGACAAGTGTGTTGGACAAAGAAGAGTAGGTTTTATCTTTTTCCAGCGTGCATGTGCTATCTGGGCGATTGTGCTCGTGGCCGATGCCGATGGCATGCAAAACCTCGTGCAGTGCAATGCTTAAAAATAAAGATTCCAATCCGTTTTCAGAAAGGGAGGCCGCTTGCTTGGTCAGCGAGGGGCGAACTTTTTCGAGACGCGAAGATAAAACAACTTCCACTAAGTTGTCTTGCGTGTAACGCCCTTGATGATAGGTGGTCGGATGCCCCGGGTCCTCCAGGGGAACCAGCCCCTGAATTGTATTTTGAATTCCCGCGGTGTTGTCGGCAGCATCGTAAAAACCAATTCCGATGGGTGACATGGGGTTTGTGTGCTCAAGGCAAAGTCCCACAAAAGAAATCTTCAGGCCGGCTCGATACACCATTTGTTCGCGTACAAAATTTTCTATTTTAATTTGTAGGGGACGAGTGGCTGAGTTTTTTGCAGTAAACCAGCAAAGTTCAACTTCGCCACGGGTGTTCGGAATAATACGGTCGTCTATAGAAATTTCTAACAAGCCAGCATTTGCGATATAAGAGGTGGATATTAAAACAGATAACAAAAAAATTTTTTTCACGAATGCGCCCCCCCGCTTAAATGTTGTGTGGTTGTACTATAAACTAAATAAAACCGTTACAAAAAAAGCGTGGAAAGCCTTTGACGGGACTCTATCGAGTTGTTTTTTTGGTGGGAGCCGGACTCACGGCTTAAGAAGTTTTGGCAGATATTAGAAAAACACTAAGACGGCTTTTTCCTACAAGAGCACCTCGGTTCCGGGGTTTGAGTCCACCCCGTCCTTAGTGAGGTGCTCTTGTGATTCATAGATATATCAAGGTGGTATCCATAATAGAAATTCATTCTTTTTATCTCGGAGATAAGCATGTCTTATAGATGAAAAATCAAGGAAACCGGCTCTAGAAGCTGTTTTTAAGCC
>JAYUKO010000078.1:0-5221 GCA_043764415.1 Bdellovibrionales bacterium | reverse complement strand
GATATGAACCCCGATCGCCGTTACTCGTTGCTCACAGGGTTGATATTTCCGGGCATCGAGACTGCGTTTCCCTTGTTTCTCAAGGCCACAGCGGGGCTCGGATACTTTGTTGGCGATTTTAAAAACGACACTCTCACCGTGGACTACGCGGCCTCTGTGGGTCTCCGCGTGTTTTCGCAAAATCGTTTTATTTTTCAGATGGAGTTTGGTTCCCAAAACTATCATCGTCTGTTAGAAAAGAGCTATGCAAATAGCTGGGTGCTTTCTTCGGGCCTGGCTTTCATTTTTTAGAGGCTTTTTTTGAAATATTTTAAACACCTGTTCGATAGCGCCGCGCTCGCCTTGGAAGATATCTTTTTTAAAGATCGTCTCGCCGATAAGGTCATTGAATTCGCTTTTAAAGACCATAAAAAATGGGGCAAGCGCGATCGGCATTTTTTTGCTGAGAATGTCTACGGCTGTGTGCGCTGGTGGAATCAGCTTATTTATCTGACCAACGCTGAGGACTTAAAACCCTCGGGGCAATGTCATCGTGCTTTGGGCGCGCATTTACTTTTAAATCAGCACCCTCTTCCCGAATGGTACGAAAACATGATCGACCCAGTGGAATTCCAACAGCGAAAAGTGGCGCTGACTGAACCTCACCTTCAGCATGCTATTCCGAAGTGGATGGAGGCTCTGGGAGAAACAGAGCTTGGGGAGCTTTGGTCACCGACCATGCAAGAACTCAATAAAACAGCCAAAGTGATTCTTCGTTGCAACACCGAAAAGATCTCCCGCGAAGAGTTGCAAATTTCACTCAATCAGGAAAGCATTCAGACCCGCCGCCTCGATGACACCCTTTTTCCGGACGCTTTAGAACTTGTAGAGCGAGCGAATGTGTTTCGCACGAAATGCTTTGAGCAAGGCTTTTTCGAAGTTCAAGATGCCTCAAGCCAGCGCGTGGCCGAGATGCTGAACCCCCAACCCGGCGAGCGCATCATCGACGCCTGCGCCGGAGCCGGCGGAAAGAGTTTGCATCTGGCTTCGCGCATGAAAAACAAAGGCAAGATTATCTCCATGGATATTTTTGAGCGAAAGTTAATAGAGCTCAAAAAGCGCGCGCGCCGTTCGGGCACGTCGCTCATCGAACCCCGCTGGATCGAAAACACGAAAACAATTAAGCGCTTAGAAAAATCCGCAGACGCGTTGCTATTGGATGTTCCCTGCTCGGGCCTCGGCGTTCTCAAACGCAATCCCGACAGCAAATGGAAATTGTCGCCAGAAAAAATCGAAAATCTGCGACATACCCAGCAGGAAATTCTGCAAAACTACACCCGCATGGTAAAACCCGGCGGCCGCTGCGTATACGCCACCTGCAGCGTCCTGCCGTCGGAAAACCAACAGCAAGTCGAAGTGTTTCTAAAAAACAGTCCCGGCTGGAAACAGGTTCGCGAAGAAATTATTCTCCCGCAAACGCATGGTTATGATGGGTTTTATATTACGTTGCTGCAAAGTTAATAACGGTTCCATCCACTTTATAACTACTTCTTGCTACCTGACTGATCTACTAACTTTGGCGATGCTAATTAGCAGAGCCCCCGGTGTAAATGCGTCACATTCAAACCGCACACCCGACTAATCTCGCAAATGTTGGATTCTACACATGGATTTCAGCCACGCTCATATTTTATTCGATTGTGAGCGCCGCACAAAACTTGCAGATTCTGCGGATCATGGGTCCCACCCAAACTCCAACCACGAATATGATCAATTTGCAAAAATCTTCGGCTCGTGCACTGATTGCCATTCCGGTCTCTATGGGAACACGTCGCATTGGCATGCAACAAAGCCTTCCGGATTGCCGGAGGAATTGGGGGGCGGTTTGGGCGAGTATTGCCAGAAGTTTGTGGTGGCTGCCTACGCTTCGTACTCAATGGAACTGATGTCACTGCCGCTACGACAGTAGAAGCGTTTGATTTTAAAACTCTATGTTTATCGTCGAAGTTAGCAACGCTAGGCTCCATAGTCTCGCTAGGCTGTTTTAATACTTCCGCGTCGCACGATTGATTATTTAAATTTTGCTGAAGTGCCTTGCGAACCGTTGTCCTACGCGCCACTTCTTTTTTTGCTAAATGAGTCAGTATCTTCGCCCAGTCCTTGCCCACGACAGCGTGCGAAACCATATTCTGAGCTTGCTCAAGGATTGCCATCTGCTCCTTAGTAAAAGTAATTGTTAGGGTCACCGATTCATCTCGATGAAGAGTTTCTTTTTGTACGGGGGACAACGGCAAATCCAACGCGGCGGCAAGGATCTGCTCAGTTTGCTTTTGATTGGTATTCTCAATTTGTAAAACCAGTTTTCGTTTTTGCTCGGCGCCTAAAGTTTCACGATTCTCTTTCTTGTACTCCCGCGAAGCTCGCTGAATTTGATTCGCTTGCGACAAAGTCAGCGTACCGTCTTCAAACTTAACGGCGGTTTCAGGTAGTTCTCTCAGCAGTCGCGCAGCATCGATCCTTCGCATGGCAGCCCCCGGGCTGTATCCGAAATCTTTGACCAAGTAGTCGAACAGACTTGTTTGACAAGCTAAATACAACTTTCTTCGATCAATCTCGGCAATGCACTCCAAAACCTGCGCTTTGATTTTTCGTTCACTGCGCACAACTATTTCAAAACAAGAAATAAGTTTGTCATCGGGCAATCTGTTAATGTTCATAGTCCTCCAAAAGATTTTAAACTAAGGATCAAGTTCGAAATAAACCTAACATGAGTTTTAAAATTTGATTTTTGTGAAAATGAAGATTCGGACATTTTTAAATTTTTTTTGATAAATAACGAACCTAAACGCACTCAGTTGGGCCTGAGAGCTGAGTTTGTTTTACGTGCATGGAGTGATACGAGGGAGTGCTTAAACACTCTCTATGAAAGACCGTAGCGATCGAAAAGCCCTGTCAAATTTTATTTAAAGTAAATCTCCGGATTGACGCTGAGTCGAAAGGGAATATCGGTAAATCTGCCTGGACTAAATGTTATTATCGCTACGATAGTGGAAATGTTTGAATTGACGGATTAGGTCCCCAAGGGAATTGATTTCTGTGGAAGAATTATGGCTCTTCTTCCATAGAGCAAGCAGGCCCTGGTTTGTGGAGTTATTTCAAAGAGAAAACAGGTTTTTAAACCTTCCATTTAGTTGAAAGTAGGTTTAAGAACATAATTAAACTTAGCCGGTCTATACAATGGAGTGCTATGAAGTTTTTTATATTTATAATGTGTTTTTATTTTGTTAACACAGCTTTATGTCAGATGGATGATGAGCCGGCAAAGAAGTTTATCTATTATTGTGGCTCACAATCCGAGCGCGAGAATTATAAAATTCACTATAAACCTTCTGAGGTCGATATAGCGTTGAGGCTAGATCTTCATAAATTTTTAAAAGAACCTGAAAAGCAGGCCCAGAAGCTTAACACAAACAAGGATATGTTGGGAAAAGCAAAGCTTTTGGGCTCTTGTCAGTTTATTAGTGCAAATGATCGGAGACTCAAACAAAAGGGATGTTTTTCTGATGAGGGCATTAAACTTTTTAGCACAGATACCCATAAGATTTGCAATCAGCAATTTTCTTCAATAGCACCTTCTGCTGTCGAAGAAAAAAAGAAAAATGACGAATTTATTTTTTATTGTGGTGCTGCCGAAGAGCGCAAAAAAATAAAGACAAAAAACAACTACTCAATGTCCGTGCGTAAAGATCTACACTCCTTGCTTCGAGGCCCGTCAACATATTTGCTGACAGTGAAAAATAAAGATCCAATCGTTCAGTTAAAAGCGGCTACAGCATGTATTCTAGCTTACCAGCATGCAACAGCAATTAATACTCAAGGGTGTCTCGCCGACGACGGTAGCTATTTAAGTTACACAGACGTTAAGAGCTTATGTGAAAAAATGATTAGTGATTTAGAGAAAAATAAAAATTTATAATTCTAAGTATTTTAGATCTCAGCTATAGTTTCTAAATTAAACAGACTTCATACTCACCGTGTTCTCGGAAAGAATCCCGAGAGCTCACACCAAAATCCTTTATTAACTAATGGCCATTCTCCCTATAGACCAACCATCAGTCTGCAACAAAAGGCCTAAACCTCAACCCCTACTTATTCTGCGACTGCACGTACTGCGTGAGTGCTTTGTAAAAAACCTCGGTCATGCGCTTGGCGTTTTCGTCGAGCAAGGTTTCGCGGAAGTAATAGTACACATTCATCTGGTAGGAGAAATCGGAAACTGGCACGGCATTCAAGCGGCCTGTGCGTACGTGTTTGCGTATACTGTGCGCTGGTAAAAAGCCCCAGCCCAGGCCGGATTCGAGAACACGCTTTAAAGTTCCCACATTTACGGTTTCGAAAACTGTTTGCAGGCTCACGCCCTCTTTTTCGAGAGCTTTGGCCAAAACTTTTTCAAAGTTAGGAAAGCGCTCCATAATTTTCACAAAGGGTTTTAACGCTAAATCTTGCACTTCGATATCTTCAGGCAATTGCGCATCTTTTCCGGAGCCAATGAGCCACATTTCATCCTGCAGTAAAAGTTTTTTCTGCGCGTTTTTTGGTTCGCGCCCGTATTCCACCTGAGCGTCGGGCAAAATCATTATATCCAAATCACCTTTTTCGAAACTTTGAATCAATTCTTGGCCGTTGGCATACGTAAGTTGCACCGCGAGTTTTGAATTGTGCTTTAAAAATAAACCAATGATGGGGCTGATCACGTAAAGTCCCAAAGAGTTCAAGGTTCCAATGCGAAAGGTGCCTTCCACTTCGATGTTCATGGTTTGAATGGCCAATTGCGCCTGCTGGCTCAATGCTAAAATGCGTTTTGCGTAATCATATAGTATTTGCCCTTGGGCCGTCGGCTTGGCTTGGCGGGAGCCTCTTTGCAACAGCTCCACTTCGAGTTCGTCTTCCAGATTGCGAATCTGCTGACTGACAGCAGGTTGCGTTAAGTATAATTTTTCAGCAGCTGCAGTCATGCTGCCTTCGGAAATGACTGTGCAAAATGTGGTGAGGTGTTGAAAGTTCACGTGTTCTCCCTTGTATAGAGCCAACTGGCAGGTTCACAACCCAAGTATAAGTTTATCTTATACTAAATGAAATATCTTTTTGATGGACTCCCCAAAACAGCTCCGATAGGTTCAGCCAACTTCGAAGTGGAGTTGTGATTGGGGGGCCAATTGACACGAATTCTGGGGTTTCTATT
>JAYUKO010000077.1:0-5226 GCA_043764415.1 Bdellovibrionales bacterium | reverse complement strand
AAACGTCCCTGATCGCGTCGGATAGACATCGACTCTCCCTACTTGTTCTCTTTCACGTCTCCTCGAGCAAAAATGCTCGCCACATACTGCAATACATCCGTAGCCGAGATCTCGTCGTAGCCAAAATCTTTGATCAGACGGCCTTTAACGATATCGATTTTTTCTTGAGTTTCTTTATCGACCTCAGACGTAACAAGAGAAGTCAGTTTAATGCTATCTTTTTGATCTTCGAACAGCTTGAGTTCCAAAGCTTTGTGAAGGCGTTCGTTCATTTTGTAATCGAATTTCTTACCTTCAAGAGCATTGGCGCCAATGTAGTTCATGATTTCGCGTCTAAAATCATCTTTACGCGACTCTGGGATGTCGATTTTTTCCTCAACAGCGCGCATAAGTCTTTCGTTGGGCTCTTCGTCACGACCCGTGAATGGATTTTTAACGCGCTCTCTTTGCGTGTACGCTTTAACGTTATCGATGTAATTGCCACAAAGTCGCCCGAGTGCACCCTCGTCAGCACTGATCGCCCGTTGAACTTCGGACTTAATAATTTCTTCATATTCTTTGCGAACAACATCGATCAGTTCACGATATTCCTTTTTAAGCTCTTCGTTCGAAAGCAACGAATGATGTTTGAGTCCCGACTCGAGCTCGTTAAGAACCATAAACGGATTCACCGAGCCACGATTGTTCTGTTGCGACTGAATCAGTGAATTTGAAATCTTGTCTTGAATATAGCGAGGAGAAATACCTTCAAGGCCTTCGCGAATGGTATCTTTACGCAATTCTTTAATGTTGTCTTCGGTGTAGTTTGGAAGAGTTTTTCCATCGTACAGCTTCATTTTTTGAAGACGTGTTAAATTTGCTTTTTTAGGCTTTTCTAACCGCGTGAGCACAGCCCACATGGCCGCCACTTCGATGGTGTGCGGAGCAATGCTAATTCCACGAATACGTTTTTTGTTAAAATCTTTCTCGTAAATTTTTACTTCTTCGCGGAGTTTTGTAATATAAGGAATATCAATCTTTACCGTTCTATCGCGAAGAGCTTCCATAAATTCATTGTTTTGAAGTTTTCGATACTCTGGTTCGTTCGTATGGCCAATAATCACTTCATCGATGTGCGTTTGCGCGAATTTTTTTGGTTTAACAACATGCTCTTGCGAAGCCCCGAGCAGATCGTACAAAAAGGCAACATCCAGTTTAAGCACCTCAACAAATTCAATCATTCCACGGTTTGCAACGTTAAATTCACCATCAAAGTTGAAGGCGCGTGGATCCGAATCGGAACCGTATTCTGCAATCTTTCGATAGTTTAAATCGCCAGTTAACTCGGTGCTGTCTTGGTTCTTTTCATCTTTTGGTTGAAAGGTGCCGATTCCGATGCGATCGGATTCGCTCAGCACCATGCGCTTTACACGAACGTGAGAAAGTACTTTTGACAGATCACCGTTGTAGCGCTCCATCAAACTTCTAAAAATAAAACGACTCGGCGGGGATAACTCCCCTTCGATTTTTATTCTGTATTCGCCCTGCATTCCGCGATTGATTTCTTCTTCCACTTTCCCACGCAACGCCATGGGAATTAATAAAAGTGGCTCCTCGTGCATCGGGCTTACGATGCTCTTGACGTTAGCGCCCAACAAGCCATCTAGAGTTCCCGCTTCGTCCACCCATTCAAATGTATAAAGAGCGCCGGATTCGCTGCGAGAGTATTTTTCTAAACCTTTTTTGAGTCTACGGCAAATAGTCGACTTTGCACTTCCCACAGGTCCGTGAAGAAGAATCACACGCTTTTCAGTTCCATAACCAAGCGAAGCTGCCTTGAGCACATTCACCAATTTCATCAAGGGAATGTCGAGACCAAACACGCCGTCTTTGCCGTCGTTTTCTAAATCATCAAAAAAGTGATATCTGGAAACTTTCTTTTTTGTATCGACATACTCTGAAGAACCGTGCTCCACGATCATGTCGTACATTCTTTGATAGGCGTTTCTGGTGATCTTCGGCTGTACCTTAATCATTTTTAAATAGTCGTCGAAACTTCCATGCCAAGTGAGGTCTTTGAAGTCTTCACTGCCCTTCCAACCCTTAAGAATATCCGTTAGGCTGATTGTCATTGTCCCTCCTTGGTGTAGTTTGGAAGCTTCCGACACAAGCTCTTAGTCTTATTATGCACCATCTGCATTTGAGACTCAATTTTAGTCCGTATGTGTCTCGCTTTTCGCTCTATCTTTAGACACTCGTCTAGGCATAAAGAAACATTGAGATTTGTTATGGTTTATAGAAGCAATTGTTATACGAAGCGGTTCAATCAGCGAGTTAAACAATGCCTGAATTGTTTCAAGCTCTTAGAGAGTTATTTTTTCGAAGCCGTTGGGGGAAAGCCATTCGAAACTGACCTTTCGTTTTTTATCAACGGTGTATTCCATGGTGATCGACGAGCGCTCGCTGTTTACTTTCAGGTACCGCTTGCTCTCGTTGCGCTGCAATTCCAAAAATAGATCGGCGGTTTCGCAATTCATTTTTTCTGTGTCCATACCTCGGCACTGCCACGGCGGTGGCAGCGGAAAACTTTCAGAAAATATCGCAACGATTTGATGGGGCGTGATTTTCGTTTTTAACAATCTTTCTAGGGCTCGCGAGCCATCGTTAGACCGATAGTCTTTACCCTCAACAAGATTCACAAATTGCGCCTCTTCATGACGCAAAATCAGTGTGCCCAGCGGAATATTTAGCATGCCGTAATTTACATCAATGCGAAATAAATCCGGCTGCGATGTGGCCAGGTAAAACCGAATGTGATCCGTTTTATTCTTTTTCTTATCTAGAACTTCAGCTCGTCCAGAAAAAAACTTAGTATTTTCTGGAATTGCGACTTTAGGAATGGTGGCGCAGGCCTGGAGAAATAAAAGAGCAGCTAGCCATCTCGTGGCCCACTTACTGATTCGCAGGAAGCCGACGTTGTTTTTCGATCCGCTTTTCTGTTTGAATGCGTTGTTCAACGGTATCAATTTTAGCTCGTATTTTTTGCGCATTGCTTGCATCTTTTTCGTATTCCGCTGCACGGTTGTACATTTCCCGTGCTTTATGAGGCATTTCAACTCGGAAATATACATCTCCCAAGTGTTCAGCAATAATGCTCTCTCTGGCTTCGATTTGATATGCCTTCTCGAGCGTTCTCACTGCCTCATCAAGACGATTTTGTTTAAATAAAACCCATCCCAATGTGTCTAAGATAAAACCGTCATTCGGGCGCAGAGACAAGGCTCGGCGTGCCAGCTTTTCGGCCACATCTAAATTCTTAGTTTTATCAGCGTACAAATAAGCAAGGTAGTTAAGCCCTTCTACATGGTTCTTGTCGATCTCCAGGAGCCGTTCCATTTTTACCACAGTCTTGTCGGACTGCCCGAGCTGGTCATAAACTGAACCCAATTGATAAATAATCTGTGTATCACCAGGAAATTTAGCGAAACCTTTTTCAAGAAGATTTTTGGCCTCATCATATTGTTTTTGATTTTCCAAAAACGATCCGTACAGCGAAAATATTTTCGCGTTGTCATCTAAAAATTCAATGTGACTTTCAAGAAGAGTAATCGCTGCATTGGGATTGTCGAGAAGTTTATAAAGATAAGCCATGTGCATAACTGAATCTGCAAAATATTTGCTGGATTTGGGGATTTCTTTAAACTGCTGGATGGCAGCTGGGAAATCTTTGATTTCTTCGTACACAGCACCCAAATAGAATCGCACCCGGTCGGACTCGGGTGTTTGATGCAAAATGTTTTCCAAAAGAGGAATGGCTTGTTTAAAGTCTTTTTTATCCACCAAAATGAATGCCATTTTCAGCTGGGCATTTAAATTGCCCTGATCCAGCTCGTTGATCGTCTTTAGGTGCTCGAACGCCTTGTCGTAATCTTCTTTGGTAAGATACGCCTGTACTAAACTCTCCGCGATGGACACTTCTGGACCGTGTTGTTTTTGATAGGACTCATAAAGTGCAATGGCTTTGTCCATTTGGTTGCGTTTTTCGTAAATCGAGCCAAGCTCAATTACACTTTGTACAAAATCCTGCTCGTAGCGGAGAGAGGTTTTAAAAGCTGTTTCGGCATTGGCCATGGCCGCTGGCGTTTTTTTCATCAGGTAGGTTTTGCCCAAGTAATACCAAACAATATGCGACTTGTGATTTTTTCGAGCAAGGCCTTCAAAGTAGACCGCAGCTTTGTCGATTTTGTTTTCGTCCAGGTAAGTGGCTCCCAAAAGAATCTGTGCTTCTTGGTTTTTTGGGTCTAATGCGAGCAGGTCTTCGTAGCCCTTTCGCGCCTTATCGTGAAAACCCAAAACCGAATTCAAGCTGGCCTGAAGAATTCGAGCGTCTGCAAAGTCTTTTTTGATTTTTATCGCCTCTTCGCAATGTTCAAGGGCTTGGCCCACCATCCCGGCACGAACATACTCACTGGCGAGTCGAAAGTGGCTGCGGAACGAAGTCTTGTCGTGAACGATGCTTAATTTATAACTTTCGATCGCTTTTGCCCATTCACCTTGCATGCTGTACGATTCAGCAACCGTGAAATGATAGTCGGCATCACTCTGATTCTGAACATTTTGCATCTCTTCGTGTTTTGCTGGTGGAGACAAACTTTCTGGTGCATCGCCTCTGACATTGTAGGCTTCACTCTTAAACAAACCCGGAGACGAAACATCCCATGTGGCACATCCAGAGACCCCCAAAAACAGCACTGTAATTCTTAGAACTTTATTTAGACGCATTACGTCTCCCATGGTGTTTTTATCGGAAGACGATGCTTGCAAATTGAGCGATTTATGAAGATCTAAACCTAGGTATAGTCTTGTTTTTTACAGTAATTACAATAGTTTATGACACATATAAGTTTTGATGAAGAACTTTTATGGTTCCGTTTTAGGAGCTTAATTTTCAGACAAATTGTTAGATTTGCTTGATTATTCGACTGCTTGACAACACATGGCGGCAGCTCTATGTTCGCGCTGTGCTATAGATTTTTAACTCGTTTTTAGTCGAGATGGGAGGACCCTTTGTTAAATACAACTCAGGATAAAAAAGTGAAGATCATTAAAAGATATCAAAACCGTAAGCTTTATGACACTCAGCAGAGCTGCTATGTGACGCTAGACGATATCGCTAAAATGATCCGTTCTGATGAAGAAGTTATGGTTATTGATAACAAAACCAAAAACGACATCACCGCTGCAACA
>JAYUKO010000076.1:0-1585 GCA_043764415.1 Bdellovibrionales bacterium | reverse complement strand
AGATAAGCCATTAATATGCCATTCAAAAAACCATTTGGTGGACCCCCACGCCCTCCCGGAGCTGGTGGACCTGGTGGAAATAAATTTCGTAAAGACGGCCCAGGCGGAAATTTTCGCGATCGAAAAGGCGAAAAAGATGCATTCAATGTCAACGAAGCTATTCGCGCTCGTGAAGTGCGGGTTGTCGGACCCGATGGAAAAATGCTCGGCGTTTATCCAACAGCTCAGGCTCTTGGCTTGGCTCGTGATTTTGGTTTAGATTTAATCGAAGTGTCTCCAGAAGCTTCGCCGCCCACATGTAAAATTATGGATTACGGCAAATGGAAGTACGAAAACAAAAAGAAAACTCAGGCGAATAAAAAGAAGCAAATCATCGTAACGGTGAAAGAGCTGCAAATTCGTCCACGCACCGACGAGCATGATCTCGAAGTAAAAATGCGCCACGCGCGCCGCTTTTTGCTCGAGGGTGACAAGGTAAAGGTCAACATGCGCTTTCAAGGTCGCGAAATGGCCTATCAAGAGATGGGTCGCGCCACCATGATGAAGGTGTCCCAATCCCTTTTGGATTTAGCCATGATTGAGCTTGAGCCCAAAAGCGAGGGCAAACAGTTGTTTATGATTCTTGCCCCGGATCCAGTGAAAATCAAAGACTACAAAGTAAAGCATCCTGATTTGAAAGCCGTCGCTAAAAAAGACGAAAAAGATGAAGATCCAGCTGACGAAGCTGCAGAGGAATCAGAATCGTAGTTTAGAAATTTCATTTATTAGAGTTGATAAGAAAGCCCATTTTGTTGGGCTTTTTTTTATTCTTTGTTTGCGGGAAGTCGAACGTCGACAGGTTTTGCGCTAATTTTTAATTCGATGGGATCAGCGCCATCGGTGGGTGGTAAAAAGCGAACAGACGATGTTTCATAGGACGAAGTTTCTAGGTTGGCGCGAAGTGGATCTTGCCCTTCACCATTTTTTATTTCTGTATATTCCAAGGCAATCTTGTAAGCTCGTTCCGAGTAGCCAGTGGTTTTTGGCGAGAGGGATAATTTAAAACTTAAACCGTCTGAAGATTGAGAAATCGAGGCGCTTTCGCCATCTGTCGTGACGATGCCGGAGGTGGAATCAAGTTCGCCATTTTTCCAAATTTCTACTTCGATCTGTATTTTTTGCTTTGGGGATGCGAACGCAAAGGAGCTCATAAATAAAATCAAAATCACAGATGCGCGCATTCTTAAAACTCCCCCATAAATTCATTACAAAGCAAAATGCGTGTTCTTGCAAGCTTTGAGAGAAAAGGCTGTCGCCAAAGTGGCTTTTTGCGAGGACTGTGAAAAAAAGTGAGCGTTTTTTCGAATATTCGGTTGTATCTATATGAATTTATTGCATAATTTGGGGGTCTTTTTGTCTCATCGAGAGGCTCGTGGGGTTCCGCCCCCATCTGCTTCTGAGAATGCTACAAAATTGCAACTTTTATTGGACAATGAGTCTTTGGTTGGATAAAAGAAACAACGCTTTATCTATTATAGGCCTACAAAGTAAGCACTGCTTCGCCTGTAAGGAAGGAAAAAATATGAAAGCAAAAACCCATTCCGGG
>JAYUKO010000075.1:0-5239 GCA_043764415.1 Bdellovibrionales bacterium | reverse complement strand
CATAGGTGGAATTGTAGCCGCCACCGTTGTATTTGCCCGCCAAAGTCCGGTAGTGATCCACCGATCCGTTGCCCGACATGATACGTGTTTGTAGAGTCTTGCCGACAGTGCTGCTTGCGGCCGCAGCCTCTGCCAACTTCATTTTTAAAACTAGGAACGATAATTCCACTTGCGCCACGGTGCTATTTGCCATGCGGGTCATGTAGTTTTCGCTATTCATGCGGTCGAACTCCGGCAACTCAACGCCGTATCTCAGAGCACCACGCCCGGTGGCGGCCATCACTTGAAACATTCCGCGCTCCCCGTCAGCACCGCGAGCCCCGGGATTAAAATTGGATTCGCGAAAGCCTGTGCAAAGCATATAGCGCCCGTCAAAATGTGTTTGATGTAATCCGTTGATGTAGTTGACGGCGTTCATTATTCGTTTGGCTCGATCCACTGTAGACATGGAGCCGTAACAGCGGGACGCCGTTGAAGATCCGCGTCCGTAGCTACAGCCGCGCATATCATAGAGGCCGGGAGTGCTCCGCGGGGCCGTTTGCGTGGTGATCCCTGCAGGGCGCGCCTCGGGGCGAATGGACGTACGCAAAGCTTGCGGCGACTCCGCCACGGGCGCCGATGCCTCGACGACAGAGGCGCTGGTCACCTCCGACACTCCTACGAGAGGAGCTGGTTCGGTGGGGCCGCCAAGCATTATAAAGCCATTGCTTATATAGTTTCTGCCGCTTGCGAAGGCAAACAGTGGCAACATCAGAACAATCAGTTGAATGCAGTATCTTTGGAACATGGTATTTCTCCTACTTAGAGAAATAGCAATCACTGTGCTTATAGGAACTTCTATAACGAACTTGGGTACCCCTTGGCGCCGGTTATGCCAAAGGGCGCGCGACAGCTGTCGAAACTGTTTACAGTCAGGTTCTACCTATTGACAGTCATACATCGTAAGCCCGTCAAAACCGAGCTTATAGATGCTTCCCGACTGATCCTTTAACTCAAGGTAAGCAAAGGTATCAAGCAGGTCTGTGGGTAAACCAGCTCTCAGAGATTCGAGGGTTGAAACATCAATGCCTTTAAACAAAGACAATAAATCAAGTAAGTCCAAACCCTCTTGGCTCAGCTCTGTTGGAGCTACCCAATCCGTGACAAATAGATTTTTTTCGCCGTTCGTGGTCGACGCTTTGATGAGGTACAAAGGAACCTCATTTTTTAAGACCTTAATTTTTAAACCCACAACCGGACTCTCTGGGGCTTTTTTCAAACCGGGAATGCTAGTGATTACATCACTCTCCACATCACAGGTAAAATTGTAAACATCCATGGCGTGGACGTTGGCTGCAAAAAATAAAACAAAAGCGAATACATGCTTCATATAACTTCCCTCCCTGGGGGGATTAAAAATCCCAGTTCTTTAAAAATACCTGAGGGGTTATTTATTGCTAGGAATTTGCACCGCATTAGGCTTGGGTGCTTCGAGGCCCTTCGCCGAGACATACAATTTAAGATAAAGTAAGAAGGTAATAACTCCGATGCTCAACGACGAAAACACAGAAACCAAATCGCGATACTGGTAAAGACTGGCCACACAAAAGAAAATTAAAAATCCGAGAGCCAGTCGGTGAGGTCGTCGCCACAGCAAGCGCATATAGTAACCGAGAAAACTAAGGATCAAAATCTTAAGAAAAACAAATTGAATCAAGCGGACCATATTGACTTCGGAATAATCCAAATCTAACAGAAATTGGATAAGGGCCAAGCCGCGAACGATGACGATAAAGCCAAGCACCCAAACTAAGATCAATGTAAAGATTCTTGATTTTTCGATAAGGGTTGCCGACGGCAGAGCTCTTAATTTTGTCCAAATGCCCATGTTCTTAAGCTATCGAAAATAGAATGCAGAGTCTATCTCTTCATGAGGCGAGAGCGGTAAACATAACGCATTTTAAACACGTAAAAGCTACAGACCGCCAAAATGACTCCGCACGCAAAAGTGAGAGGAGTCATTTCTCTGGATAAAAACGAATACAAAGAGAGGGCCGCATAAAACAACGGCCTCGACTCGTACTGCACCTGTTCTAGGTAATTAAGTAGGTGTTCCATGGGTCATCCTACTTAATATTCACAGTTGAATAGTTAAAGAATCTTTTGCGAAGAACGTAAACACAGCAAAAGCTCAGCGCGATTCCGCAATACAGTAGAATTTCGATCGATCGATAATTCATAAATGAATAGAGCGCGAGCGCGGCGTACACAACTGGTCGCGTGTCGTACTGCAATTGTTCTAAACTTGATAATAATCCGTTCATGATCCCCCCTATGAACTTCATTACCTAACCAGGTTATCTCGACCTAGACCTCTTATAAAGATTTTTTCATCTCGCGGATCAGGCAGAGACACTTGTGTCTCAGAAGCGCACAAATAAAGGATTTAAATCGATAATGACTTATAGCTCTGCAGGAGATTGACTAAATCTTCGCGCACCACGGGTTTAGTTAAAAACTCGGTAAAGCCCGCCTGGAGGCAACGGTCGCGCTCCTCTTTCATGGCATGGGCTGTGAGAGCGATGATCGGCTTTTTGTAATCCTGCTGTCGTAGATGTTTTACGGCAGTGATACCGTCCATCACCGGCATCTGCACATCCATCAGCACAATATCGTAGTCTTTAGAGGTGGCCATCTTGCAGCCCTCCTCACCGTCGGAAGCAATATCAACACTCGCCCCGGCGCGATTGAGGTAAATGGAAATCAACGCTTGGTTGTCCGGAGAATCTTCCACCAATAACACTTGCAAGCTTGCAAGTTGTCCCCGCTTGTCCAAAGGTTTGATTTCGGCCATAGGCTCGGCAAATCCCGAATAGAGAGCTGTTCCCGCTTGAGTTTTCAACTTCAATTGAACAACAAAGGTGCTGCCGTTCCCCAATTCACTGTGCTTGAGATCAAAGGTTCCACCGAGAGCCTCTGCAAGACTGCGAGTGAGGGTGAGTCCAAGGCCCGTGCCTCCGTACTTTCTCGTGGTCGATGCATCGGCTTGCGTGAAAGGTTGAAAAAGAATTTTTCTTTGCTCTTCGGAGATTCCACGCCCCGTGTCTTGCACTTCGAATTCTAAAATAGTGTCTTCGAACTTCACTCGCAATTCCACAAATCCTCTATCAGTAAACTTAATGGCGTTTCCTACGACGTTCATCAGAATCTGACGGAGGCGGGTTATGTCGGAAATAATTGTTTTTGGTAGGGGAGTTGTCGCCTTGAGCTGAAAGCGAATCCCACGAGCTCGCGCCTTAAAGTCCATTTGGGCAGAAAACTCTCGCAACATCTCGGGCAGCGAGAACGCGAGATTCTCGATGAGCATCTTGCCCGCTTCCACTTTTGATAAATCTAAAATGTCGTCGATAATTCGTAAAAGCTGTGCGGAGTTTCGCTCGATCACCGAAATAAATTCGCTTGTCTGGTTTTGTTCGAGACCACGTTCCTTGATCAGCTCCGAAAAGCCGATGATGGCTCCCAGCGGAGTGCGAATTTCGTGACTCATATTTGCCAAAAACTGCGATTTGGCCGAATTGGCCCGCTCGGCGGCTGTACGAGCCTCGGCTAACTTTTCGGTTAAAATCTTTTGCTCATGGATATCGGTGTTGGTTCCATACCACTTTTTGACTTCGTGGGCTGCAGACTCTTTAAAAATGGGTCGCGCGCGAGCAACGTGCCAGCGATACTCACCCGAGTGATGCAGCAAGCGAAATTCATTCTCGTAGGGTTGACTGGTTTGTAAAGAATTTTTCCAACGCTCGATAGTGTGGAACATGTCTTCGGGATGAACAAACTGAGTCCATCCCGCCCCTTTGTTTCTTTCGTAGGTCGAACCGCTATAGTCAAACCACACCTGATTAAAATAATCGAGATGACCTTGAGGATCGGCACTCCACACAATCTGCGGCATGGAATCCGCAAGTAGACGAAACTCTCGTTCGCTGGCTTCCAGCTGCAACCGGGCATTGACCCTCTCGGTGATGTCGAGAGTTGTTCCGGCAAACCGATGGCTATCAATTATTTTATCGCCAGTGGTTCCACTTTTGGCTTCGATCCAGCGAATGGTCCCATTCTTGTGTCGCACGCGATACTCAATGCGGTAAGGAGCTCCGGTGGTAAGACTTTTTTGAATCTCGTTTTCAACGCGCTCGACATCGTCGGGATGAATGCGAGCAATTAACGATGGCATCGACCCAGCAAATTCGCCATCGAGCAAACCGAATTGTTTTTCGAGCTGCCTGCTGATCGTTATTTTATTTGTTTGTTTGTCCAAACTCCAAAAACCAACCATGGCGGTTTCCACCGCTTCGTTCAAATCCGACTGCGCCTGGAGTAAATTGTTTTCTGTGGTTTTGAGCGCGGTGATATCTTGGAAAAGAATCAGTCCCACCGCTGGCCGATTGTGCATTTTTGGAATTTCTCCGGAATAGACCTTGATATTAAATTGGCCGTTGGGCGTAGTTAAAAGAAACTCTTCACCCTCTACTTTTTCCCCGCGAGCCACGCGAGCACTGGGTAGGTTACTCATGGGGACTAGAACACCATCGGTGTCGAAAACCGAAAGTTCTTTCCCGTAGATTTCGGCAATACTTCGTGTGGCATATTCCAGCCCCAGCATCTGGCGAGCGGCCGCGTTGGTAAACGACACCCGCTTTTGTTGATAATCCACTAGGAAAAATGGTTTTGGAAGTATATCGAGAGTCTTCATCAGCCAAATTTGCCCCTGATCAGCGTCCGTCACTGGCTGAAGCTGATAAAAAGACATAATTCGTTTAAGAAGCTCGGAGAACCCCATGCTTATTAAAAAAACCCTCCTTAAGAGGGTTTTGCTTTGGCGGCCTGAGCGCGAAGGCTGGCCTCTTTTTTAGCATTGATCTCTTCGGGAGAGAGGCCCCATGGAGAGGCTTTTGGTCCGCGAGGACGATCTTTTTTGGCGCCGCCGCTGCGACTGACTTTTTCCGTGATTGGCGCTGCGCCCGTTGGCTTATCGCCAAAGTACTCTGCCACAAAGTGAAGCTCTTCTACTTGAACTGCGTTTTCAGGAACTTTTTCGCCTTCGTTAAAAGCAAAAATGCGAACGCGATACAGCTTATCTGTTTTGGGCTCAACGATGCCTACAGCCGTGATAAAGTTTTTCAACTTGCCTTCGCTGTACTTAAAAGTTTCGCCAATGGCTGCCGAGATTTCCTCTTCGGTTTTGCCTTCGGCCATCAATGCC
>JAYUKO010000074.1:0-1593 GCA_043764415.1 Bdellovibrionales bacterium | reverse complement strand
CTTTGTGGAATGGCACTGGAACCCGAAGAGGTTTCTTTAGAGGATTCAGCCAATCCTGAGCTCGTGGATTTTTCAAAGCGACTTAAAGTGAGCGTCGCATTGAGCGTTCCCCTTTTATTACTTGCAATGTCAGACTTGATTCCTAATCAACCTGTTCAACATGCTCTTCCGCATTGGCTCTTCTCTGGGATTCAACTTTTGTTAGCTACTCCTGTTGTGTTGTGGGCAGGACTGCCATTTTTCGAACGTGGGTGGGCTTCTATCAAATCGAAGAACCTGAACATGTTCACACTCATAGCTATTGGAACTGGCATCGCCTACACTTTTAGCCTTGTAGCGACTTTTTTCCCGTCGCTATTTCCCGAATCTTTGAGAGTTCATGGTGGTATGGTTCCGCTTTACTACGAAGCGGCTGCGGTGATCACAACCCTTGTACTTCTAGGACAAGTGCTTGAGCTTCGCGCACGAAGCCAAACAGGAAATGCCATCAAAGCACTGCTCGGTCTTGCACCAAAGACTGCGATTAAAATGAGTAGCGATGTAACCGAACAGGAAATTCCTATGGAGTCCATAAAGCTTGGCGATCTGCTCAAGGTTCGTCCCGGAGAAAAAGTCCCCGTGGATGGAGAGGTCACTGAGGGCCAAAGCTCCGTGGATGAGTCCATGATTACGGGTGAGCCGATTCCCGTGGAAAAAGAAATCGGATCAAAAGTGACTGGTGCCACCGTCAACGGAACTGGTTCTTTTGTAATGAAAGCCACACGCGTTGGGAAAGATACCTTGCTCGCGCAAATCGTAAAAATGGTTTCACAAGCCCAGCGGAGTCGCGCGCCTATTCAAAAACTAGCCGATAAGGTTGCATCTTATTTTGTACCCGCTGTTGTTTTTGTGGCCCTTGTTACAGCGGTAATTTGGTTTGCTTTCGGGCCTGAGCCCGCACTCACTCACGCCATTGTTAATGCCGTGGCTGTGCTAATTATCGCCTGCCCCTGTGCTTTGGGCCTTGCGACTCCCATGTCTATTATGGTTGGAACTGGAAAAGGTGCAAGCCTTGGAGTTTTGATTAAAAACGCTGAAGCTCTTGAGGGGTTAGAAAAAATCACAACACTCGTGGTTGATAAAACGGGAACTCTGACGGAAGGTAAGCCAAAGCTTTCTGCGGTCAAAGTGATCAATGGTTTTTCAGAAAACGAAGTTTTACGTCTGACGGCTTCGCTTGAGAAATCCAGTGAACACCCCTTAGCAGAAGCTATTATTTCCGGTGCGAAAGAAAAAGGAGTTACGCTATCAAAAGTCGCAAATTTTGAATCCGTAACTGGCATGGGAGTGAAAGGCGAAATCGAGGGAAAAACAGTCATTGCTGGCAACAGAAAGATTTTTGAAAAGTTTGGAATAGCGACCACTGAAGTTTCAAATATTGCAAAAGACCTTCAGCAATTAGGTCACGGCGCTATGCTCGTCGCTATTGACAACAAACCCGCTGGAGTGATCGCAGTGAAAGATCCCATTAAACGCAACTCTAAGCCTGCAATCGAGTATTTCCGCTCTCAGGGAATCGAAGTGGTTATGTTGACTGGTGACAACAAAAACACA
>JAYUKO010000073.1:0-1594 GCA_043764415.1 Bdellovibrionales bacterium | reverse complement strand
ATCAATGATCGTGGCTGTGGGCTCTGTCACCTCGATAAATTCCAAGGTGTCCATTTTTGTTTCTGCTGCGACTACAGGAACTGGTGCTTCTTTAGCCATCCGAAACAACCACGCCTCCACACCTCGAGACACTCGATGGGCCAATTGCCCCGGCAAGGCCACGGGATCAAGCACATAATCATAAATCACTTCTTGTTCAAGAAGCCGGTGAGCGCGCTCGGCTTCCGTAGTTGCACAGGTCACAAAGATTTGAATCTCTTGACTCATTTTTTGAATTTCTTGCGAAAGTTGCGTTGTTTTTTCGATCAAGGGAAGTATGACGATGTGTGGAAGTGCGAGATATATAGCTTGCAGCAAAAGTTCTTCGCTGGTGTAAAAATGGACTTCATAACCCTCGCGCAGAAGCATTTCTTTTAAAAATCGAGCCTGCACAGGATTTTCATCGTAAACAAATATTGAAAATTCCTTATTATACTTTTTGGGATTCATGCTTCTCTCGTTTCGGTTTGCGAATCGATGTTAAAAGGGACTGCACGTCGAAGTCCGACGAGATGGGATCCAAGTGTAAAGGGTTGAAGGTGGGCTGTGCCGCTGCAATTGGCTCCACCGGGTCGATGATGGCGCGGAGCTCACGAAGCTCCTTTTCGAGCATCTGAAGTTGCGAGGAGGCCGCGGGATTTTGCGATTTGTAGCGATTTAAATACCCTAGGCAATTGATCGCTTTTGTACGCATACCGGTAACATCAACGTTGTTCACTATTGGCGGCGTAACTACAGTCTCCACTTTGGGCACGACAACACTAGAGACGACGTCCGCGACGGCGGCGCGCGCAGGAGCCTGGGAATTTTGCAGCTCTAATTCGTCGATACGCTGAAAGAATCCTCTAAAGATCAAGTCGGTCACAACCATGCTAATGATCACCAACAGGCCGATCATTAGCAACAGCGCTCGCAAGTAGGATGCGCTTTCCACAACCATGTTTTGCAACTGAATTTGTTTAACAAATAAAAGCTGCAAATCGGGATGGAAGTACGTCACCAGAGCCGCAGTTTTCGAGGTGGGCCACAGTCCTGTTTGTTTTTGTGCGAGCAAGGCCCGATGCTTCTCGATGCCCTCGATGGGCTTTTCGCCAAAGGCAAAAATCTCTCCCAGTTGCGGAGCCATCAAAGTTAGGTTTTCTGCGGTCGAAGCTCCGCGAAACCATTTGGCAAAAAAATCCGTTTTAAAAAAGAAACTGTAATAACTCACTCGCCCGGCTGCAAACACCGGCACTACGTAGGCGAGATGGGCGCCATGTTCTTTTACATTCACTAAGTGCCACGATTTTTTCGAGGTGGACAAGGAATCAAAGGGAATTTGCTGGGCCACATTTTTAGCTTGCGCTCTTAAACCTTCAACGCCCTCGAACCACTGCGCCTTCCACTTGCCGTTTTCTTTGATGATGTGGGCTAACAGTGAAATCTCCTGCGCTTTTAACATGGGCTCCACATTGGTTTGCGCACTTAATATTTTTTGCAAATTATCAAACTGACTTTGTACGATGACAGCCTGTTTTTCCAAATCCTGAATTTGCATATTTTGGTAAGTTTGAGC
>JAYUKO010000072.1:0-1601 GCA_043764415.1 Bdellovibrionales bacterium | reverse complement strand
CAAGAGCCAAACATTTCGTAGAGATTTTTTTTGTACTTAATGGCCGCCGCTGTGCTTTTTACGTAATTTCGGCGCTCATCAAGCCACCAGTTGACCTTTAAACCATAGCGCTCGGCGGTTGGCTTGATAAATTGCCAAATACCTACCGCGGCCGCGGGGCTTTGTACCGCAGGAGCAAAACCACTTTCGACCATGGCAGTGTAAATGATGTCTTTGGGCATTCCCGATCGCTCCAGCTCTTTTAAAATAAACGGCGAGTAGCGAGTGGAGCGCGCCAGCCATTTTTGAAAATCCTTGCGACCACTGGTTTGAAAGTGGCGAATCCAAAACTGCACGCGGTGATTGTAAGTCATTGGTATATCAAAAATCGGAGAGGCTTCCACGGCGCCCAGTGAGGAAGATTCCATGGACTCCGCTAATGACTCGCCATTGGCTAAAACGGGAGCCGCGGCTTTTGGGTTTGGCGCCGCCAACACAAGAGAAAACAGGAGATACATGATCTGTGACATTAACAGAGTATACGTCAGAGAATTGTCTTTGCGTCAGAGGGACGACATGGAATCGTGACAAAGGTCCATGGAAGGTTGTGCCCCGCTGCGAACTAAGTCGAACTAAATCGAACTCACAAAAAGTTAAGACGTTGGTCGAGTCGGCACACGCTTTGCTCTCCACTTCAGTGTATGAGTATGAAAGGTATTTACACAGCAGTCAGTGGAGCCATGGCCCAATCGGATAAGATGGACACCATAGCCAACAATATCGCCAACGCGGACACGCCAGCCTTTAAGCGAGATGAACAGATATTTCGCGAATACTTAACCAGTTACGAAAAACAAGAGGAAGCTGTCGGTTCCACTAAAATACCGGATTCTATCGATAGTTTTTATCCCATCAACGGCGCCGACAAGAGCTATGTGGATTCTGCGGGAACGTCGACAAGCTTTGCTCAGGGATCGCTCATTGTGTCTAACAATCCACTGGATGTGGCCATCGAAGGCGATGCGTTTTTTGAAGTTCTCACTCCCAATGGAGTTCGATGGACACGTAATGGTGGCTTTACTTTAAATCAACTCGGCGAACTGGTGACCAAGCAGGGCTACCCCGTGTTGATGCAAGAGCAACGTCCCGAGCAACCTCTCCCCAGTCGTTACGTGCGCATCGGCAACGAACCTAACTTTTCTGTCTCCAACCAAGGACACTTAAAGATTGGCGATCAATTCACCGGAAAACTCTCGCTTGTTACCGCTGACGACAAAGATGTTTTTCAAAAAGAGGGAAATTCCTTCTATCGGCTTCGCGAAACTATCAACAGCCCGGTGGTGCAGGCTACAAAATTTAAATTGCACCAAGGATCTGTCGAAAAAAGTAACGTGAACTTAGTCAGCGAGATGACAGATATGATCAAAACCAGCCGCGTCTTTGAAAGTACACAAAAAGCCATTCAAGCCTACGATCAAATGAACGGTAAATTAGTTAACGATGTAACCAGATTGAAATAGTCAGTAACGGAAGAGAGAAGGGGATACTATGATTAAGTCATTGCACACAGCCGCCACGGGGATGCAAGCGCAACAGACCAACATGGACACCATTGCCAACAA
>JAYUKO010000071.1:0-1603 GCA_043764415.1 Bdellovibrionales bacterium | reverse complement strand
CAGCGCTGAAACCCATCGGCCAGCGGAGACTTGCTATTTTCGAAAAGTCTTTGTAGGACATCTACAACGGCGGCAGGTTTTTGTGAGGGTCGCTTTTTTGATTTTTCCATGACCTATAAGGTATAATACATGTTAAAAAAAAATAAAACTGTTCATGTGGTTGGAGCGGGCCTTGCGGGCTCAGAATGCGCGTATCAGCTGGCCGAGCGTGGATATGACGTGGTTATTTACGAAATGCGCCCCGGCACGATGACGCCAGCCCACAAAACTCACAAAGCGGCAGAATTAGTTTGCTCCAATTCTTTTGGCAGTTACGCCTTGGCGTCGGCTCCCGGCCAACTCAAGTGGGAGGCTGAACGGCTCGGTTCGCTGATTTTAAAAAGTGGCTGGCAGTCGCAAGTTCCTGCAGGGCAAGCTTTAGGAATGGATCGCGAAAAGTTTTCGCAGCTTGTGACCGATGCTCTCGAAAGTCATTCACGCATTCAACGCAAAGCCGAGGCCGTTACAGCTATCGATCAAGTTCCGCGTCCGTGCGTTTTGGCCACAGGGCCGTTGACACACGAACCCCTCGCCCAATCCTTACTTTCGCACTTTGGCGATGAGTTTTTATATTTTTACGATGCCATCGCACCCATCATATCTACGGACTCCATTGATATGACAAAAGCGTGGAAGGCCAGTCGGTGGGATAAGGGCACAAGCGATTACATCAATTGCCCCATGAACAAAGAGCAGTACGATTTTTTTATCAGCGAAATTATCAAGGCCGAAAAGGTGGAACCCAAAGAGTTCGAAAAGGACACGCCATTTTTTGAAGGCTGTATGCCCATCGAAGAAATGGTGCGACGGGGACCCGAAACTTTGCGCTTTGGTCCCATGAAGCCCATCGGTCTCACGAATCCCCACACCGGTCAGCGCGCCCACGCCGTGGTGCAACTGCGCCAAGATAACACCGAGGGTACAGCCTACAACTTGGTGGGTTTTCAAACTAAAATGAAATACCCCGAGCAGAAACGAATTTTCAAAATGATTCCGGGTTTAGAAAATGCCGAATTTTTAAAACTGGGAAGCATCCATCGCAATATGTATGTGAACTCGCCCAAGCGCCTCAACACCGATCTTTCCAGTCGCAATGACAGCGAACTTTACTTGGCCGGGCAAATCACCGGCGTGGAAGGCTATTTTGAATCAGCGTGCATCGGTTTATTGGTAGCACATTTTATCGATCAAAAGCTGCAGGATCGTCCGTTCAACCCACCACCGCGGGAATCGGCGCTGGGCTCCATTCTTCACGCTATTACCTTGGAAGAAAAAGAGAACTTCCAGCCGACAAATATCAACTTTGGACTCTTCCCTGCAGCCCCTGAGAAAATGAAGAAAGACCTTAAAAAAGAGTTTATTCTCAATCGCGCCAAGCAGGCCTTCCAGCAGTGGCTCGTGCAAGAACCGGCCTTCACCTCGGTGACAGAATCGGTCCTCGAGGGCAAATCTCAACAGCTTTAATACCTAAGTCGAGTGTCTCATACTGAGACGAAAGAATGAGATTTAAGCCCAGCCCGCATTTTTTTTATCATGCTGAGACACTTTTTGTTACACTGTGAGT
>JAYUKO010000070.1:0-1605 GCA_043764415.1 Bdellovibrionales bacterium | reverse complement strand
GTTTACATGGACGGCGCTAACATGAATGCACTGGTTGGCGTTTGCCGCCCAGGCGATATTGGCGTTGATGTGTCCCATCTTAATCTTCACAAAACATTCTGTATCCCCCACGGTGGTGGCGGACCTGGTGTTGGCCCCATTGGCGTGGCTGCACACCTTACGCCGTATCTTCCGAAGCACAGTCTTGAGGTTTTAGCTGGCCCTGCCACGGGAATCACCGCAACAACGTCGGCTCCTTGGGGCAGCGCTTTGATTCTTCCTATTTCTTGGAGCTACATTAAGATGATGGGGCCTGATGGATTAAAAAAGGCCACGCAAGTTGCGATTTTAAACGCCAACTACATGGCTCAACGGCTTAAAAATCACTATCCCATTTTGTACACCGGCAAAAACGATATGGTGGCCCATGAGTGCATCATTGATATTCGTCCGATCAAGGATCAAACCGGCATCGACGTGAATGATATTGCAAAACGTTTAATGGATTACGGTTTCCACGCGCCGACCATGTCGTGGCCGGTGGTGAGCACTCTGATGATTGAACCCACAGAGAGCGAATCAAAAGCCGAGCTCGATCGTTATTGTGATGCTATGATTCAGATCCGCAAAGAAATTTCGCAAGTGGCCGATGGAAAAATCGATCGCGATAACAATCCGTTAAAAAATGCACCGCACACGGCGGATGATTTGGTGGATGATTGGAATCGACCGTACTCGCGGCAGGAAGCGTTTTTTCCGCTGCCGGTTGTTCGCGACCGCAAGTTTTGGGTAAGCGCTAACAGAGTGGATAATGCTTACGGGGATAAGAACATCATGTGTTCGTGCCCGCCACTGACTGAGTATTAGTTCTTCGTTTCAAGATTAATGACCGCAGTGCTTGCGTAGGATAGGGCTGGCTGCGTCGATCAATTCTCCTGGTTTAGCGGAATTCCAAACAATCGTTATGACTTGTCTGTGCGCTCATCGGACGACCAGACCTGTCGATCAAAGTAATCGCAGCAATGCGCGCTAAAGCAATTGCAGGTACAAAAGTAAGGTAAAATTGTGTCGATACTGAAAAGCCATTAAAACCAATAACTTACAAGTAACAAAGCCCATGTTATATTGATATTAAGAAAGCGAGGTTCAAAGTGAATAAGCCCGGTGTTCCCAAAAAAGGTGCTGTTGCAAGACTTCGTGAACTGTACAAGCAAACACGCGAAGAGACTTTGGCAAAAATTCAAGAAAGAAAAGAACAGGAAAAAAAGGAGCAACCAGAACAACCTGCAAAAAAAATTGCCAAGGGTTCGCATGATTTGGAGTCTTTATAGTGATTCAAGCTTTTTCAAATCTTGAAAGGGCTCTCCAAGAGAACAAGCCCGTTGGTGTTTTTACCGACACGACTATTTTATTTTCAGCGACTTATCATGTTGACCAGTTCAATGATGAGTCAGAAAAAGCATTTAATATTTTGGCAGCCCATGATATTTCGGCCTATGTCAGTGTCAACGTTAGAGCAGAGTTTTTAGAAAACCATCGAAGAGTCTTCATTGCAGATTCCTTGGTCGATTTTTTAAAAGATGAAGAGAAAAACTTAAGCGGCCCACTTATATTAAAGCTGCAATC
>JAYUKO010000069.1:0-5302 GCA_043764415.1 Bdellovibrionales bacterium | reverse complement strand
AGTATTTGATTCGAAGACTACTTTGAGCCCTGTCCGGGCTTTCTTTAAAAGAGGTGGATGGATCGATGTGGGTTCCAATTTCCATAAATGACCGCCTTTCAGTTGTTCTATTTCACATAATAAATAGTGTGAAATACGTTAATTATTAGTTGTGAAATACAATTTGGCAATAACTTGAATTATGACACTAAGCATTATCTATATGGAATAAAAAGGAATTTCGAAGTTTGTCGAACCAACTGCTGATTTGGATGGCCTAAGTCTCACTTATAGTTATATCTGAGATACCTAAGTATCTGAATTTACTTATATAAATGAATAAGTATATTTTAACGCGCTAAAATGCCCTCTGTTCAACGAGAGTTCGGGGGTATGTCCAGGTATGGCTTTTTTCAGAGCACAAAGGTCCAGGTGAGCTTAAATTATAAGCATCTTATTTTTTCAGACATGCAGCCATTTTGGCCAGTTAATAAGATTTTTCAACATGAAATGTATTCACTCACTCTCGCCTCACAAACCGAATTATCTTCTATCTGCTTTTTCAACCCCAACAAGGAGTCCTCTGTGACCAAATTTTTTATCATCGCCCTCTCAGCCCTTTTCACCTCCATCGCCACTGCCGCCGAAGTCTACTCAGTGGATATGTCTGTACCCATCGAATTTCAGTTAACACTGAATTGCCCGTGGGTCTCTGTAGGCAATCTGCAAAAGGTCGTCATCGCCGAAAACGAAAAGATCGGCTGGACCGGAGGCGATCTTGGAAATGCTTTGGGGGATATTTTTGGCAGTCGAACTGGCGATGTAAATTACACCAATGTGGCAGCCAATATTCCCGCGTACTCCCGTGCGATTCTTTTAGACACTCAGTATTTTAATAATAACGGACAGGCGCAAATCATTGTCGAAGAATTAAGTTTAATAAGCGTGTCTGGCGATAAGTACATCATGCGAATGAGTGATAAAACACGGGTATTGTCGCAGATCAAAGATCACACCGGCGAAGCCATTCTTATTTGCTTCACAAATGACGAAGAGTACATCCGCGTATCTGCCCAGGTGACGCATCAAAATGTCGACGGCTCTCGACCAACCATGGGAATCAGTGCCTTCACCGACGAAAACATCGTATTTTTGAAATAAAAAAAAAGGGGAAGTTTTGCTTCCCCTTTTTTTTATTCAACGAAGAATCGTAGGCGCTCGCTAATTAATTGGCGCCTTCGATGTCGCCGTAGCCAGTGATGTTCCCTTGCTTCACGCCTTTTTGGCTAAGTAAAGCTGTGTCCTCGATAAAAACGTTGTACCCTTCGACGCATTTAACATAGAGCCACTGCTCATTCACGTCGTAGGTAGAGCCGTCTTCTTCTATTACTGTTTTTAGAGCTTTCGTTTCAAGAGTTTTTGTAAAGTACTCGGGTTTTTCAAGAGAGTCGTAGCTAAGATAAAGGTAGAGCTCTTTGTCATCTTGTAAAAGAGTCGCCATAGCACCGCCCTCTGCAAGATACATAAAATTAACGATCTCTGAATTTGCCTTAATCATCGGAACACTGTCAGCTTCATAAAGAGCCGATAGACCCAGATCTTGGGGATTGGTGATGTCCTTCATAACTACATAATCTAAAACTGGTGCAATCGTATAAAAATTAACAACGGAGTTTTTGGTTTGCGACCATGGGTGGTAAAGGCCATTGGCGATGGTGCAGCTCTTTTGAACTGTGAGTTCACGAAGACTTTCCCAACCTTTAACAGTGGTGGTTTTATTTTTTTTCTTCGAGGACACGTCAATCACTGGTCCCGGATACTCGCCCTGCCACGTGTTCATGGCCACTTGCAGAGATTTAACTCCGTTTCTTTCAACTTCGAGTTTGTAAGTGCCGAGTTCGGCGGAGGCCGACGCGATAAAAAAAAGTGTGCTTAAGATAATTCCTATTGTTCTCATTTGATTCTCCCGGTTTAAATTTCTGAGTGAATAATAATGAATAGCGCCACCTAAAACGACTGAAAATGAATTGACCTTGGAATTTTGTACTTAATTCATTTCCTTGATTGAATCCGAAAAAAAACTTACGCTCAAAGGATGTCGCGGTATTCACTCAATAAAAATAAATATTTATTAGATCCCGAATACAACCATCTCGAGATGCTGCTCAATCGCTATAAATTTAAAGAGCCTCGCAACTGCCTTGCGATATTTGTGGCCTTGAAAACTGGAGCTCGGGCCCAGGAGCTTTTAAACCTTCGTAAAAGCGATATGAATACCTATGACCAATCTCTCTACATAAAAGGCATTAAGGGATCCAACGACCGCGAATTGCCCATTCCCGCAGCGCTTTTTGATGAGATAGAGCTGTTTGCTCGCGGTTTGGGAGCCTCTGACCCGCTTTTCGATATTGGCTACCATCGTTTGCGGGACATTTGGTGCGAGTACCGCCCCGTGGCCAAGAAATTCCACTGTTTGCGACATACGTTTGCCATTCGACTTTACAAAAAAACTCGCGACATTCGCCTCCTGCAGGTGGCCTTGGGACACCGAAATATAGCAAATACGATGATTTATGCTGATTATGTGTACTCACAAACCGAGCTAAGACGTTTGATTCTTTAAGAGTTTTTCTTGATTTTCAGATAAAAATGGATGAAAGTGCCCCTCTCTTATTAAACATGAGGTAATTTATGGCAACGCCCAAGAAACGCTTAAGTCGATCAAAACGTGGACACAGACGCGCACATGACTCAATCACGCCTGTCGCTACGATAAACTGCTCTAACTGTGGCTCTGTTGTTCAGCCTCACCATGTGTGCCCTTCTTGCGGATACTATAAAGGTAAAGAAATCGTTGCGGCTCCACAAGAGACTGCAACAGCTCAGTAAAACCTTTATATGTCAGGCACACCACAGAGTGGTCTCTATAGATCATGGATCCTGGGAACGGGATCCTTTCTCCCCGAAAAAAAACTGACAAACTATGATCTCGAAAAAATCGTCGAAACAAATCATGACTGGATTGTAGAGCGCACCGGTATTCATTCGCGCAGCATCGCCGAAAAAGGTATAGCGACCAGTGACCTGGCCCTGATTGCTTCGCAAAAAGCGTTGGAAATGGCAAAGCTGACCGCAAAAGACATCGACATGATTCTTTTTGCAACGGTGTCTCCCGACTTTCCAATGCCCAGCTCTGCCTGCGAATTGCAAAGAAAATTGGGCGCGCGAAATGTGATGGCCTTTGATTTATCGGCCGCCTGTACCGGATTTTTATATGGTCTTTCAATTGCCGATCAATTTATTCGCACGGGTCATTATAAAAACATTCTCGTTGTTGGCGCCGAAATCCTGCACAATTGGGTGAATTACGAAGATCGTCAAACCTGCATTCTGTTTGGTGATGCTGCTGGCGCGGCCATTGTGAGCCGTGCGCCAGAAAACTCGAACAGCGGTATTTTAAGCACGCACATGTTCGCTGAAGGTGAGCTTGCGGATTTGTTATATATTCCGGCTGGAGGCTCAAAAACTCCAAACACCAATGAGACCCTCGCCACCCATCAAAATAAAGTGGTGATGAAGGGCCGGGAGATTTTTAAGCACGCCATTCGCACGATGTCGACCTGCTGTGATATCGCTCTCACTGCTAACAATATGCAAAAAGACGAAGTGCACTGGGTGATTCCCCATCAGGCGAACACGCGCATTATCGAAGGTGTCGCAAAACACTTCGGGGTTTCCATGGACAAAGTCATTTTAGAAATTGAAGATATGGGCAACACCTCTGCGGCTACCATTCCTGTGGCGCTGGATCGCGCGGTTCGCGATGGCCGGATTCAGCGTGGGCAAAATATCTTAATGACTGCGTTTGGAGCGGGCCTTACAAGCGGTAGCGCTTTAATGAGATTTTAATGGCCGCAAAACATTTTCCCCAGGTCATTTTATTTCCGGGCCAAGGAAGCCAGCACGTTGGGATGGGGCAATTTTTATATAACGATTTTCCAGTGGCTAAACAAGCCTTCGAAGAGGCTTCGGACGCCATCTCTCTGGATATGAAGAAGCTGTGTTTTTTTTCGGATGACACAACTTTAGCGCTGACCGAAAACACGCAACCCGCTTTGCTCACCGTTTCCATTGCCACCTTTCGAGTGATGCAGACGTTGCGCGATATGCAAATTAATGCACTCGCTGGACACTCCGTGGGTGAATATGCGGCGCTTGTGGCGGGGAATGCCCTTACCTTTACCGATGGAATGCGTTTAGTGCGCAAGCGCGGACAGCTGATGCAAGAGGCTGTGCCGGTGGGTGAAGGTGGAATGTGTGCCGTGATTGGTCTTACGCCTGACGAAGTTTTAAAACTTTGCCAGTGGGCCGAAAAAGAAACGGGCCTCTCTCCCCTTGAGCCCGCAAATTACAATTCTCCGGATCAAATTGTGGTCAGTGGAAATGCTCAGATCATTGAATGGTTGAAGGAAAATTTTAAACCAGAAAAATTAGGTTGGACAAAAAAAGTGCGATTGATCCCGCTGAAAGTATCAGCACCCTTCCATTGTTCGATGATGAAACCAGCGGAAGAAGCCATGGAACAGGAACTTTCGGATATTTCTTTTTCTGACTCACAGTGGTCCGTTGTGCAAAACTATACGTCGCAGGCCCATGTGGATGCCAACGAACTGCGTGAAAATATCACTCGGCAAATTTCGGGAGCCGTTCGTTGGTCGCAAAGTATGGAATTAATTTTACGAATGGGAACCCATCATTTTATTGAATGCGGATGTGGCAAAGTGTTAACTGGGCTTTTGAAAAAAATTGACACCACGAGTTCTCCAGCATTCAATATCAACTCTTTGGATGATGTTATTGCTTTTGAAAAATCGGGAGACTGAGTGCTTTTAGACGGCCGAATTTTAGCTGGAAAGAAAATCATGGTGACTGGCAGTAGCCGCGGCATCGGTGCTGGTATCGCTCGGCTATTAGCTGACGAGGGCGCACAGGTTGCTATCACCTACTCTTCCTCCGAAGGCCCAGCTCGCGAAGTTTTAGCTTCCCTCAAAGGCACAGGTCACATGATTGTTTCTTTGCAGGTCGCGGATGAAGCTTCGGTGAGTGCCGCTTTTGCAAAAGTTCTTGAGACCTTTGGATCCCTGGATGGATTAGTCAACAACGCTGGCATCACGAAAGATCAACTTTTACTGCGTATGAAACAGGACGATTTCCAATCGGTGATGGATACGAATCTTAAAGGCACGTTTCTTTGCACCAAGCTCGCTGTAAAAACGATGATGAAGGCCCGCAAAGGCAGCATCGTGAATATTACCAGTGTGAT
>JAYUKO010000068.1:0-5338 GCA_043764415.1 Bdellovibrionales bacterium | reverse complement strand
GTCGAAAATTTAAAACTTTGTTCAAGCGCTTCCTGAAATTCTACGGAATTATCAGGAAATGTGGTGGCTTCTTCTAAATTAAAGCCAGGAACAATCTCCTGAACTCCCAGGCCTTCTGCAAAACCCGCAGCGATGTTTAAAAAAATACCGTTGCGATTAGGCACCCACACCTTTTCGGCGGTGATCAGACTTTTTTCGTAGGATTGAATATTCACTTCGGAGCCCAGCGGAATATTTTTGTCGGCGCGAAGCAACGAAGAAGACGTAAAGATTTTAAAAAACGGCAGTTCCACCAAACTGTGGGGTACGCTGTATTTTTGGCATAATGCCTTTGCTCGCTCGATCTCTTTGTCGGCGGCTTTTTGCCCATAGGAAAACGTGAGAGCAAGCTTCACGCCACCGTCCTGCAACGCCTCTAAAAAGTTAACGGTGGAATCTAAACCCGCTGACAGTAAAACCAGCTTCATGGAGCTTCCTTAATGTCTTTGAGCAAAAGCTGTATTCGACGGCTTCCCATAAACTCATTCCATTGGGGCTCACACAAAATCGAATAGGTCTTTTGCTCGCTCGCGGAAAAATAATCCAGATTTTGCGGAAAAAACCAAACGCATTCCATCAGGAAACCCTTTGCATCTGCAAAAGAGGTTTTTAAATGCGTGCCCTTCATCGTCGTCACTTTTTGCACTTTCAGACCATCCACAAGAAACACCGGAGTTGCAAAATTTTGACCAAAGGGCTCCAGGCTATCCCACGACTTCATAAAACTTTGAATCCCGTGAAAATCGATTTTTAAATCGTATTTTTGTGAAAGGGCAAGATCCACATTATGACTGAGTGATTGAATGAGGGCCTTTTCAAAGTCTTCGGCTTTTTCCGGCGATAGCTCAAAGCCCGCCGCCGCAAGGTGGCCGCCAAATTTATTGAGGTAAGCACTGGAATCTTGCAGCGTTTTTAACACACTCACCGAGCTGCCGTTGGGTGCCCGTGCACTGCCGACGATGACGCCTTTTTTAGTTAAGGCGCCAACAAACGCAGGTCTTTGAAAGCGATTCACCAGTTGCGTGGCGAGTAAGCCCACCAGCCCCTTGTGAAAATGTTCAGACCAAAAAAATAAAACATCGGATTGAGAATCGCGAATGGATTTTTGCAAAATCATCGCCTCGAGCAAAGCCTCGGCTTCGTCGAGCAAAGCCACGCGATGATCGTTGTTTTTGAGAACTGTTTGCACCATGAGGGCCGCTTTTGCGGGATCTTCCACCATGAAAATGTCGATGGGTTTTAACTCCACATCCAAGCGAGTTAACGAATTGAGTTTAGGCACAAAACGAATGGCCACGTCCTGAGCCCGCAGAACTTTGTCGTTCATCTTTAAGGCCTCGAGCAACAGGCGAATCCCCACCATGGAGGTTTTCTCTAAAACTTTAAGACCATGCTTTACCAAAATACGATTCTCTTTCACTAATGGTACAAGGTCGGCCACAGTTCCGATGGCAAAACAGTCTAACAGTGATTTGATATCAAAATCGTTTTCCAGAAAATTTTGTTCTTTAAGGTGGCGACGCAAAGCCATAATTAAGTAAAAGCCCACGCCCGTGCCACACAGAAAACCCAAACCTGATGTGCACTCCGGCTGATTGGGGTTAACGATGCAAAAGGCTGGTGGGATCTCATCGAGCACTTGGTGGTGGTCCGTTAAAATAACATCCACGCCCAAGGATTGGACCTTTTTAATGTTTTCAACATCGGTGATGCCCACATCCACGGTGATAAAAACTTTGACGTTGTTTTGCTCGATAAATTTTTGCGCGAGGTGAAAATGAAACCCGTAACCGTCGGCGTGACGATCGGGCTGACAATAGAAGATGTTTTTAAAACCCAAGCCCTTAAGCCCGCGATACATCAACGCCAGGGCCGGCGTCCCGTCCATATCGAAGTCGCCATACACACAGATTGCGTCTTGGTTTTTTTTTGCTATGGTTAAGCGCTCCACGGCTTTGTCCATTCCCAAAAGCGACAATGGATCTTTTAGATTTTTTAAATTATAAAACAGGAATTCGTGCACAGACTGGGAGTCTTTAAATCCCCGCGTGGCTAAAAACTGAGTCACAACTTCGTCGAAGCCCTCAACAGAGAGCTTGTTATGTGACTCGCGCTGAGCCCAGGTTGTTAACATCTCAAACACTTCGTTGAGGCATTAGGCAAACTTTTTAAATAGTTTGTCGGTGATCGGAATTAATGGCGCTGCCACATAGATTGACGAGAACGTTCCTAAAACCACACCAATCAATAATGTGAAAGCAATGTCTTGAATCACGCCCGAACCAAACCAAAAGAGACTAAATGCGCTTAAAAGAGTTGTGGTTCCCGTCAAAAGAGTTCGCACAAGCATTTCATTAAGCGATCGGTTGATCACAAATCCAAAACCCTTGTCTTTATAGGTTGGCTCGTTTTCACGGATACTGTCGTACACCACGATAGTATCGTTTAGCGAGTAACCGATCAGCGTTAACACCCCAGCTAAAACCTGGATATTCACTTCCCGACCTAGGATCGAAAAAATACCAAGGAGCACAATAGTATCGTGAAAAAGACATATCACCGCACCCGGAGAGTAACGGAAATCAAAACGAAGTCCGATGTACAGCAAGATCACAAGCAAACTATAAAGAATGGACAAGAGAGCTTGTTTTTTGAGTTCCGATCCCACCTGGGGGCCCACAGAATCTACACGCATGATTCCGTTTTCAGGAAGATTCATTTGTGTTTTAAGAGCCGTTGTCAGTTTATCAATTCGCGCCTGGTTCAGTTTGTTGGTTTCCTGAAAGGTAGCACCCTTGGCTTGACCCATGCGAATCAAAACTTCATTGCCAGTTCCAAAGGTTTGAACGGTAGAACCCTCTGCCCCGATCTCATCGAGAATGGTGCGAACCTTGGCCACATCGGGGATTGTCGAAAACTGCACTTGCAACTCAGTGCCGCCTTCAAAATCGATTCCATAATGAAAGCCCTTGGTGCTGATCATGATCACAGCCACGATAAAGGTCACCGCAGAGATGACCCCCATAATCGGTGCAATTTTCATAAAATCATATTTTCCAAAATCAGCAAAGTTTTTTGTCGTCATAAAGTACCTCTCCTTAGATTCTGATTTTCCATTTGAATTTGACAACAAATAGCTCAATCAACGTGCGAGTCATAAAAATAGCGGTGAACATCGATACCGCAAGACCAATGGTTAGAGAAATTGCAAAACCGCGAATAGGACCAGATCCGTAGTACATAAGCACCAAACACGAAGCCACCGTTGTGACGTTGGAATCGAAAATCGTCCAGAACGCGCGGCCAAACCCATCGCGCACCGAAGCCACCAAACCAGCCCCTCGAGCGATTTCGTCGCGCACCTTTTCGAAAATAATAATGTTGGCATCCATAGCCATCCCTACAGTGAGCGCGATTCCCGCAATCCCCGGAAGCGTGATTGTGGCTCTTAACGAAGAAAGCACTGCAAACAATAGGATCATATTCACAATCACTGCGATGTCTGCAATCAAACCAAACACCTTGTAGTACGCAAGAATAAACAGAACGACTAAAAGCGATCCAATGAGTGTCGCTTTTTTTCCTTTAGCAATGGAATCGGCACCGAGCGAAGGCCCCACCGCACGCTCTTCGACGAGCTCCATAGTTACCGGTAATGCCCCCGAACGAAGAACCATACTTAAAAGATTGGCCTCTTGGAGGATTTCCTGAAAGTTTCCTTGGCCCAATTGGATGACGCCATTGCCACCTGTGATCGGTCCACGAATTTGCGGCGCCGACTGAACAATTCCATCGAGAACGATGGCCATTAATTCTTTGGTGTGGGCTGTTGTTAATTCGCCAAACTCTTTGGCTCCTTTGTCGTTAAAATTAAACGCCACCTGGGGAGAGTTGTCGTTGGGATCGTTGGTTGTATAAGCGCCATCCAGGGTGTCTCCCCCCATCATTGCATCCAAACGAAGGAGCATTGGTATTTTTCCCATTTCCAAGGTTTTTACTGTTGGCACTTTCATAAAACGCACCAACGTGTTTTTAGGAAGCTTGTCCTTGAGAGTTGTGTTGAGCTTTTCGAGGTACGCAGAATATCGCAATCCCTCTTTGCCTAAAGAAAAGTTTGCGGTCTTTTCAGCCTCATCGATCCACTTTTGCAACTGCTCCGCAGTGGTTTCTTTTTCCACGATCATAAACTCGAGCTTCGCCGTGCGGTTGATCAAGGCCTTTGCGCTTTCGGTGTCGGTGACACCAGGCAACTGAACCAAAATACGATCATCACCTTGAACTGTAATCACTGGCTCAGCCACACCGAATTCGTCGATTCGATTGGCGATGACCTCGCGAGCTTTTTCCACCAAGTTTTTCTTAAACTGTGTCAGATAGGCCTCGTAGTATTGAACTTCTACATACCCCATTCCCGATGTGAGAACTTGCATGGCGCCGCGGTTGGTTTGATCGATGTAGTCTTCCACGGGACCCGCTGGTCCTTGAAAAAGAATTTTCAAGTGCACAAGATTGGGATCTAAAATTTCCACAGTGGCATCGATTTTTTTATCGGTTTTTAAACCGTTTTTTAAGCTTGCCGATTGTTTGGCGCTTTGCTCTTTCATCGCGGCGGGAACGTCAATTCCTAAACCCAAATGCAAACCGCCTTGAATATCCAAACCGTAGTTGAGTTTTTCTTTCGTTGGCCACCACATTTTGGAAACATCCATAAAATTGGGCGCGATCCAAACTATTCCGATTAGAGTCACTACCAAACAAGTGATTAATCGGCCTCTCAAACTTTCTATCATTTTATACCTCTTTGCTCGACATCGCCACAGTGCTACGGAGCACACGGATTCTTACTCCTTGTGCTACTTCAAGCGTTACAAACTTTTCTGTCAGACCTTCTATAGTTCCGAAAATTCCACCGGATGTCAAAACCTCATCACCACGTTTTAGTTGCGCCGTAAACTCTTGCTGAGCTTTTTGCTGTTTTGCCTTGGGACGAATGATAAAGAAAAAGAAGACACCAAGAATTGCCATCATCGGAACCATTTGCATCAGAAAACTTGGCTTTTCGGCGCCTGAATTTTGAGCATAGGCAGAAACTGCGAGAAATGTGGTGAGTAAAAACGCGAGACCCTTCATGAAACCTCCTAGGAAAAACTCTACAGATAAATTCTACAGATAAACTCTAAAGCCCCAGAGAGAACCATTCTTTAAGGTGCGAATCAAATAAAAACAGCGAGCATTTTGTCGCGATATTCCGGCCAGCGTTTTTGTAAAATCGCCTCCCGGGCTCCGCGCATCAAGCGAA
>JAYUKO010000067.1:0-1623 GCA_043764415.1 Bdellovibrionales bacterium | reverse complement strand
TAAAACACCCCTTCAGTTGAAATTCTTTGGTGGCGGAGTTTACATGCAGGTGTCGCCCAACACTTCTTCGGACGATGGATGAAAGTCCTGAGTTTTTTTCGCAAACTAGACAAAAGAAATAGTCCTAGAGGGGAAATACCGGTGAGCCAAGGTCCTGGTGTCCAGCGAATTGACAAAATGAGTTAAAACCTTAAAAAGGGTTACAGTATGAAGACACACTATAAATTATTAATAGCCCTCGCGCTCGGTTCTGCACTAGGAGTGAGCTTACACGCTTATGCTCATAACGAGGCAATTCGTTGGGTTTCTGAAAATATCTTTTACACTTTGGGACAAGTTTTTCTTCGTCTTATATTTATGATCGTTGTACCCATGGTATTTTCGGGTCTTGTCCTCGGTGTGTATGAGCTTGGGCAGCATCATGGTTTGGGTAAAGTCATTTCGAAAACTCTTCTCTTCACAGTTCTTGCCAGCGGAGCATCGGTTTTGATCGGCGTCGCCTTAATTAATATCGCCCAGCCTGGAAAAACCGTCTCGATTCCTAAAGAGCTCACCGACGTGGCCGATCTGCAAAGCCATGCAAGCAAAGCAAAATCGGGGCTTCAGGCGCTGATTGAGATCGTTCCAAAAAATCCATTGCAGTCGGCAGTGAATGCTCTAGATGGCGAAATGCTGGCGCTCATGTTTTTTGCTCTGGTGTTTGGCTTTGCACTGAGTCGCACGTCTCCCCAAAAAGACAAAAGCGTATTTATTAATTTACTGGAAGAGATTTACGCCGGCAGTTTAAAAATTGTGGATTACGTTATGTCGTGGGCACCGTACGCGGTTTTTTGTTTGGTGTTCACCACCACCTTTAAATTCGGCTACGAACTCTTGCTATCGTTGCTCTATTATGTGGCGGTGGTTGTTGCGGCCTTGCTGATTCAACAGTTTGTGGTCTATGCAGCTTTGCTCAAAACCTTTAGCAAACGATCCCCATGGACGTTTTTTAAAGAGTGTCGCGAAGTTTATATTTACGCGTTTGCTACGTCTTCGTCGAACGCTACGCTGCCGAAATCGTTGGAGCTCGCCGAAACCAAGTTAAAGATCACTCCAGCCATCTCGCGCTTTGTGCTCACCGTGGGATCCACTGCAAACCAAAATGGCACTGCATTGTTTGAAGGCATAACGGTTCTATTTTTGGCGCAGGTTTACGGCGTGGATTTGGACTTCGCAAGCCAAGCCAAAGTTGTCTTAATGTCGATAATTGCTGGAGTTGGCACGGCCGGTGTTCCCGGTGGATCGTTGCCGCTCATTATGATTGTAATGCAGCAAGTAGGCGTACCTGCTGAGGGTTTGGGATTAATTCTTGGGGTGGATCGCTTTTTGGATATGTGCCGTACGACCATCAATGTGAGCGGAGATTTGGTCATCGCAGCCTTAGTCGACGCAGATCAGTAACAGTCCTGTTGGCAACCTTTAAATTACAAAGCGCCTGAATATTTTCTATGACTTGGTGCAAATTTTTTCGATTTGTGTTAATTCATTTGTCTATCACAGCGTTGAGGAGGTTGTTTTGGAAATGCTTGAAAAGCAAGAAGTTGAGAAAGATGTGGTTTTTCAGCACCTTGATGAAGTTGATGA
>JAYUKO010000066.1:0-5370 GCA_043764415.1 Bdellovibrionales bacterium | reverse complement strand
GATTTTAATTTAGTTGGCATATTTTTTTAATTTCTCCACGAAAATCGCACAGTCCATAAAATTATTGTACAAAGGTGCCGGCGCCACACGAATGATATTTGGCTCGCGAAAATCACAGATCACGCCGTCTTTGCGAAGCGACGCCACCATCTCGCGCGTGCCTCCGCGAATTTTTAAAGACAACTGAGCTCCGCGCTGCTCACTGTCCATGGGAGTAAAGATATCCACGAAGCCTGCAGGCAGAGTGGTTTGAATTTGCTCCGAGAGAAAGGCAGTTAACTTTTTTGATTTATCGCGCAGACGGCCCATGGTGGCTTCGTCGAAAAGTTCCAGCGACGCTCGCAGCGCCGCCAACTGAAAAATCGGTGGATTGCTCAACTGCCATGATTCCACGCTCTCGATGGGAACAAATTTTGAAGGCATGGTAAACCGTGTTTTTTTATCATGGCCCCACCAACCGGTAAATTTAGGCAACGCATGATCTTTGAGATGGCGCTCGTGAACAAAGGCGCCCGAAATTCCACCGGGACCCGAGTTGAGATATTTGTACGAACACCAAGCCGCAAAATCCACGCCCCAGTCGTGCAGCTTCAGCATCACATTACCTGCGGCATGGGCTAAATCCACGCCAAACACGGCGCCGATGCTGTGGGTCTTTTTGCAGATCGACGAAACATCAAACAGCTGACCATTTAGATAATTCACGCCGCCGATCATCACCAGCGCGATTTCATCTTTATTTTTTTCAAGAACCTCTACAAAGTCCTCCGTACGAACACTGGCCTCGCCCTCGCGCGGAAACACTTCGACGATGGCGTGGTTACTATCAAACCCCACCGTCTTAGCGTGAAACTGCGCCTGGGAGGCCACAGCGTATTGATCGGATGGGAAGGCGTTGCCTTCGATCACAATTTTATATCTGGTTTTTGTGGGGCGATAAAACGACACCATCAACAGATGGATATTCACAGTCAAACTGTTCATCGCCACCACTTCTGTTGGAAGCGCGCCCACCAAGCGAGCTAACGGCTGCGTGACAAATTCATGATAGGGTAACCAGGGATTTTTAGCTTCAAAGTGCCCTTCCACACCAAGCCGAGCCCAGTCGATGAGTTCCTGCTGGATGTAGTCTTGAGTTTTTTGTGGCTGTAGGCCCAGGGAATTTCCGCAAAGATATGTATATTTATCGCCAGAGGGTGTGCGTGGAAATAAAAACTGGTCGCGAAATCTTTTAAGGTCATCCTGCGAGTCGAGCTGCTCAGCTGCTGTTCTGATCATTTAAAATCTCCTTCTTTCATTCCCAGCCATTCGAGAGCTGTGCCGCTAAAAAGCCTTTGTTGTTTTTCGGCGGATAGATTTAAGCTTTCGATCAATTCGCCGGGTTTTAATTCCCCCAACGGAAATGGATAGTCCGTGCCCAGGGCAATTTGTTTTTCTGAGAACAACTCCAGTAAATAATTAAAAGCCAATTTGTCATGCACCAGAGAATCAACGTACATATTTTTTAAATACTTTCGCGGGGGATGGGGGTTGCGATGGGCCACCAGGTCGGGTCGCGCCACAAAACCGTGCTCCAACCGTCCAAGGATTCCAGGAAAACTTCCGCCCCCGTGGGCGAACATGACTCTCAGTTTGGGGAGTTTTTCAAAAATTCCGCCAAACATCATGGACGAAATCGCGATGGCAAGCTCGGTGGGCATGCCAATCAGCCACGGGAGCCAGTAGTCGTTTAAGCGCTGAGGAGCTAGCATGTCCCAAGGATGTACAAAAAGAGCAGCCCCTAATTTTTCGGCGGTTTTAAAAATATCAAAAAGATCCGCGTGATCGAGATTTTTTTCGTTGATGTGGGTGCCGATTTGAAATCCACGCAGTCCTAGGGATTTCATACCACGCTCCATCTCGAGGATAGCCATTTGCGTGTCTTGCATGGGAAGCGTGCCTAAGCCCACAAAGCGTTTTGGATTTGCCGCCACCACTTGCGAAAGATGATCGTTGAGAAAGCGCGCAATATCGTAGCCATGCTCGGCCGGCGTCCAATAATTAAACATCACCGGTACAGTGGATAGCACTTGCACTTGCACACCGTGATGATCGCAGTCCTGCATTCGCGCTTGCGGGTTCCAGCAGTTTTCTTCGACTTCGCGAAAAAACGTGCCGTCGTCGCGCAACATGCGAGCCCCACAGGATTTATGATGGTCCAATTGAATAAAACCACCATAGCCCAACATACTTTTCCAGTCGGGAATGTCTTTGGGCAAAATGTGGGTGTGAACATCAATCTTTAAAATAGTGACTCTCCCTGGTCAAAACGGTGCCGCAGGCTTTGCAAGTGCAATTTGCTGGCGTGCCAAAGAAGCGATCAAACACAGGCTTAAATTGCGTCACTATATTGGTGAGGTGAAAAAATTCTTCGTACATTTTATTTCCACAGTTGGGGCACCACCACACCAAGCCATCCTGCTCGTCGGACTTACGCTTACTCTCGATCACTAAACCCACTGTACCCGCCCGGCGCTGGGGAGAATGTGGGACGTAGGCTGGAAGTAAAAAGATTTCGCCTTCGCGAATAGTGACATCTTTAAATTGCTCATCTTCGCGAATTTTCAAAAACACATCGCCTTCAATTTGCAAATAAAATTCTTCGCCCGCGTTGACATGAAAGTCGGTGCGACCGTTGGGACCTGCGACGATAAAAGCCATAAAGTCGCTGTCTTCCCAAATCAATTTGTTGGCCACCGGCGGTTTTAGCAGGTGGCGGTTTTCTTCGATCCACTTCTTAAAATTGAGAGGCGGACTGATTCTTCGAGGCATTAGCGAAACTCCGCGATGCATTTGAGTTCAATGGCAATGGGTGTTGGCAGTGCATTGATCTCGAGCGTTGTTCGGCAGGGCTGATTGTCTTTAAAATATTCGGCGTACACGCGATTGTAGATAGCGAAGTCAGCTTTCATATTGGTAAGGTAAACTGTCACGTCCACCAAATCGTTCCAGGTTAAGCCGGAGTCTTCCAGAATGAGACGGACGTTTTTAAAAACCGAATGGCATTGTTTTTCGATGTCGTAGGAAATTAAATTTCCTTGGAGATCTAACTCAACACCTGGAATTTTTTTGGTACCGCGCTCGCGGGGACCTACTCCCGACATAAAAAGCAAGTTCCCCACTCGTCGAGCATGGGGATACATCCCTACAGGTTCTGGTGCTTTGTCGGAATTGATTTTCATAGGACTCCTCTATTTTTGCTATTCACGATTTTTCAACCACGATGCAAACTGTTTTGGGCTCGGTGAAAAAGTGCAATGCCTCTTTACCGCCTTCCCGCCCCAGGCCCGATTTTTTTACGCCCCCAAAGGGAGTGCGCAAATCGCGATTCATCCAGGTATTAATCCAGACGATGCCTGTTTCGATTTTTTGTGCCATTCGTTGGGCGCGGGAAAGATTTTGTGTCCATAGGCTAGCGGCAAGCCCGTACTGAGAGTCGTTGGCAAGATCCAGAGCCTGTTGCTCGGTGGAAAATTTTTGTAGCGTCGCCACCGGGCCAAAAATTTCTTCCTGATTGGTGCGACAGGAATTTCCCAGGCCTTCGATCAGTGTTGGCGCCACAAACCAGCCATTCTCGCAGCGGCCCACAACTTTCACAGCTTCGCCTCCGCAAAGAACGCGTCCACCTTCTTTTTTTGCTAGGTCAATGTGATGCAGAATTTTTTCGTAATGAGCTTTTGAAACCAATGCCCCCTGCGCTGTTCCCTCAACCAGAGGATCCGCCACTTTGAGAACTTTGATTCTGCGTAAAAGCGCGTCTTTAAAGGCTTCGTAAATGGACTCTTCCACTAAAATTCGTGAGCCACAAAGACAGATTTGACCCTGATTAGAAAATGCCGCTCGCACAATTTCACTGGCGGTTTTTTCGAAATCGCAATCTGCAAAGACAATGGCTGGATTTTTTCCACCCATTTCAAGAGCTAGTTTTTTAAAGGTTGGCGCTGCGGCTTCGGCGATTTTTTGCCCAGTGATGGTACTGCCAGTGAAGGAGATCGCTTTGATATCGGGGTGAGCACTCATGGCGGCGCCAACGTCGCTTCCCAAGCCGTGCACGATATTTAAAACACCACGAGGCAAACCAGCTTGCTGACAAAGTTGCGCGAGCAGATGCGCCGTCATGGGCGTGACCTCAGATGGTTTTGCAACCACACAGTTTCCTGCTGCCAGTGCCGGAGCAATCTTCCAGGTAAATAAATACAGCGGAAGATTCCATGGCGAAATACAACCCACAACGCCGAGTGGTTGGCGAAGGACGTAATTAAACGTGTTGTCGTCTGTTTGGTAGCTCTCCCCTGTGGATTGCATGATGGCGCCAGCAAAAAAACGAAAGTTCGAGGCACTTCGCGGAATATCCACCATCTTCGCTACCGTCAGAGGTTTACCGTTATCGATGGACTCGGCCCGCGCTAGCTCCGATAAATTCTCTTCGATGAGGTTGGCAATACGATTTAAAAATTGCGAGCGCTCCGAGGAACTCAGTGCCGCCCACGCAGGAAAGGCCTGCGCACAGGATTTCACAGCTTTATCCACATCGCTGGCATCGCTTGCCGGCAGATTGGAGTAAACTGAACCGGTGGCAGGCTCATAATTATCGAGAGATTTTTTAGAAAGTGCTGGAACAAATTCGCCGTGAATAAAATTAAGAATCGGATCGTTGGTGGAAATCATGCGTTTGCAATAAGGACGGCGCGAACCGGCGACGCGTCCAAACCTTTCATCTTTAACGGAAGAGCGACCAAGGTGTAATGGCCGTCGCTCACGTTGGTTAAGACAATCCCTTCCAGGATAGCCATATTTTTTTCGTGAACTTTGTGATGGGTTTTTAAAACTTTATCTTTGGCGAGATCAATCGAAGGCGTATCGATGCCCACAAGAATCACTCGCATCTGATGTAAAAAATCAATGAGCTCTGGAGATAAAGAATTAAAATCATCATTCCATTTGTAAGGATTGGGAAATGAATTGGTGCGAAATAAAATTCGCTGAGCAGTGATCGCCACTTTTTCGATGTGGTGGGGTTTAATTCTTTGTCCCCGCGGAAGATCCACCGAAATCACTTGGCACGGTCCATAATAATAATCGAGGCTGCGATCAGAGATTCCAACCCCCGAGGCACTGTAGTGGTTGGGCGCATCCGTGTGCGCACCAAGATGAGGAGTGGTTGTGAAGGACGACAATCCGAAGCCATCGCCTTTTTGACAATCGGAAAGCACCTTTTGCGAAAAGGGGGTGTCGCCAGGAAACACCGCAAGATTGTGCGAAATTTCGGGACTGATATCGATAATGGAGCTCTCTCGGTGAGAGGGCACATGTGACACAAAGCACCGCCTG
>JAYUKO010000065.1:0-5376 GCA_043764415.1 Bdellovibrionales bacterium | reverse complement strand
ATACGACCTCCTGCTAGATGCTTTTACACAGGAGGAATATGGAGGGTCAACTGACATTCATGTAAAGTTTTTAGGCTGGGAGTTCCTCACTGGAGAATACTCGCAAACTTGGGCTATATTTCTCTTAGTCTTCAACGGGGAACAGATCGGGGTTATAATGAAAAAGAATCGTCTTTTATTTTCAGTTCTATTTTGTATTCTTTCGCCAGCTTTCAGCTTTGCACAAAGCATAAACTTGGCAGCCGCCAAACCGGCCCCGCCGGCCCTCGATTTAATGCCCTACATCGAATTCGCCTTGGAGTGGACGTCCTACAAGTACAATGGCGAGCCATTACCAAAACTAAAAATCGAAAGACACGCCTTTGTGCAAATCTATGCCTACGGCGATTTAGAGTACGCGCAGGCGGAGTATAAAGGAATTAAGCTACCCACCGTAAATGCCATTTATCTTGTCGATAGCAAAACCATCTTTATCTCGGACCAAATCGATCTTAACGATCCAAAAACTCAGCTCACAATTGTCCACGAAATCGTCCACTATCTCCAAGACATCAATGGCTACACCCAGTCATTAGGAGAATTTTTGATTTGTACCGAAAGCGAAGCCTACGATGTACAGATGCTGTGGCAAAGAATTAATAAAATCGACGAAGAATCAATTCCTCTGGTTTATCAGCAGTCGCTCGTTGCTGCTACACGCTGCATGGGCAACAAATACAGCGCTTTTTCCAACCGCGATTAATCCTTTTAAGCTTTCTCCACGGGCTTTTTAGTTGAGAGTCCGTCGATATAGCAGTAAAACGGACCATGATGCGAAAGTGCGGAGAATCAGTTGTTTTACGAATCTTTGGCGCTTTCGTTTTAGCGTCCTGCGCGCATAAAACTCAAAAAATCTGCGACAACATTGTGATGCGAGAGGGAAGCCTTTCGCTAAGTAGCAACGAAAAAGTTCTAGTTTGCGGGTCTGATAAAGGCCGTGCAGGCTGGAACGAAATCCCCGTACCACAGGCACAACATCAACTCTCGGTCTATCTCAATAACGAAGGCTACCTTTCGCCGCGCTTTGAGCGTGAGCAAAATGAATTGCTCGTCTGGTCGGGACCTCGCTCGGAGATCTCGGCCCTCGAAGTCACGGGTGCCGAGGGTTTTCTTGATCCCAATAAAAAACGAAAAATTGTCGGCGAACCGTTAGTCCCTGCGCGCTTGGACGAAGTTCAGCAGTGGGCAGAGACCGACCTTCGGAATGGCGGCTATGCATGTCCACAGGTCGCGGTGCAAGGTCAGGCTTGGGACAATAAGCTCATCGCAAAGATCGAAAAGGGCCAGCAGCAAACTGTCGGCGGCATTTCGCGCTTGGGCCTTGAAGGAATTGATCAGTCCTATCTTTCGCGATATGAGGCCTTCGAAAGCGGCGATGTTTACGATGTTCGCGAAACGCAACTGACGGTATCGCGAATGCTCGCAGATGGTTTTATTCAAAGTGCTAATTTTGTAGCGGCCTGCCGTGGCGACAAAGCCGATCTCACGTTACGCGCCAGCATTGGGCCCCCTAAAGTCTTTCGTTTCGAAGTTGGCGCTTCCACCGAAGAATTTCCCTTTGCCAGTGTCACTTTTCGTAACGCGCGTGTGGACGATCGAGCGTCGTCATTTACCGCAACCTTGTATGCATCACCTCGCACTCAAAGCATCACCGGGAGTTCGCAACTGTATTGGTTGCCGTGGACCAAGAAAGCTTTTTTTGGCCCGCGAGCGCGTCTGGCGCGGGTGTCAGAAAAAACGTTTGAATATTTAGAAGCCAAAGCTGGTGCCGATATCGGTCGCTTTTGGGATATGTGGGATGTGCGCTTCATCGGCCGCGTGGGTCCTACGATTAACTACACAGAAACCAAAGTCGGGATTGGACCCGAAAATATTTCGTATTTATCTTGGGAAGGGTCCCTCGAAGCCATGAATCACACCTACGAAAGTAATTTGCGCAATCAGTACGAAGGCTGGGCGGGAAGCTTTCGCTATCGTGGGCAGAAAAAAGGTTTGGGATCGGAAATCGACGTCAATCGCTACGACGCCACTTACAAAACGCTGTGGAACATCGCAAGCTATTCGCCTCCGCTTTTTGTGCTTGGCTTTCGTTTGGAGCTCAATGCGGTGGATGCTGATCAAGCGTATCCAGGTCAAGATAACAGAGAGCTTGTGCCCATTGACTACCGCGTGTTCTACGGCGGCGCCGAGAACCTGCGCGGCTTTTCGCGAAAAAGTATCACCAATGGCAATGTGGGTTTTTTAACCGCAGCCTATGCAGGGTTTGAGCTGCGTTTGATCGAGCAAGTTCCGTACAACATTCAGCCGTTGCTGCTGGTGGATTTGGCGCGCTTGGGTAGCGAGCGAATGGTTCTCGACGACCCGTTGTTTACCTCTATGGGTGCTGGTGTGCGCTGGGCTTCGCCCTTTGGAACGCTTCGGGGTTCGGCGGCTCGCGGAAAAATCTATCAAGAAAACGTGAGCACCGCGGGCTACGCCCAAGAGTGGGTTTATTTTGTGAGTTTTGGGCAGGAGTTTTAATGGTGAAGGTTTTAAAAACTCTGTCGGTGATTTTTGCCTCGTTGATTCTTGTGATCTTTCTTTTTACCGTAGGCACCACGTACTGGGTTTTAAATAATCCGCAGTCGGCGTGGAACTTTGCAAGTCGCTATCTTTTACCCAAGGATTTAAAAATCACCTGGGAGGCCATGGATTTTGACTGGCAAAAAAAATCGTGGACAGAGTGGGACTTTGCATGGTCCACAAAAAATCTTGTTGTGCTAAAATCGACCCCGCAAATCGATGTGGGCATCATAAATGCCGAGGCTCAATTTGGTTTTAACTTTTGGAGTGATAAACCAACTTTCGAAATGAACCGTTTTGTTTTACAAACTCGTGAAAAATCTTTTTACCAGGTTGCTGCTGCAAAAAAATCCTCGCCCGAGCAAAGCATTTACCAAACCGCAAACACTGCTTTGAGCTATTTGTCGCAGTCCAACCAATTTTTAATATTTAACGCCATGGATTTGCAAATTACAGACTTTCAAGTGCGACTGCCCACTCAAGAAAGCTTCGCCATTAGTGGAACTGTTTTAAAAAATCCCTCCGTGGAAAATATTCAAGCCATTCAAATCAATGTTTCTGTGGCATCGAAGGATTTAACTGCTGAGGCCAAAGGGGAGCTCAATGGCGCTCTTTTGGAAAGTGACCAGTCGTTTTTAAAAATGGAAGTGAGTTTAAGAGCCGCCGCGTGGTCTTTCCAAGGAGCTTTGCTTGGCGTTTTTAAAGACAAAACTCTGCATGTGCAAAGTCAGCCGAAAATCGAACTGGGCGATGGCAAAAAGCCGTTAGTGATCAATCCAAAGTTGCTACTCAAGGTTTCAGAGACAGTTCTGGATTTAAAAGCACAGGTAGCCGTCACCGGCCTGCCTGGTCCAATAGTCAATCTACAAAAAGTCGAAGCCGCGCTACGGGTGCCTCTAGAGGATGATTCCCTGTGGGGCGAAAGCCCGGCCACACTGCAGATGGATATTCCGGTGGATTTATTTTTAATCGATAAAAATATGCGCGCCCCTTTAGAAACCGCTTGCCGTTGCACACTGCCAGAGGAGTTTCATGCCACGGTGAATGGAAAAGCGTGGCTAAAAAAATATTTTTCAAAGAGCACCTCGCGCGAAAAAATCGCCGAAGCGAATATAAAATTTCAAAGTGTGAAAAATAAATTATTTTCTGCGGAACTTGCGGCAGATATCGATGTCTCTCGCGAAAATAACGGCTGGTTGTTTGAGCCGCGCCTTGATGCGGATATTACCATCCATAGCTTTCAAGGAATTCGCCGTTACCTCGATGCCAAGGGAGTTATTATTCCCGCACCTTTAGATATTTTAGAGGGCACCATCGGTATCACTGCAAAAAGCCCAGTGGCCCAGCAAGGAGACAGGTTGCACACGGCGATCCTGGTGGCGGTAAATTTAAAATCTCCCACGCAAGTTGTGGGGGCCGATGCAAAAATTATTTTACAGCTTGCAAATAATTTTAAATCTGTAGATGTAGATGTCGACGCCATGATTCGCACCCTTAAGCTCGATCTACCGCCCCTCGATCCCGTATTGGGAATCCCAGCGCTCTCCACCGACAGTCGTATCTTGCGCGTGGCTCCCGAACCTGCGAAGCCCAACTTTCAGGTACGGGTTGTTTCCCGACTGCGCACCGAAAAAGCGGGCACCATTCAACTTTCGTCAAAGTTTGCAAAACCCTACATTCCACTTTCGCTTCTCGTGAATTCAAAAGGATCCGAGTCCACAGGTTTTGTGCACTTTGAACCTTTTACCGTAAACTATTTACGGCGCAAAATTTTTGTCGAAAAAATAAATATATCTCTGGCAAAAAACGAAGAGGAAGATTTACCTATGGATGGTCGCTTTCGAATCGAACAAGGCGGTTATAAAATATTTATTAGCCTGTCGGGCACAGTGCAATCGCCCCTAGTTTTGTTTACAAGTGAACCAGTTCTCTCCAAAAATGATATCATCTCCGTTCTCATCTATGGGCGGGTGGCAGGCCAGCTCGTGGCCAACGAGGCCGAAACCGCTGGCAACGTGAATGCGGCCGTCACCGATCGAGCGGTGGGCTTATTCGGTCTGTGGGCCTTTGCCTCAACGCCCATTCAAAGTTTTTCATACAACGCCACCACGAAGGTATATACTGCCACCGTTGATTTAGGAAACGGTGTCACCGCGGGTGTTGGCACAAACTGGGAACAGGCGACAAATTTCGAACTTCGCAAACGCGTTTCAACGCGTTGGATGCTAACAGCCACCTGGGCTCCCAATCAAAACAACCGCCAAGAAGGACGCCTTGTTCTTCAGTGGGAAAAGCGCTTTTAATTAGCAAAGGATAGAAAAATGAAGTTGATTCACCCAGCAAAAGCAAAAGGAAAAACGATTGTGGCCGTGGTCGGCGCGGGCTTTGCGGGATTTAATGCGGTAAAGGCTCTTGCCAACAAGCGCGACGTGCAGGTCTTGCTTATCGACGAGCGCAATCATCATTTGTTTCAACCGCTCCTTTACCAGGTGGCCACGGCGGGTCTCGACCCCAGCGATATCGCTGTTCCTATTCGCGCGCAGTTTTCAAAGAATTCCAATGTGGAAATTTATATGGAAAAAGTGGAAAGAGTACATCTCAAGCAAAAACTCATTTCCAATTCCAGCGCGCTGGAATTAAAAAAACCAATTCATCTCGAATACGACTATCTCATCTTGGCCTGTGGAGCCCGCCATTCCTATTTTGGTAAACCCCAGTGGGAAGAGTTCGCGCCGGGTTTAAAAACCCTCGAGCAGGCCATCGAAATTAGAACCC
>JAYUKO010000064.1:0-1632 GCA_043764415.1 Bdellovibrionales bacterium | reverse complement strand
GACTGAACTTGAGTGCTACAAGTAGTTTTAATAATTAAATTAGTTTTGTTATCTACATCAATTGCGCCAAGGTTTCCATTTCCAACAAAAATTTGATCTGTCTTGTCCGCGCAACCCCTGCACAAATTGGTTGGAAGTTTAAGTCAATCAACGTTTTGAAGGTCACGACTCCTGTTCCCAATGTTTTCTTCTCAGTTCTTGTGTCTGTTGTCTAGCTCTAGCTCGTCGCTTCGTTAATTCCGCTCGCCCTGTATGATGAACTGAGTTCGGCGCGAAGCCACCGTTGCCTTGGTTTGGTCGATTGAAATTGTAATCCCAGATCGCTTTTTCAATCGAGGTCTTGGCCTCTTGTTCATTTGCGTATTGTTCCTGAAGATTTATCTCCTCTCTTTTTAAAGTTCCAATTACTCGCTCAGTCCTTGCGTTACCTGTAGGTCTGCCGATTCCACTCAGCCACAACTTCAAGCCCTGGATCTCAATGTTAGACTTCGTGTACTTTGAAGCATTGGCACTGCCGTGATCGGCAACAACAAATGGTTTGAGTGCGCCGACAGGAAGTTTGTCGATGTCCTCAACCACAACAGCTTCCATCACCACGGCCACAACTTCAAACTGCGTGATCGTATGATGAAATCCCCACGATAAAATTTTTCGCGAGTACCAATCCAGTAACACGAGTAAAAACATAAATTTTCCGTCAACATTGACCCACGTCCAGTCCATTCCCCAGACGTAATTCTTTCTCCAAGGCTCGTGCAGCAACATGTCCTCGGGGATTCGCTGGAGAAGCGGAGCTTTCTTTTCAAAAGGATGATTCAAGCCGTGTGCCTTCATGATCTCTGCAACCCGAGTTTTACCAATGAAAACCTTTGCATTTCTTTCCAGGTAATAAGCTATTCTGCGACAGTGCCACTCAGGATATTTCTTTGCCAAATCCACGACGCGCTTTTCCTCAAGTGGGGTGATTTTATTTTTACCACCACCACCACCGTGATGGGACTTCATCTCCTGACTTTTCCAGCGGTAATAACTTCGTGGATGAATTTCTAAAGCTAAACAAATTTCTTCCACCGACTTGTGCAACCGCCACTCATCAATAAATGACAGCAGCTCCAATCGCTGGCCCTTCTGTAAATGACGGCCAAATAGTGCCCCTGCTAAATTGAGCGATTCTTTTTTTTCATCGCTTGCAGCTCGATCGATGTTTCTAGAAGTGCCTGTGACAAGCGCTCCGTTTCCATCTTTAGCTCGGCAATTGCGGGATCCATCCTCTGCTTTGGACCACGCTTGATGTCCTTCAAGCTCGATATCCCGCCCTGAAGGAACTTCTGCTTCCACCGGGACATCTGCGCCGGAGCAATACCCTCGCGTTTGCACACGGCCCCCTGGCCGATACGCTCCGCCTCCAGAACCAACTCCGCCATCTTTTCTGCTGAACGGCGTGTGCGAGTTCTTTTTACTGGTTGTTGATTTATGTTTTCTTGTTTCATTGTGACTCCCTTTTATCATGTTTGTTCTCCTCTGAGAACAGGGGGGGGCACCTTCCAGATTTCAACTACTTACGCTGAAATCCGCACACTTTTTTGACTTAAATTATCCCGCCAATTGTGACGATCGAGCGCGGACAGCACA
>JAYUKO010000063.1:0-5390 GCA_043764415.1 Bdellovibrionales bacterium | reverse complement strand
TGTACTTCCACACGCGTTCACCCCCGCGCTGCACCTGTTGAAAAATGTAATTCGGTGGATCACCTTGCGCAATCACTGAAAGATCTGGACTTCTATTCACGCCGCTACCGCGAACGTGTCACTCTCGCACGTCTCACTCGGTCTTTTCCAGATTACGTGATGAAGTGGGAAAAATACATTGCCTCGTTTTTTGCCGGCAAATATTTGTTAGAGCAGATTTACATGCAACGAAGCGAAAGTCCGTCCACCTTACTTTCGCTATACGACACAGCTTTTGCTGTTAAATCGACTTGGCAAGAATACTTTCGCGCTTCGACAGCCGCGATGGTGCAATCTCACCAGATCTTTTTGCAAGACGATATGGCAAAACTCGAAAGCGCTTTTACGGATTATAAAAACTCTTTCAAATCAGATCTCGTTATCAATCGCAGTACTTTCGAAAATCGCCTCGCGGATGTTTTGGTGGCATTCAAACTCAAGATCACAGCGCAACAACCCTGGAACTCCGACAGAATGTGTGGAGGTTTCGACAGAGACCCGTACTTCTGCCGAGCCATGAAAATCTTGCGCTATATCCCCCAAAAGAAAGAGCTTTTCTTTTCACAAAATCGAAATTCTTTTGTTTCCTACAATGTGGAATGGACTGACTTGATTAGTAAATCTCTCCCCGTCGAAGACACTCTTCGTCAGCTGCTTTGTTCTAAGGATTCAACGTTTCAGTCCACAGCCAGCATGAGTGGATTTCCTGCCACTCTTGAACTCCCTCGCTTGGTGGCATTACCTAACGATCCATTCTATGCAGAGAGTTGCCAGTTTGGCAGTCGCAACTCCCTCTTCCTGGCTAAGGATATGGACGAAAGCGCCGAGTTTGCAGACATCAAGCCCGGTGCCCTATGGTTAACAAACTATTCAAACTACATCGACCCACTTTCGGTACTCACCGACGTTCGCGTGCGACTCACCTCGGGTGCCACCACCGAGCTTTCACGAAGCTGGTGGAACCGCACTGTGCTTCCTGACATTCTTTCTTTTTACAAAAAGTATATTACCAGCTACTCACAAATGCTCGAAGACAACTTGTTTGCTTACGTGCTCTACGCAGATGCAAATAGTTTAGTAAATCGAATTGGCTGGGGTCGTGATTCACAAGCTATTACCGAAGCTAATTTGCATCGTAAGGTTTTAGACTCACGCTTCGTCAATATGTCGCTCATCGGACAGATGCAAATCTACACTAAAACATTGGAAAAAGTTTCTTCAACAATTTTAAGCCCAAGTGACAAACAAAATTTAACTAGCAAACTGCAAAATTTTGTATTGCTATTTGCCGAGCACACGCGACATTTTAAACACACCAACCCGTCAAGCGCCCTTAACGCCATTCCAATGGATTCCATCGGTTCGCCAAATCCTTTTTTATTCAGCCAAGATGTTTCGCGAACTCTGTTTGCAAATTCTTTTGAAGAAAAAACTCAACGCATGGATCAGTTGATGGACCTGAGTGGCGAACTGAGCGCCGATCTCGTAGGTTTGAATTTCGACGATATCGATAATATCGCCACGGAAGTTACTTTTACGGCCCAGCAAGTGAGCCAAATGACTCCAACAGAATATAAAAAATACACAGTCCTGCAGATTGTAAAACACATTAGGCTGCTTTTAGAGGAAACTAACAACTACTACGACTCGTATATATTTTTAGCTGGATTATTTAATTTAACCAAGGAATAATAACCTCACTAAAGCATAAAAGGAGACCCTATGCGCTTAACCTCAAAAGTTTTTATGACTCTTTCTTTACTTACAAGCACCGCGTACGCAGGCCCGACCGGTGGTAAACCCGCAGGAGCTGCGGAAGTTCGCACAGAAGGCCGCATCTCTCGCGCCGCTCAAACGACAATGAAAGCAGAACTTGTTAACGCTGGCATCGCAAAAGATAGTAAAGAAGCTGAACGCTTAGTGGATGGTTATGTGCGCGCTGGTTTGCCAGAAATGAAAGCTGATACTATTCGTAATTTAAAAGAAAGAAGCCCAGAAGCAAAAGCATCTGTTAGCGCACTCCTTGGAAAAATGACGAACACCGTGGTCAACGCAAAAGCTGTTACGGCGCTTGGTGAAAATGGGAAGCTGGTTTTAGAGGCCGCTTCTAAAATGGCAACATCTGTCGTTGAAACTATTTCGAACGACACTGCCGGCACAGTTGATCTTATAAAAATCAACGATGTTGCAACAATGATCGAAAGCGTGTCTTCACGTAGCGATCTTGGTAACGAGGGCGTGCTGTTAGTTAAGATCAACGAAATCAATGCAAAACTCGGCAACGGCCGCACGATTAAAGATCTTAAAGACTGCTTCTAAACTGTGAAAGCTTTAGTCACGGGAGCCACTGGCTTCATCGGACAGCATCTTGTAAATCAACTTATAAAAGACGGTCACGATGTGACCGTTTTAGTTCGTAGACCCCTCAAAGAGACAGACCTTAAAGGTCTCCCCGTTCGCGCCGCCATGGGCGACGTTACCGATTTTCACTCCTTACTCACGGCCACAGAAAATCAAGATATCGTTTACCATTTAGCCGGCAAAATTGCTTATAAGCCCGCCGAGCGCAAAGAAATGGAAAAAGTAAACGTGGGTGGCACGCAAAAGGTGGTGGACGCCTGTGTAACGCAAAAAACTCCAGCACTGGTCTACATGAGCTCTGTGGTGGCCATCGGTGCTAGCTTTAATCCGACGTCTCTCACAGAAAATGCTCCCTACAATATTAAGCATCTGCAGTTAGGGTATTTCGAAACTAAGCATGCGGCCGAAGAGCTTGTGAAGACTGCGGTTCAACACAATGGCCTTAACGCCTATATTTTAAATCCCTCCACGGTGTACGGCGCGGGGGATGCCACCAAGGGCAGTCGCAATGTGCAACGTAAAGTGGCCATGGGGAAATTTCCCTTCTACACTCCGGGTGGCGTGAACGTAGTGCATATCGACGATGTGATTTACTGTTTAAAAATTGTGGCGCAAAAAGGACGTGTGGGTGAACGCTACATTGTGGCTGGCGAAAATCTATTACTCAAAGACGTGTTCGCAATGATCGCCGAAGTGGCTGGCGTTAAACCTCCGCGTATGTTGCTACCGCGCTGGGCTCTGCACACCTTGGGCGCGCTTGGAGACAACGTTTTAGCTCCTCTGGGTCTTAAAAGTCCTTTAAGTCGTGAGACTGCCTGGACCTCGTCCATGTATCATTGGTTTTCTAGCGAAAAAGCACAAAAAGAACTTGGCCTTAAAGTCACTCCTGCTAAACTAGCTATCCAGGACAGCGTGGAGTGGATGATAGACAATGGCTACCTCTCGTAAGAAATCTTTTTTATACACCTTCTTTATTTTTTTACTCACGATGACGCTTGTCATGGGTGCCTTCGCGCTGGTGGCTTATCGAAGCATCCCGTCCACTGCAAACATCAACGACTGTTTTACAACGTCCATGTTTCAGGTGGAGCTCTGTCCAAAAAAATCAACCTATGTGCGCTACAATCAGCTTCCAAAACACTTGGTGTCTTCGCTGATTGCTTCGGAGGACGCGAGCTTTTACTTTCATCAAGGGTTTGATTGGGACGAGATCAAAGACAGCTTAGAAAAAAGTATGGATGCTGGTCGCTGGGTGCGCGGGGGCTCCACGATTACTCAACAGCTGGCTAAGAATTTGTACCTTAGCAAAGAAAAAAGTTTAATCCGCAAAATGAAAGAGTTTTTTGTTTCGAAAGAAATTGAAAAAAAACTAACCAAAACACAAATTATCGAAAAGTATTTCAACGTTGTGGAATTTGGAAAAAACATTTATGGAATCCGCAAAGCGTCTCAGCATTATTTTCAAAAATCTCCCAGCGAACTCACCCCCGCCGAAGGCGCTTATTTAATTTCTCTTCTGCCTAGTCCGATAAAGTACTCCAACTCCTTCCACGCCAATAAAGAGCTTAGTCGCTACAACAAAAGCCGCGTGAATCGAACCTTGAGCTTGTTGCTGCTCCAAGGAAAAATCTCCCAAGAAGACCACGATGTCGAGGCTGCACGCGTAGATTACGGCCTATGGAGTCCCGCACCAAGTTACGAATCGGAGTCCGCATCCCCAGAAGGTATCGAAGAAATTCCGCAGGATTCCTCAACAGATACACCGTCCGAAGCACCTTCCATGGAATCGGATATCGACAGCAGCAGCAACTTTTAAGATCTTTTGTCGAATTACCTTATTTCCACGTTATGCTATAAATAAAAAAAAGCCTTCCGAATTCAGAAGGCTTTTTTAGTTTTTTAAATGGTCTCAACTGTTAGTTTTACAGTTTTTACTTGAGGTCTTTTGTACGGATACGAACAAAGTTTGGAGTGATTTCGATCATCTCTTCGTCTTTAATCCACTCCATGGCTTGTTCGATGGTCATTGGCTTAACTGGAGTTAACCGAATCGCTTCATCAGAACCCGAGGCACGAACGTTTGTCAGTTTTTTCTCGCGAACGGCGTTCACGTGCATATTGTTATCTTTTGCATTCTCACCAACGATCATGCCCTGATAAACTTCGGTACCCGCATTGATAAAAAACCGGCCACGATCTTCCAAATGGAAAATAGCATACTGAGTAGTTTTTCCCGCACGATCCGAAATAAGTGCCCCATTCATTCGTGTAGCAATATCACCTTTGTACGGCTCAAAGCCTGCGAATTCACGATTGAGGAGGCCCATCCCTTTAGTGTCAGTGAGGAATTCAGAGCGATAACCAATCAAGCCGCGCGATGGAATCATAAATTCCAAACGCATACGTCCACCATGCATTGGTGTCATGTTCATCATCACACCTTTACGAGGTCCAAGTTTTTCAGAAACGATCCCTGTGTAAGCTTCAGGAACATCAACAAAGATTTTTTCCATTGGCTCAAGAACTGTATCGCCATCTTTTTTCAAAATAACTTGCGGCTTCCCAAGAATAAACTCGTAACCTTCACGGCGCATTTGCTCCGCAAGAACCGAAAGTTGCAATTCTCCGCGACCTAATAAACGCCAGATTTCTGGACGATCTGTAGGGATCATGCGAATCGCCACATTCGTTAGAAGTTCTTTTTCAAGACGCTCTAAAATTTTACGAGATGTGATATGTTTACCGTCTTTGCCAGCAAACGGACTGTCGTTCACGGAAATGGTGATTTCCACAGTGGGCTCATCCACTTTCAAACGCGGAAGTGGCTGCGGATTAGCTGATGATGTAATGGTGTCGCCGATTCCAAAGTCTTCAAAGCCTGCAACCACTGCGATATCTCCAGCGGAGATTTCGTTCACTGCAACCTGCTTAAGGCCGTCATACATATACAACGCAGTCACTTTGAATTTTTTAAAACCCTGCTCTGCCGA
>JAYUKO010000062.1:0-1636 GCA_043764415.1 Bdellovibrionales bacterium | reverse complement strand
AAAAATTGCGTTCCGATCAAAACAAAAAGAATGCCGACAAAGCCGAGGAGCTTAAAAGCTTTATCGCGCGCTTTAGCGCCAATGCTTCCAAATCTCGCCAGGCATCGTCTCGACAAAAGCAGCTCGAAAAATTAGATCTCAGCGACATGCCGGTTTCCACGCGTCGCACTCCATTTGTGGGTTTTAATCCTGCGCGTGAATTGGGAAATGATCTTTTAACCGTGAACGGACTTTCAAAAACCGTTAATGGCGAAGTGATTTTAAAAAACGTCAGTTTTATTTTAAACAAAAGCGACAAGGTGGCTTTTTTAAGTTCCAACGATGTCAGCGTGACCACGTTGTTCGAAATTCTCACTGGTCAGATGCAACCCGATGCGGGCTCCTTTAGCTGGGGCATCACCACGTCGCTGAGTTATTTTCCAAAAGATAATTCGCATTTTTTTAAAAACTCCCCCGCTCCCACACTCGTAGATTGGTTGCGAGATTTTTCGCAAGAGAAGGATGAGTCTTTTTTGCGCGGCTTTTTAGGAAAAATGCTTTTTAGCGGCGACGACGCCATGAAAAAGCCTTCGGTGTTATCAGGCGGCGAAAAAGTGCGCTGCATGTTTTCAAAAATGATGTTGAGTAACGCCAATGTGATTTTGCTTGATGGACCCACGGCGCATTTAGACTTAGAGAGCATTTCCGCAGTCAACGACGGCGTGAGCCGCTTTAAGGGCGGTGTGCTGTTTACCTCTACGGATCACGAGTTTGTGCAAACTGTGGCAAATAGAGTCATCGTTTTGGATGGCACAGTGAAGGAAGACCACAAACTCACCTACGAAGAGTATTTGCAGCTTAAAACAAAGTAGGGCTTTTTGGACACTCTACAAAACCGCCTTCGTATCTCGCGCGTGCTCCACGCTGGTTATCTTTTCGAAAGTCAGCAGCAGGGTAAGCCAACGCGGATTCTGTTTGATCCGATTTTTGAAAACCCATTTAGTTTTAATTGCTCAGCCTATCCAAATGTTGTCTTTGATTTAGAGGTCATTCAACAGTTGCAACTGTCGGCGATTTTTATTTCCCACTACCACGACGATCACTGCTCCTTCGAAAGCCTTCAGCATCTCAACAAAAACACACCAGTGTATTTGTATTGCGTGCACGAAGAGCTCTTTACCATGCTTCGCACGGTGGGCTTCACCGATGTGCGTACTTTACGTATGGATCAAACAGAAACTGTGGGGCCTTTTCGAATCACTCCCCGCCGCGCGCTCGACGAAGCCACCGACACTCTTTTTGAAATCTTCACAACCGACTGCAAAATTTTAAATGTGGTGGATGCCCAGCTAACCGCTGAAACACTGGAGCAGCTCAAAGCCCGTGCACCGTGGGATCTTGTGCTGTGGCCCTTTCAAGTGATGCGCGAAAGCGAAGTGCTGGTGCCCACACGCAGCGAAGATTTTGCGCCCGATGCCAACATCTCTGTAGAAAATTTATTAAACGCCTTTCCCAAAGATTGGACGCAGCAGTTGCAACAGCTCGCGCCCCGCGCGGTGGTGCCGAGCTCCTGCCAGTTTATTCACGAGGAGTGGTCGTGGTATCGAAACTTCTTTTTTAGTTACTCCTACCGTGATTTCCAAAACTACCTCGCGCA
>JAYUKO010000061.1:0-5412 GCA_043764415.1 Bdellovibrionales bacterium | reverse complement strand
CGGGTTCTATCACCTTAGCCAGTACCTTAGGAACAAGTGTAGACCTTACGAGTGAAGTCACAGGTTCTTTGCCAGGAACGCAAGTGGCAACGACGGCGGCTGGTACTCTTGCGGCAACGACCGCCCAAGATGCGGTGAACGAACTTGATACAGAAAAAGTTACCAAAGCGGGCGACACGATGACGGGAAATTTAGTGATGAATGCGCAAAACCAACTGCGCCTGGCGGATAGCGACTCTTCAAACTATGTAGCCTTTAGATCTCCAGCGACGGTGGCTGCGGATGTTATATGGACACTTCCAAGTGCAGACGGAACCTCTGGACAAATGTTGTCTACCAATGGCACGGGCACGATGAGCTGGATCACACCCAGTCTCAGTGGTGATGTGACGGGCGCCCACACAGCAACCACGGTGGGAAAAATTCAAGGGCGCACGGTAGCTGCTACAGCGCCAACGGATGGACAAGTTCTTGTATGGAAGGCATCGACTTCGCAGTGGGAGCCTGGCCCGCGCCGTTTGACGGTTACGAAAGCGGCAGATGAAAGTTCCACATCCACAATTGTTGCCAACGTCACCGACATGGTTTTTCCTGCGGTTGCAGGAAGTAAATACATATTTACCTTTTATGTCCTTTACCAGTCGGCGGTGGCCACTACGGGCTTGAAGTTAGGGATTTCAGTTCCAGCAGGAACTGTTTCAGCCAATGCCTCGTTTCGAATCGCAGCAGATGGCGCGGGCTCGCTATTTGATGGAGCTTTAACCTCAAACGGTGATACTATAGTTAGCACTGCGGTTCCTGTAATTAACACCTCCTATTTAGTTGAAGTCAGAGGGATATTTATCTGCACCACTTCTGGTAACGTGCAATTAACCTATGGCTCAGAAGTCGCTGCGACGTCGGTGACCATTAAACAAAATTCTGTCGGAGTTTACGAAACCTTTTAGTGCTAGGTAGCTCACCGACTTTTGTCTATCTGCAAACAACCATGTATCCTTCTTGGCAAAGCGCAAATAACCTAAAGGGGACTTACATGGAGGATCAATGAACATCATTTTTATAAAATATTTGTGTTTTTTATGTCTTTTAATTTGCGGTTCTAGCGCTTTTGGCGAGGTCACAAGAAAAACCACGTGGCGAGATGTGGGCTGCTCGAGTGTAGCTCAGTATGTTACGCCCAGATCTGGTGCCAGAAAAATTTATGTGAAGGCTCAACTCAGTTGTCCCGAACGAGCGCGTCTTCTGGGCTTTGATGTTTCTGTTTGTAATACATGTAATGCACGCTCTAACAATGATTCTGCATCGACACCGAATACGCCATCAGCAGATCCCAATGTTCCTGATGCAAGGGGAACTAGTGGAACAGGCGGGGATGGTAATAATAAAGGTCACGGCAACAATGGCCATGGTAACGACCCGGACGGTAATGATTCTTCGAACCCGGGAAATTCTAATAACGGAGATGGAACGGATGCTGATGGATCCGCCGGTAAAGGAAAAGGCGTTTCGAAATAGATTGGCGCTTTTCATGGCCGCACTTCAAGCGGCGGCCAGTATACGCTGACTTACCTAGTTCAAAACTAAATTTTTTCAACGACCTTCATAGACTCATCCTGGTGGATCTCATCCAAATGACTTTCTTCGGGAAAATCACCAAAAAATTCGCTGATGTAATGATAAACCAGCTCGCTTCTTTTATTAATAACAAGCACTCCACCCATTTGGGTATGGATGCCGGCTTCTTTTGTATATTCGCCTTGCTTAAAACCGGCCCGTGCGATTTTAACGGCGGCAACGACGACTTTGACATTGAGAAAGTACGAAAAACCTTTACGAAAGCCAGCAGCCTTAAAAACCTCGCGGGAGGGATCGGTGACCACAAGCGCATTTGCTATATTCATATCTTTTTTAAATTGATCTATGAACGACGCCGATCCATTGCCCACAAAAATGATCTTCCCGCCAGATTTTTCGTACTGTTCGCGATTTTTCCAAACCTGATCCACGTGGGAGCGGCAAGCCATGCACGCAAAATGCCTTAAAAAAATAAGAATTGCTGTTTGCTTTTGCCAAAGCATCCTCATAACCATTGCACTACCATCTGCAGTGTACACCGTGGAATTTGCGAGCTTGAAGAGATCAACTTTGGTCTGGATTTCGCTACTCATCATGTAATGCTAACTGATTTTGTTTATTAAGAAAATTTAGAAAATTCAATTACATCAAAGGGCTAGGTTTGCAGAATGAATTAAATACTGTCAGACGCACTGGTTTAATAAAAATAGAGATGCAGAGTCCTGCTTTTTGGGATAGGTAACACCACTATGAAGAAAAATTTTGCTTTAGAAGCACCCAATAAAAAGCCAGATCGTGTCATTGAGGCTATCAAAGCCGAAGTTAATAAATACTTGGCCAGAGAGCGCCGCAAAAGCCTCCCTGAAGGCGTCGATTACTGGGATTTCGATTGCAAGGTAGGTGTCGATGAAGGCTCTGCGCAAAGAGTTCACGTCAAAGAACTTAGCAAATCCATCGATCAGGTCGCACTGAGAAAAGTGCCTTCGGTTTATATCGAGATTCTTGCAACTCTTGGCGTTCGCGCGAAGTAAAATTCGCGGATTTTAGGATTTGGAGACATCATGAAAGTCTTTTTCTTAACCATACTTGTTACATCCGTCACCACACTCAGCCGCGCCGAGGACTTAAGACCAAACATCACCTGGGGTGGGTTTGTGGACACCCAGTACGCCTTCGACTTCAACGCCCCGGTCAGCGGCGATCGCGCTTACTCCAGCCAGCCTGCGCGCACCAATGAGTTCAATCTCAATTTAGGGTTTTTGGAAGCGAATCTTGCATCGGAAAAACTCCGTGGCCGTTTAGCCATGCAGGCAGGGACGTCGGTGCAAAGCAATTACGCCGCCGAGCCCACAAACGGTGCAGTGAGCGGTCCTGATCTTTCGCGACACATTCAAGAGGCACGCATTGGCTACAAGCTGTCTGATAAAACGTGGATCGATACCGGAATCTTTTTCGCCCATGTGGGAGCAGAAACTTGGATTTCGCGCGATAACATTGTTCTTACGCGTTCGCTGGTGGCCGACTACTCGCCATATTACATGTCGGGCGTAAAACTCACTCATGCTGCCACCGAGGCATTGACGTTGCAGTTGTTGGTCACAAATGGCTGGCAGAATATTTCCGAAAACAACACCGACAAAAATGTCGGAACGGGTATTGAGTATTCGTTAAAGAATATTTCCTTTGCTTACAACACACTGCTGGGGAATGAAGTATCTCCCGATCTTTTGGGCACTCCTCGCCCGAGCAAATTTCGCCACTATCACAATTTTATTGTGCGCAATAAAAATGCGGAGAGCTTAGAGTGGATCGCAGAATTTGATTTGGGATTTCAGAAAAAACCTGTTGGCTCGGGCTCGAGCGAATGGATTGGGGCCTCACTCATGGCGAGACATAAAATTTCGAACACACAAAAATTAGCTCTACGGTTGGAGCATTTTAATGATCCTGATCAGATTGTGATCGTTACCGGGCAAGCTGAAGGCCTTTCGGCCTACGGGGGGTCTATTGGGTGGGATCAAACTTTGGAGTCCTATTTGCTTTGGCGAACCGAAGTTCGTTATCTTTCGGCGGATGAGAAGGTATTTCCCAAAAGAGTGTCTCAAGTGTCGGAGAGCAATACGACTGTGACAACCTCGCTGGCTTTAAGTTTTTAGCGCGTCTGTAGAAATTTGCGCAACAACTCCTACTCGCGCTTAACGGGGATGCGGGCCTGCGAGCTTTTTCACGTAGCCTCTGACTTTATCTTTATGCAGAGTTGCCACAACCGTCCATTTGTTACCTTCACGGCGCACCACCATGCGATAGTAACTATGGCCAGGTTTAAGTTCGTAGTAGCTACTTACAGCCAGCGCTTTAAGCCCATTCGAGCCGTCCACATCTGTAAAGCCGTACTGAATCGCCCGCGCAAACTTAGAGATCTCTTCTACCGTTTCGCTTTCGAAAATTCGCAAAGACCCTTCTGCAAAAACCAAAACCTGAGTGCCGAGATTTAAACTTCGCGCCATCGTGAAGCTGTAGGGTTGACGTTCGATCACATCGTGGGCGTGCTCTGCGAGAGGGATTGGAGTGAGGCTGATTGTGGGCTGAGTAGGAGGGCGGGGTGCATCGGCGGTGGGGACCGTTCTTTCCATGGCCTCGTTGATGATAGGACGCATCTGTCGTTGCAACGCGGACATCAATAAACTCTGCAACTCGACGTCTAGAATAGGCATCGCATTCCCTAAAAAAACATGTTTCAAAAAATGGATGGAAAGGTCTTTTGCTTTCGGGCTCTCAAAAAGATCATACAAATAACGATGGATATCATCCGTAACAAACAACCCATCGTAGGGTTCGTTCTTGTAGTTATGATTTTCGATAAACGCTTTATAACGCGAGTACAGAATTTGAAAAGTCATCTGAACGAGAACTTGCGATTCGAGACTGGTGTCCAATTCGACAGTTTCTTTTGAGAGTTGCTGTTTGAGCTTGCCCTGCAATCGATGACGTTGGTTGAGGACATCTGAAATGATTTTTTTAAATTTTCCATCAGACAGAAGGATTTTAAAAACGTGCCGGAGAACTGGATTTTGCAGCATGACCAAAGGGCCTTGATTGTTTGGGACCACTTGGTCACGGGGCGAGGAGCGAAAATGCACCGGACTTACAACCTTTGAAAGCCAGGCGGTCATCCACGCCAGTTGATGCGAACTCCAGTTGTCCGAAAACTGATCGTGGAGAGCGGTGCGTATGTTCCACATGCGGATCCAATCGGCGTTTAGAAAATTAACATGGGGATTCTGCAGTTCGAATTGAGCTTTCCAAACATACCAGTCCGAGTTCGGATCGGCTTCTGGATTCGAATGATAAGATCTTTGTTCGAAAACATGAATCAGCTTACTGATAAAATGCGGGTCACTAATCTGGTAAAAAAGATCTGTGAGTCTCAGGGCCGCATCCTGAAGAGGACCATCGAGAATTAGCTCTTCGACCCGGGAGTTAATGCCAAGGTATTCGGGAAGGATAATGGACGTGTCATCTTTAGGGACGGTGAACAGGTCGCGGCACTGGAGTTGTGCCCACGATGGGGTGGTGAGGAGGAGGATGCAGAGGAGGACGATGGGTCGCATTTGTGGGAATGTAGCATAGGTCGGTCGGTTTTAGCGTCCTGGATGGGGTTGTGGAAAATGTTTCTTGGTTGTGGAATTGTTGGTCAGTGTGTGGGTGTGGTTTGGGTTTGGAATTATCAATTGGAGTCGGTCCAAACAGGTTACATAGGTAACATATTTGTAAGGGGACATGGGTGACACTAACATTGGCTTAGGAGGGACGCCCTATGCCATGGAAAATGAGAAG
>JAYUKO010000060.1:0-1640 GCA_043764415.1 Bdellovibrionales bacterium | reverse complement strand
TGAATTTCTGCTTTCATAACGCAATACTCCATTTCTCGAGAACTTAGCTAATTAACACATGTATTTATCAAGGTCGAGCCTATTTTTAGGCCATTTTTAGGGATATGCACAGAAATCAAACTATTCCACAAAGTTATCCACATCATTTCTCTAAATCTGGACCTTTATCGTGTTCTAAAACACTATGGGTAGTGTTTGCGCAATTTTACGCCATAACCGGTGCGCAAACACTGGGCAGTTTTTTTGACGGATTTAGCTATCCGCCGCCCATTCCGGATAAGAATTGGGAATTGGTCTTGGAATCCTTCATTTTATCGGTCAAAAACTCCATGCTATCCACAACGTTCATCGGTGCTAAAACCTTACGCAAGATCCATAGGCGGTTTAAGTCGGCCTTTTCGATCAAAAGATCTTCTTTTCGAGTGCCCGATTTATTGATGTCCATACATGGGAAAATACGTTTTTCCATGAGCTTACGATCCAGATGGATTTCGGAGTTTCCTGTTCCTTTAAATTCTTCGAAAATAACTTCATCCATGCGCGAACCCGTATCGATTAAGGCTGTGGCAATAATTGTTAAACTCCCGCCCTCTTCGATGTTTCGAGCGGCACCAAAGAAGCGCTTGGGCTTATGGAGAGCATTGGAATCCACACCACCGGAGAGAATCTTTCCAGACGGCGGTACCACCGTATTGTAAGCGCGAGCGAGTCGCGTGATGGAATCTAAAAGAATCACAACGTCGTGCTTATGCTCCACAAGCCGTTTTGCTTTTTCCAAAACCATTTCTGCAACTTGAACGTGACGAGTTGGTGGTTCGTCAAAGGTCGAACTCACAACTTCGCCGCGCACGTTTCTCGACATGTCCGTCACTTCTTCGGGACGCTCATCGATCAACAGAACAATCAGTTTACAGTTTGGGTTATTTTTAGAAATCGCATTGGCTATGTTTTGCAAAAGAACTGTTTTTCCAGTTCGTGGGGGTGCCACGATCAGGGCTCTTTGACCCATCCCGAGTGGCGCCATCAAATCTACGATTCGCGTGGTGAAATCAGCGGGATCGTGCTCGAGCTTTAGACGTTTGTCTGGGTAAAGAGGGGTGAGGTTATCAAAGAGAATTTTGTCTTTAGATCGCTCTGGCGGTTCGTGATTGAGCTCTTCGACCTTTAACAGGGCAAAGTATTTTTCCCCATCTTTTGGCGGGCGAACGGTTCCGCTGACCGTGTCCCCTGTGCGCAAACCAAAACGACGGATTTGCGAAGGACTCACGTAAATATCATCTGGGCCTGGGAGATAATTGTAATCGGGCGAGCGTAAAAAGCCATACCCATCAGGCAGGATTTCTAAAACTCCGTCTCCATAGACGTCCACTAACTGTGCGGCACGCTTAAGGATTTCAAAGACTAAATCTTGACGTCGCATCCCCGCAGCATTTTCAAGCTTAAGCTTAGCTGCAAATTTCAGAATCTCTTCGATGTGTTTTGTTTTAAGCCCTTTTGAGCTCAACGCTGCTTTTTCATCCTCCGTCAGATTGATATCTGATAGGTCCACCTTTTCGTCATTGATAGCTGTTGAGGGGCTTGTGGCTGCTGGGCCAAAGTCGTCGTCGTCGTAGGGTTTTTGAAACCCCTGTCCACCGCCT
>JAYUKO010000059.1:0-5419 GCA_043764415.1 Bdellovibrionales bacterium | reverse complement strand
TTATTGTTTTACTCTCGACCATTTTGATACAGCTTCATAAAGGTTTGAAGCACTTTATCTGCATCGAGATCTAAGAATTTGCAATACTGAACCACATATCCACGCGTAAAAACCGGTGCCGGAAGGGCATTGTAGTTATTATCTTCGATGGCGTAGAGGTATTTAAGGCTAATACATGTTTTTTGACTGAGATCTTCAATTTTAATTTTTTTGTACTTACGAATTTTTCCTAAAAACACACCGTCAAAAAATTCCTGCGTGCTGATTTGCGCCTCAAACGCCTCATCGATTTCGTAGGAGCTTAAAGATGTTTTGCCCAGGCCAGAAGGAACGGGGTTTATAGGCGCCGCTTGCGCAGCGGTGACCGCATTGACGGTTTCCATGGGCGCTTCGGTGGAGACGGGCTGAGGTGCCATCGTTGGTGAAGTACTTGCAAGCACAGCTCTCGGGCTGTCGTCAAAGTCCATGGTGCCGATCTTGGATCTGAGGTGTGGATAGATTTTAAAAAAGTGGGCATCGTAAACGATCCGGGTCTCGTCGTTGCCGATAGTGGAGTATGCCTCTTCGATCATGGTGAGAAGCTCTTGAATTTCGTCGAAGGTAAAGTTTTTAAACATTTGCGGATCGCGCAAGGAATAGGTCTTTTTGACCTTTAAATAAGCCTGGTACACCTCAAAGGAGGAGGCCTTGGGGTCTACCTCAAGGATGTCGTAAAAATTGATAAAATGGTCCAACGTGGTTATCCCCATTGTCCTTAATCATAGGATATAAGCGGCCTATGACGGAACGATTAAAAGAGCGCGGAGCGTTATATCTTTTTGCTCAACTTTTCAGCACGCACTTCCTCAGCCGCCGAAGCTCGGAGGTAAAGTGGTAAAAGTTCGTTCCAGGGGATTTTTGTAATTACCGAAATATTTTTTTGCACGTAAGAGTGAATCAAAGTCGCATCGGGAAATGCCGTAGTGAGACTGTGTAGCAAAAATTTATTTTTTTCCATCGTGATGTCGCAAATCAAATCAACTCCATCACCCATAACGTCGTAATGGTTCTCCGTAAGCAACGGTTCAAGCTCGAGAGCGGAAAGCAAAGTGGGAGCAAGAATTTCCTGGATTTGCTGGAGATGCTTTTTGTAGATTCCAGCAAAAACTTTGTTTTTTTGCGCGTTGATCACGGTGAGAATGTGCGTGGGCTCGGGTGCGGGCTCGTTGAGAGAGATGGCAAGGCCGTCGTTGATGCTGATAATGGGAATTTGCAAGCTGTAAGCTAAGCTTCGAGTCACGCTAAGACCCACACGAAGACCTGTAAAGCTTCCTGGCCCTGTAGAGCAAACAAGCTGTTCGATATCCTGTAGTTGAACTCCCGTCTTTTGCAGAAGCTCCTCGAGCGTTTGAGTGACAACCTCGCTGTGCGAAGTCTTCTTTTGCCACGACTCCTGGCCGAGAATATTTTGGCTATCACCAAGGCAGAGCGAACCCTTCGCAGAGCTCGTCGAAATAGTGAGGGTTAACACAACACGCCTCTTTTACGAGCCGAAGAGGCGACTGACGTCGTTGAATAATGAAAACGCCAACAACGAGAGGAGTAAAAACATTCCGATTTGTTGAGCGACTTCCAATTTTTTGATGCTGATGGGTGCGCCACGAATGCCTTCGATTGTAAACAGAACAATATGTCCTCCATCCAAAACGGGCACTGGCAACAAGTTTAAAACGAAAAGATTCAGAGAGATAATTGCCATGATTCGCAAAAAGTAGTCAATCCCGGCTTGCCAACTTTTTTGTGCCATTTGTCCAATCGAGATAAAACCACCAAGATTTTTAGGTGAAACTTTGTTGGTGATTACAAATACAAAACTCATAATCGTAACGTGCGTCCATTGCCACGTTTTGGCTGCAGCCCAAGTGAACGAGGCGAGGAAGGTTGGAGCGCGCCACTTGATGTAATCAATATGAGTGGACTTTAATGGCTGAACACCAATCGTAAATCGCTTGTCGGTGGGGCCTCCCACTTCGGATTTAATTTCAGTCATCTGTGGCGTGATTTCGAAGTTTTTAACTTCGCCATTGCGACGAACAACAACCTTGAGAGGCTCGCCTTTTTCTTTAAACGAACTGACCGCTGTGACAATATCTTGAAATGAGCGAATCGGAGTTTCGTTAATATTTAAAAACTGATCATTGGCAAGCAGTCCAGCTTGCTCGGCGGGCGTCTTAGCACCAACAGCACCAATAAACGTTTCGGGTTTTTCATAGCCCAATTTTTCCGGGCGATCGGGAAGCGGATTTTTGTTGAGATCCCATTCGATTCTCACAGACTCCGCTTTTTGACCGGGTTTTGTGCCGTAACGATCGATTTCGAAAACAATTTTCTTTTCGGTATTGGAACTTTCGTTGATCAAGATATCGCTGATACTGCGATATTTAGAGACCTTTACGTTGTTAATTTTGACAATTTGATCACCCGTTTTAAAACCCATCTTGCCAAACAAAGATTGCGGGTCTGAAACACCAATAACCGACGCATCCGAGGCAAAATCGAAGCCTTCAATTTGACCCTCGATCCGCCCTTCGTGGAAGATATTTTTGCTGGGTCCTTGGCTAGTGGCTACCATGATTGTCATAGGCTCTTCGTGGGTTTCGCGCAAAATTCGAAAACTGAGGTCGGAATTGGGATGGCTCTGAATCGCCTCTTCCACATCTTCCCAGCGTCCCACAGTATTGCCATCAATGGCGAGGATACGATCGCCCGAGCGAAACTCCGATTTAAAAGCTTCGCTATTCTCTGCAAGATCACCTAGCTTGGGTGCGATCACTTGTTCGCCAATAAGGCTTAGGCCCCAAAATAAAAAGTAAGCGAGAAATAAATTCATCAAGGGACCAGCAAGGGCAATGGCGATCCTCTGATAAATCGGCTTGTGCAAAAAAGAGCGCTCTTTCATGTGATCGGGAACTTCACCGCCAAAATCGTCGCCGTACATTTTAACGTAGCCGCCAAATGGAATCGCAGAAACACAATAAGTTGTTTCTCCGTGAGTTTTTTTCCAAATTTTTGGCCCAAAACCGAGGCTGAAAGTTTCGACCTTCACGTTAAAGTATTTTGCCACTGCAAAATGCCCGAGTTCGTGAATAAAAATGAGAACTCCCAAAAGGATGATCATTGGAACGACAAACGAGACACCTTGAGCAAGGAAATCGTAGATTATATTCATAGTTAAAGTTTAGGCGTGGGGAAAATAAGAGGCAAGTTCAAAAAATGAACAGAAGAAGTACAGGACTGGAGCACCAAAATAAACCCCGTCGAGCCTGTCTAACAGGCCACCGTGGCCCGGCATAATGGCACCAGAATCTTTCTTGCCGGAAATTCTCTTGAGTAGGGATTCAAAAAAGTCGCCCAACTGGGCAAAAGCCCCAATAGCGATACACAAGAAAAAGATCAAAAACGGATCGCGAAGCTCCGAAAAGACATAAAGATAGGTGCCACCACAAACGAGAGAACCAATGAGGCCGCCAAAGCTTCCGGAAATTGTTTTTTTGGGAGAAATTTGCGGGAACAGTTTTTTTCCGCCCCAGTACAAGCCAAAAAAGAACGCGAAAATATCGCCGAAGAAAACGGTGACCAAAAGAAAAATTAATAACGGCCAACCCGTTTCGTAAAGAATTTGTATAGCAAGCGCGGGAAAAAGGCCCACATACAAAAGTCCCATCAAGGGCCATTGCAGTTTTGCCAACATCTGTTTTGGATCCAAGTGATGAAAGAGACAAATTCCCAAAGAGGAAGTCAAAATAAAACTGATACTCAACACCGCAACTGCGTATTCCGGATGAATCACTTGCGTGAGATAAACAAAAAAGAAAAATACTAAAAACGAGGAAAACCAGAGGGAGACACGCTCGAAAAGCAAAGCGTATTCAATAGCCGCGATGGCTACGACAAAGCTGCCGAGACAAGCGAGCCCGATAGTGCCACCCCAGAACAGCGTGCCGAGGAGGATTCCTAGGGCAGCAAAACCTGAAATAACTCTGCTGAGTAGTGTTGTCATAGGAAATTACAGATTGCTTTCGAGAATCTGCGAAGAGGTTTTTCCAAAGCGGCGCTCGCGCGTTTTATACTGAATCAGTGCCTGATGCAGATCGTCCTTTGTAAAATCGGGCCACAAGGTATTTGTAACGAAGATTTCACTGTAAACCGACTGCCAGGTTAGAAAATTAGAAAGTCTCATCTCTCCACTCGTGCGGATGATCATGTCAGGGTCGGGAGTTGGATATGTATTTAAAAATGTCGCGAAGCGCTCCTCGGTGAGATCCTCAGGGGATAATTCGCCAGCTTTCACAAGCGAGGCAAAGCTTTTTACAGCCTGTAAGATTTCCTGCCGACCGCCATAGCTGAGGGCGAAAAACAAATTCATCCCGGTATTTTTTTGGGTGGCTAAAATCGTCTTGGTGATTTCTTCCTGTGCGAAAGAGGGAAGTCGGTCCAACTGTCCTATGCATTGAAAACGAATATTGTTGTCGATTAATGTTTGTCTTTCCTTAGAGAGATATTTCGCAAGAAGCTTCATCAAAAACGAAACTTCCTGGATGGGCCGGGACCAGTTTTCGGTGCTGAATGTATAAAGAGTGAGGTTTGCTAAGCCTAAGCGAGAGCATTCCTCGATGATTTGTTTGGCCACTCGCGTCCCCTTGAAGTGGCCCATAAATCGATTTTTTCTTCTGCGCTCCGCCCAGCGCCCGTTTCCATCCATGATGATGGCAAGATGCTGAGGCAGAGATAAACTCTGTGACTGCATCATATTGTCATGATTTCTTTTTCTTTATCGGCAGACAACTTATCAACGTCTGCGGTGTATTTGTCGGTCATTTTTTGAATGTCATCTAAGTACTGCTTGTTTTGATCCTCAGAAATCACTTTGTCTTTCAAAGCAATTTTTAATTCTTCGTTGGCATCACGGCGAGCCATACGAACTGCAACCTTAGCGTCTTCCACGGCTTTCTTAGATTGTTTTACCAGCTCTTTGCGTCGGTCTTCGGTCAGATCAGGAAGTCGAAGGCGAACGGCTTTGCCGTCGTTAATGGGCGCCATTCCCACATCGCTCTTAACGATTGCGTTTTCGATGGCTTTTAAAACAGAAGCTTCCCAGGGAGTGATCAAAAAACTACGCGCATCGGGACAGGTCACAGAGGCGACCTGATTGAGAGGAGTTGGATTGCCGTAGTAGTCTACGCGAACGGCGTCGAGCATTGTCACCTGAGCGCGGCCTGTGCGAATCTTTTTAAATTCGTTACCAAGGGCCGCGATGGCGGTTTTCATCTTGGTTTCTGTATTTTTATTTAAATCTTTGACGTTAATCATGCTGAACCCCTTTTTAGTTGATCACAGTTCCGATCTTTTCGCCCATCAAAACTTTGAGCAGATTTCCTTT
>JAYUKO010000058.1:0-5439 GCA_043764415.1 Bdellovibrionales bacterium | reverse complement strand
ACTAAAGGCAAAGCCTAATTTAGGAGGCGAGCCTTGTCGCAAACAAGTGTTTTTACCCGCCCTGCCAAACCACAACGTCGAGTCGTAGTGACTGGTCTGGGCATCGTATCTCCTCTCGGTCTCACCATTGAAGAGAACTGGAAAAATATTTGTTCCGGCCAGTCAGGCATTGGCCCCATCACCCATTTTAATACTGAAAAATTCGACGTGAAAATTGCCGGAGAGGTCAAAGGTTTTGATCCCTCCGTCGTGATCGAGAAAAAAGAGCAAAAGAAAATGGATCGCTTTACGCAGTTTGCGATGTACGCAGCTCAACAAGCGATCACGGATTCGGGCTTGGATTTTGCTTCCAACGAAGTTTTGCGTGCACGCACCGGAGCCATGGTGGGTGTGGGTATTGGTGGCCTTCCTTCCATCGAAGAACAATGCATTGTTCTTGCCGCCAAGGGACCTTCGCGGATCACTCCGTTTTTTATTCCTTTAGTCATTACCAACATGGCCTCAGGACATATTTCAATTCGCTATGGTTTGCGCGGTCCAAATTTTTCTGTCACATCGGCCTGCGCTTCCGGTGTTCACTCCGTGGGCGAAGCCGCCAAATACATTCAAGAAGGCACCTGTGATGTGATGATTTCAGGTGGCGTGGAAGCAGCTGTCACTCCCCTGGCTATTGCTGGATTCTCTTCGATGCGTGCTCTGTCGGCGCGAAACGATGAGCCCACAAAAGCCTCTCGTCCTTTTGATCGCAATCGCGATGGCTTTGTTTTAGCCGAAGGCGGAGCCATACTGATTCTCGAAGATTACGAACACGCCTCGCGCAGAGGTGCAAAGATATATGCCGAGCTCACGGGCTATGGCGCTTCGTCAGATGCTTATCATATGACAAGTCCGCCTCCGGATGGAGCAGGTGCTGCCATGGCCATGAAGATGGCTTTGAAAAACGCGCAACTGGCACCAGAGAAAGTGGGCTACATCAACGCCCATGGCACAAGTACACCCACCGGCGATGGTATTGAGTCCACGGCAATTAAGTTTGTCTTTGGTGACCATGCTAAAAAACTTTGGGTGAGTAGCACAAAAAGTATGACTGGCCACGCACTCGGTGCCGCTGGCGCCTTGGAAAGTGTTTACAGTTTGTTAGCTCTTAAAAATCAAATTGCGCCGCCCACGATCAATTTGGATTCTCCATCAGAAGACTGTGATTTAGACTACGTTCCGCACCATGCGCGGGATGGAAAGTTTGAACACGTTCTCAACAACAGCTTTGGTTTCGGTGGAACCAATGCCTGTGTGATCTTTAGTAAAATATGAAAATATACATCGCCTCGGATCACGCTGGATTTTTAACCAAACAAAAAGTTGTTGAGTTTTTAAAAAAGCAAAACGACGTCGTTGATATAGGTCCACAAAACGAAGACCGCACCGATTACCCCGACTACGCGGATAAAGTGGTCCTCGAACTTAAAAAAGATTCCTCTGCCATGGGAATTCTGGTTTGCGGATCGGGCCAGGGTATGGCGATGCGAGCCAATAAATATTCTTTTATACGTGCAGCCCTTTGCTGGAACGAAGAGTCAGCTAAACTTTCGCGGGCCCATAACGATGCCAATGTGCTTTGTTTAGGTGCGCGACTTCTTCCTGAAAACGAATTGTTTTCGGCGATAAAAGCTTTTTTAGCCACAACGTTTGAAGGTGGCCGACACGCGGATCGTGTGCAGAAATTAAATCACCCTGTTTAGAATGGAGTTCCTATGTCGTTGAAGTCCGTGGATTTAGAGATCTACAATGCCATCCAAAATGAATTTGAGCGTCAGCAGTTTGGTCTCGAGATGATCGCGTCTGAAAACTACACATCGAAGGCCGTGATGGAAGCTCAGGGATCTGTGCTCACCAACAAATACGCCGAAGGGTATCCTGGGAAGCGCTATTACGGTGGCTGTGAGTTTGTGGACGTTGCTGAGTCGTTAGCTATTAGCCGGGCCTGTGAACTTTTTGGCGCCGCCGCTGCCAATGTGCAGCCCCACTCTGGATCGCAAGCCAACATGGCTGTTTACTTGGCAGAAATGAAAGCTGGAGAGCGTGTGCTTGGAATGGACCTCTCGCACGGTGGTCATTTAACTCACGGATCGCCGGTGAATTTTAGTGGAATTCTTTTTCAGGTGGCAAGCTATGGCTTAGATCCAAAGACAAACTTAATTAGCTACGAAGATATTCTGAATAAAGCCAAAGAGTTTAAACCCAAAATGATCATTGCTGGCTATAGTGCCTATCCACGGCTTTTGGATTTTGCAAAATTTAAAGAAATTGCCGACGCCGTTGGAGCAAAACTCTTGGTGGATATGGCGCACTTTGCTGGTCTTGTGGCCGGAGGAGCGCACCCAAGCCCTATTCCCTACGCCGACTATGTCACAACGACAACTCACAAAACTCTGCGCGGTCCCCGTGGCGGTTTGATTTTGACCTCTGAAGAAAACGCAAAAAAAGTGAATAGCAAAATCTTTCCTGGCATTCAGGGTGGACCCCTAGAACATGTGATCGCGGCGAAAGCTGTGGCTTTTAAAGAAGCTCTGCAACCAGAATTTAAAACCTACGCCAAAAAAATTATCGAAAATGCAAAAGCTCTTGCCGAAGGTTTGCTCGCAGAAAAATTTTCTCTCGTTACCGGCGGCACCGACAACCACTTAATGCTGGTGGATTTATCGGCGACCGACGTCACTGGAAAAGATGCAGAGATCGCTTTGGATCATGCTGGAATCACGGTGAATAAAAACACAGTTCCCAATGAAAAACGCAGTCCCTTTGTGACCAGTGGAATTCGCATTGGCACACCAGCTCTCACCACCCGTGGGATGGGGCCTGCTGAGATGAAAAAAATTGCCCTTTGGATTTCGCAAGTGGTGAAGAATACCAAAGACGAAGCTGTGATAACCAAAGTGCGCGCGCAAGTGAAAGAGCTTTGCCAGCAGTTTCCGATGTACTAGGTGATGGGTTTGAATTTGCGCTGGGTTCAATTTTTATTTTTATTGGGACTTTATTTTGTCACCGCCTGTTCGACCATGGAAGATGGCGAAGAGGTTGTGGATGTTCCCGAATCTCCAACCATTGAATTTTCGTTTCCGTTAAAAGACTATCGGCGAATCAGTCGTGGGTATAAAGGACGACATCGTGGAATTGATGTCAGTGCCTCTAAGAATACAAAAATCTATGCGGCCGAGTCTGGCTGGATCACATATCAAGGAACAAAGTTTCACGGTTATGGAAAATTAGTAATTATCGAGCACAGTAAAACCTGGGCGTCGTTTTATGCTCACCTTAACGGCTTTGATAAAAAAGAAAAAACCTGGGTGAATAAAGGAGATTTGATCGGCTTTGTGGGCCACACGGGGCGGTCTCGCGGAGATCACCTGCACTTTGAAGTCCGTTATAAAAACAGACCCCTAGATCCACTTGGTTATTTTAATAAAAACAAGCTTAAATTTGCTATTCGTTAAATTTGGAGTCGTAATCGCATTCGGCGCCGAGCGTTTTCCAGGCGTCGTTTTGCAGGAAAAAATACGTGTAACACTTAAATTCTTCGCTAGCAGCACAATAGTTTGTAGGACCGGTAACAACGCTGATCACTTCAAACTTTGTGGGCGCAGCTTCAGTGCCCTCAGTGATGTTGTAACCGTCGATGTAAAACTCCTCTAACCCGCAAGAGATGCCGTTGTTAGAGTAAAACAGTAAACTCTCTAGCGAGTCTCCGGTCTCTTTTGAAATGTAGGATTTTTCAAGCCCCGTGGCCGTTAAAAGTTTGGCTTCGTTCACTGGAATTGCCGCTGCAAAAACATACGATTGAAAAAGAATTGCGAAAATTTGAATCATAATAAAATCCCTCCATTTCCCGCGTTTTATATCGGTTTATAGCCAGTGTCATGACAAACTTTGACCCGCGTGTTGTGATTTTAAAAGTACATCAACAAGGAGGATTTATGATGCACAAAGCTATATTTGCAATGGTGGTTCTATTTGCTGCGAACGTATTTGCGGCCAACCCGTTTACAACTGTGAGTGAAATGGCGCTCCAAGGACTTAAGGGACGCTCTCTGATCAACTGGACTGTGGGAGACACAGCGTCTTACAGCATGAACATGGGTTTCATCCAGGGTTCGATGGTGATGACTGCAACTTCAGTCACTGCTGACGAAGCATGGATGACTCAAGATGTGGACATGGGATTCTTAGGAAAGCAAAAAATGGAAGTGTTGATCGATGCAAACACTGGCGAAATCAAAAAAGTAATCGCCAACGGACAAGAGCAGCAGATTCCTGAGCAAGACATGGAACTCATTGAAATCATCACCGACACGGTAACAGTTCCCGCTGGAACTTTTGAGTGTCAGCACATTCGCCTGAAAGATAACAAATCTGGTGGCGAAGTGAAAATGTGGGCCAATCAAACCGTGGCTCTCAGCGGTATGGTGAAGTCTATTCAGCCTGGCCAATTTGGTGAAGTGACTCTTGAGCTCACTTCTTTTCTAAAGCAGTAAGTTAGTACGGAATCGTGAAGCGCAAAACTCTGTGGTTGGTATAATCGCCGACCCAGAGTTTTCCATCGTGAATAGACAGTCCCCAAGGGTTGGAAAGGCTCGTGGCGCTGACTCCACCGGCATTTTGTGTACCCGTTACGAAATCTACCTGGCCAATAACTGCATCCGCGGCTTGATGGATCGTTGTTGGTATTTGGTTATAAATTAAAATTCGATGGTTACTGAAGTCTGGAACATAAAATCGACCTTGCTCATCGACGACGGGTCCTGCCGCCTCTGCTAGTGAAGCGGCACTGCGCCCGCCTGTGTTGGACCCAAAAGTGGTAAAGTCAGGCTGTCCTATGACAACGTTTGCTGCGGCACCTGAGCTTGTAGGGATGCTGTTCCAGATGAGGATTCGGCTGTTGCCATAGTCGGCGATAAACATTTGATTGCCATGAACTGAGACCATGTAGGGATATGTGAGGGTCGAATTTGTTGTGTCTGAGGCGTTGACGGTAAAATTGGCCTGCCCCACGACCACATCAGCTGCCTCCTCATTAGCGGTAGGAAACGTATTCCATATCAGCACCCGATTGCTTCCGCTGTCTACAACCAGAAGCTTCGACCCAGAAATAAAAACCCCTCCCGGAAAAGCCAGGTTGATGTCGGATGGCGATAGGGTACCGTCGGCATTGGAAGTCATGTTGGGCTGTCCGAGGACCAGATCAGCAGCTTGTTGAGTCGTCGTAGGGAGTGTGTTCCAGATCAGAACCCGGCTGTTTGCTTCATCTGCCACTACGAGACGTGTCCCATCACTATGGACAAATGAAGGGTTACACAATGTTTGAGCCGAAAGAGCACCGGTGTTGCAGGTGTTGGTTGTCATATTGGGTTGCCCGAGGACTAAGTCGGCAGCCTGCTGATTGCT
>JAYUKO010000057.1:0-1650 GCA_043764415.1 Bdellovibrionales bacterium | reverse complement strand
TCTTTCATTATATAACCAATATCGCAGATTTCTAAAGTTTCTCTTACGTTATGGTCTGTAATCAGGATACCTATTTGTTTCTCCTTAAGTTTTCGGATAATTTTCTGAATTTCATTAACCGCAATTGGGTCGATCCCGGCGAAAGGCTCGTCGAGGAGAAGAAACTTAGGAAATACGGCTAAAGAACGTGCTATTTCGACACGTCGGCGCTCACCGCCCGATAAAGAAAAACCGTAACTATTCACAATGGCTTCCAAGCCAAAATCAGCAATGAGCTGATCCAATCGCTCCTGGCGACGACCCCGCGATGACAATTGCACCTCGAGAGCTGCCAAAATATTTTCTTTCACTGTGAGTTTGCGAAAAATGCTGGGCTCCTGCGGAAGATAACTTATGCCGATGCGCGCGCGTTCGTACATGGGCGTATCGCCAATGGAAATATCATCCAATTTGATCTCGCCCGACTCGGTTGTCACTAAGCCGACCACCATATAAAAACTTGTTGTTTTGCCAGCGCCATTGGGCCCGAGAAGACCCACCACTTGCCCGGAAGTCACGGTGAACGAAACATCTTTTACGACTTTTCGGCCCTTGTAAGTTTTGGATATTTTATCAACTGTGAGTAAACTCATTTTGGCTTCTCCGAATCATGATACTCTATTTTGGCGTTCTTAACTTGAACCCTTTGGCCCTTGTTAAAAATGATGATCTCGTCTCCGATAAGTTCATTGTCGTTTTGCGTAACAAATGGTTTCTTGCGGAAAATATACTTGTCTTCTGTAAAATAAACAATAGCCTCGCCCGACGAGCCCGACTTGTCGTGATCCTGCATGTGAATTCCACCATCCATAAACAGCGTATCAAGGCGGTTGTCTTTGTACTGGAAAATTGCATAATTTCCGCGCACCCGCATCTCGTCTACTTTGATAACAACGTTATTTTTAAAAGCCGCGGATTTTCTTTTACCACTGAACTCCCCACGGTCGCTAGAAATATTCATCACACGGTTATCGCTCATGGTTTTAAAGCCCTTGACCTTACTTTGCATAATCATCAAATTAGTTTCCATCTCCACAGATAAACCCACGCCCTCGAGGTACAGTCGTCCTGCTTTTTCTTCGGGGGGCCCCTCTAGGCTCACCTTGTCGTCGGAAATAATTTTGCGGGAATCTGGATTGTAACGGAGCTTTTCAGTGTAAAAAATAAAGCCGTTGGTGGATGTGAGCTTCACGTTTCCTTCGATGACCATCGTCTTTTTAACTTCGTTCACGGTACCCGTTTTTCCGGTGACCGTGTAGGTGGCATTTTCCGAGTAAAATTGGGCCTTCACTTCTTCCATCTTCCATTCGGGCAACCCCATGGGTTTGTGGGCTTCGATGGCCCAAAGGTCCAGCTCTTTTTTTTGCGCTTTTGTGTCAACAATGTGGAAGTTTTTTATGGTTTGCGCCTCTAACTCCTTGGGAGATTTGTCTGCCTCGTTTTGAGACGTGGCAGCGTCGCTGACAAAGGTCACTTCACTAGGATCTAACCCTATGTAATACCATTCAAATGTAACGAACACGACCAAGGCCGCGAGCAGCATCCACTTATTCACAGGCAAAGCTTATCGTAGACTGCAAAATAAGTGGAGTCGTTTTATAAAGTTTTAAA
>JAYUKO010000056.1:0-20443 GCA_043764415.1 Bdellovibrionales bacterium | reverse complement strand
CGCGAAGGATCTTGAGTTCTACTTTTTGACCGGGTGTATACTTGGACATTATTAATTCTTAGCACATTGATTTTATTTTAACGACTGTTATCATGCTTTCATCATAAGGAATCTGTATGAATCTCTCCCTCAGAAAACACAAAGAAGGCCACAAATCCGAAAGAACCGGGTGGATGCGCGCAGCGGTACTTGGCGCCAATGACGGAATTGTGTCCACGGCCAGCCTGATCGTTGGAATTGCTGCGGCCCATTCTACACATCAGCAGATTCTTGTGAGCGGTGTGGCGGGATTGGTGGCAGGTGCAATGTCCATGGCTGCAGGTGAATATGTGTCGGTGAGCTCGCAGGCAGACACCGAGCGCGCGGATCTTAAGCGCGAAGCCAAAGAGCTTGCGACAAATCTGGAGCATGAGCGTGAAGAGCTTGCACAAATTTATATGGAGCGAGGACTGGAAGCCACCTTGGCTCGCCAGGTGGCGTTTCAACTGATGGAGCACGACGCATTGGGAAGCCATGCTCGCGATGAACTGGGAATAACAGATACGTCGGCGGCCCGACCGGTTCAGGCCGCAGTGATGTCGGCGGTGAGCTTTGCCGTGGGTGCCACTCTCCCATTGCTCATGGTGCTGTTGTGCCCAGAGCCAAATGTTGTGCTCTATGTGTCGGGCGCTTCTCTCAGTTTTTTGGTGGGCCTCGGGATTTTAGCAGCCCGGGTGGGTGGCGCGAATATTTGGATCGGTGCTTTTCGTGTGGGCTTTTGGGGCGCACTCGCAATGTTGGCAACTGCCGGTATCGGAATGCTTTTTAATGTAGCTGTTGTTTGAGCGAGTGCAAAAGTAAGAATAAACTCAAAAGAAAATAAAAGAGAGCCGGAGCAGTCTGTAGCGCATTATCTTTGATGCGTAGCCGAACAAGAACAGCGCCGAACATCATCGCAGAAAGTCCCAGAGAGGTGATGGGAACAAACCAACGAAAATAGAATCCTAACAAAAGTCCCGCGCAGGCTGCCAGCTGCAGAAGCCCAACCATTTTTCTAAAGCGCAACATTTGATAGCGTTCAAATTCCTGTCTATTTTTTTCTGAAACTAAACAGCTTGCTCCATAGATCAAAAAAGATATGATAAGGGTCCACTGAGTAATATACGACAAAGAAAGTGCAGTGTAGGCCATAGGTGTTTAGACCACGATATGGCGATCAGGGCTATACAATAAAAATTTTAAAATGAGGTTAAATATGAATTCAATCGCGTCTGTTTTACAAATCATCGTTGCTCTAGGGCTTTTGAACGTATGGCTTTTACGCTTTAATAAAAGCACTGAGTATCGCGGAAAAAATGCCAAGAATCTAAAAGAAGAATTTGCAGCCTACGGCTTGCCGGAATGGTTTGTCTATGTGATCGGTGCGCTTAAAATTGGATCTGCCCTCGCATTATTAGCAGGTGTGTGGGTTCCATCATTGGTCCTCCCGGCCGCCGCATTGGTTGTCATGTTGATGCTTGGGGCCTTGGCCATGCATCTCAAAGTGGGCGATCCGCTGAAGAAGTCCATGCCCGCAGGTTTAATGCTTGTGATGAGCGCACTCATCACTTTCAGCGTTGCCGGTTAGTTCGAGCCGTCGATCATCGTTAGGCGTTCCATTTGGATCATTAAAGTGTCTTCAAGCTGTTGAATTTGCAGGGCACATGCGTTTAGTTCTTTGGCAAGCTCAGCCGCGCGTGGGCCTTTAGCTGATAAAAGCTCTTCACTGAGCTCGCTGAGTTTTTGCGTTTGTTTCTGCAGTGTCTCTTCGCCTTTTTTAATTTGCCGGTGGAGATCTTTGATCTCATCTTTTAATTTTTTATTATCTACCCAGGTGCTGTTTTTTTCGGAAGCCCGCTGTGGATTTTTTTCCAACGCTGTTTCCACTGTCGCGGCGGTGCCAGGAGTGGTTGTGGCAAATCGATCCTTCAGCGAGCCTTTTTCAAGACTCCACAAATAGTCATCGTAGGTGCCGGGATAGATTTCGGCGCGGCCATCGCGAATTTCTAAAATCTTAGTGGCCACTCGGCCAATAAAGCTGCGATCGTGGCTTACAACGACTACAGTTCCTGGATAATTTTTGAGAGCTTCGGTGAGCGCCTCCACAGTGTCAAAATCCAAGTGGTTGGTGGGTTCATCCAGCAGTATCAGCGGACTTCGTTGTAATAGAATCTGCCCCAAGGCCACTCGGGATTTTTCGCCACCAGAAAGCACGGCCACCTTTTTTTGCACGGCTTCGCCCGAAAAAAGCAGCGAGCCCGCGATATTGAGAATTTCCTGCGTGGGAATATCGTGACTGGCCACACGCTGAAGACTTTGCATCACGGTGTCTTTAGGGTCCAGCTCTTCACTCACGTGTTGAGCGTAGTACGACAAGCTCACATTGTGACCCAATTGCAGCTCGCCTTTCAGCAAGGGCAGGCGTCCCGCGAGGGATTTAAGAAACGTTGATTTTCCGGCGCCGTTATAACCCACCACACCAAGATGCACGCCTCTTTCTAAACGAAGTTCGCAATTTGCGATGATGATTTTTTCGGGATAACCGAGAGCGGCCCCTCGAATGTTGAGAATCTCTTTGCCGGTGGAAAGTGGCGGGGGAATTTTGATGCGCGCACGTATTTGCAGATCTTTAATTTCAATCTTTTGCATTTTATCAAGTTGCTTTACGCGGCTCTGTGCCTGGCGAGCTTTGGTGGCTTTGGCTCCAAAGCGATCGACAAAATCTTGCAAGTGTTTGCGTTTGGCTTCTTGATTGGCGGCCTGGGCTTCGAGAATCGTGCGGAGTTGCGCTTTTTGCTCGAAGTAATCGTCGATGTGGCCGGGAAATTTTGTGATCTCGCCACCTTCCACCTCCAAGGTATGATCGGTCACGCGGCGAAGAAACTCGCGATCGTGGGAGATGAGCATGAAGGCACCCTCGTAGCGCTGCAAAAATTTTTCCAGAGCCAAGATACTTTCTAAATCCAAAAAGTTTGTGGGCTCATCCAGCAACATCAAGTTAGGCTCGCGTCCGATGAGCGACAAAAGCTTCATGCGCATCCGGTAACCACCGCTCAGTTTATGAAAGGGCACGGCAAAGTGACTTTCCAGAAGGCCAAGCTCCGTGCCAAGTTGCTGGAGCTCCCAGAGAGGTTTTGTGCAGGTGGTTTGTAAATACTCTTCCGCCGAAATGTCCAACGGCTCGTGGGCCTCTTGTTCCAAATAGCCGATGTTCAGCCGCTGCGATTTAATGAGATCCCCGGAATCCAGGGAAATCTGGTTGACGATGATTTTAAACAGCGTGGTTTTGCCGGCGCCGTTAGGGCCGATAACTCCCACATGCTCGCTTTCGTTGATAGCAAAGCGAGCATCGTCAAAGAGAACTTTTGTGCCGTACTGTTTATAGCCGTTATTCAGCTGCAGGAGATTCATGCCGCGACCTTAGCTTTTTGGTGGAGAGATGTCTGCAGTTTTTTAGACTTTTAGGTCTGGCCTGGGTAATCGGTGTAACCCTTTGCACCCGGCGTGTAAAAAGTGGAAGCGTCGGGTTCTACAAAAGGGATGTTCTTTTCGATACAGGCCACTAAATCTGGGTTGCTCACGTAATGATGTCCAAAAGCCACCGCATCGAGAAGTTTTTTACCAACGGCTTCGTGGGCTTCGGCAGGAGTGTAGCCCATGTTTCCGATAATAACTCCTTGAAATCCCTCGCGAGCTGGTGTGACCACATCGCCTTGTTGGAGGCCAAAAAAATCGGCGCGCATCAGATGTAAGTAAGCGATTTTTTTGCGACTCAGCTGTTGCGCCACATAAAGAGTGAGTCCAACGGGATCAGAATCTTTCATGCTGTTGTAGCTGTTGAGCGGCGAAATACGCACGCCAACGCGGTCGGCGCCCCAAACACCAATGGCAGCATCGGTGACTTGCAGTAATAACTGCGCCCGATTTTGCAAAGAGCCCCCGTAGGGACCTTGGCGTTTGTTGGAGGAATCGCGTAGAAATTGATCGAGCAAGTAACCGTTGGCACCGTGAACTTCAACGCCGTCAAAGCCTGCGTCTTTGGCGTTTTGTGCGGCTTTACGAAAGCCTTCGATGATTCCCGGGATTTCGTCGTCTTTTAAAGCTCGCGGTGTAACATGGGGCACTTTTCCTTGCGGCGTGTGGATCTCGCCTTCAACAGCAATTGCTGATGGTGCCACGGTCTCCTGACCTTGATTTAAATTGGGATGGCAGGCGCGTCCCCCATGCCAGAGTTGCAAAAAAATCTTTCCACCTTTTGCATGCACAGCCTCCGTCACTTTTTTCCAACCTGCCACTTGCTCGCTGGAATAAATACCGGGCTCGGCGACAAAGGCAGAATTGCCTTTCATCACCATGGTGGCCTCGGCAATAATCAGACCCGCCGTGGCACGCTGGGAATAATACTCAGCCATCATGGAGTTTGGAACGTGGTTTTGTTCCGTGCGGCTACGAGTGAGGGGAGCCATTATGACTCGGTTTGCAAGTTGTAAAGAGCCAATGGTAACGGGAGATAAAAGATGATTTTTATTCATGGTGACGTCTCCTAATGATTAAGCAAAGCTACCAGACGCGGTCCAGGGAGCCAAATCATAATTTGGTTGGGTCTGTTACCGACGCTTTTTTCTTCTTGGGCCCGGCTTGGGCATGTTTGAAAAAGGTAACGCTTTGCCCGAGGCGAGAGTCTCGTCGATCACAGGACTCGTTCTGGTGGGCGAGCGTGCGAGCACGGCGTAGTAACTTGACAACGGCAGCTGTGGAACCGATGGCACATCGCCGATTGTGCTGTCGTCCAGAATGGTGATTCCACCTTGCTGGATCAAATACTCCTTCGTTCGCTGAGCGGGTTTGCTGCCACGAGCTTTTGGAACTGTGATAGCGCGTCTTAGTAAGGTCGAAATTTCTACATAACTTAGAAGAACAATATTATCCACGATAGCCGAGGCTTTTATATCTTTGCTAATTTGCGAAACTCCCAGCAACTCTGGGGATTCATAATTAAAAAATGAGACTATGAGTTGTTTTTTGAGATACGTGGTCAGTGAAAAAATAAACTCGCGAGCTTCCTGAGAATGAATCAGTTCATAAATTGCTAACGAATCAATCACCACACGCTTTACCTTATGAACTTCGACTAAATCTTGGATGGTCCGCAAATGGATATCCAAGTTCAACTCCAAGGGGCCATCATAGGCGATAATAATATTCCCGTTTTTTTCTTCTCCGGCCAAGTCGATGTCGAGGCTTTCGGCATTTCGCCGAATCTGCTGCGGGTGCTCGTCCAACGAAACCAGTAAGCCTTTTTGCCCCTGGCGGGCGCCTTCCATTAAAAATTGCATGGCGGCCACGGATTTCCCCGTTCCCGAGATCCCTGTGACCAGCGTGATGGAGCCGGCATACACACCGCCACCAAGCATTTCGTCGAGAACTGGATTGCCGACGGAGTAGCGAACATTCGACGTGGGCTGAAAATCTTGGGGGTTAAAATCGCCAATACGAATCGAAGCGCGAGGAAAGATCTTAACCCCCAAGCCGCCCAGAATTTGCATCGAGTGCCGGCCGGTGAAAAAATCTTGGCCGCGGGATTTTACGATTTCGATAAATCGATGCACACTTTTGCCACGTGCCTGATTGCCCAAAGTGATGGTCGTGTCGGCCACAAACTGCGCATCGCCAACGCCCGATTCTCCGATGAGGCTTTTGTGCAGCAAATCTACGGTGTGAACACTGGTGATACCCAAAGATTTTAAGGCGCTAAAAAGTTTGAGTAAGGCTTGGGCGTAGGTCATCCGACCTTGTTTTTCAACTTCGGATTTCAGAGCCGAAAGTCCATCGATGGCGAGGCGTTTTACTTTTAACTTCTGCAGTTGAGCTGAGAGTTGAGCACAGTCATTTAAAATATCTTCGGTGAACGTTTTGCAATCCATTTCGAGGATCGACAACATCTTGCTGTCTTCTAAGGACTGAAGGTTCCAAGAAAATTCAGAACCATCGCGAATGATGCCAAGACGCGAAGAATTCAAAGAAATAAAATAACCCACTTCCTGAAAGAGGGTGGCGCCACGGAATAAAAATTCCATGGCCATTGTGGAGCGCCCGGTTCCCGACATGCCTTCGATCACAATGGCGTTACCGCTGCGCACGCCCCCCATCAAAATATCGTCGAGGCCCAAAATGCCAGTCGGCGCCAGTCGCTTGTACGGAAGATTTGATGTCATAAGGATCCCCTTGTCATGAGTTTTCTAAAAGAACCATGGCGCTGTTAATTTGTAAAGGTTTTGCCCATAGCATTTTGAACAATCCTGGACAAACTCTGCGCCGTTGCCGATACTTATTTTTATGAGTACCGAAAAACATTTTGGATCCACCCTACAAAAACTACGGCTTGCGAAAAACCTTTCACAGGTAGAGCTTGCCCAGCTCAGCGGACTGGATCGGACCTTTATCTCCTTGCTCGAAAGAGGTCGCAGTCAACCATCGCTCGCGACTCTTTTTAGTCTAGGAAAAGGCCTGGAAATGAAACCCCACGAGCTGGTGCGCGAAATGGAAAATTCGCTTCGCCGACGACGCTGGGGACTTTTGAAGAAGTAGTCTGCAGCAGATATTCTGCATTAACCCCATCAATTTTGCACATTTTAGCAAGTAACGTATTCCGTTTACTTTGCCGAATGGCTATTTATCCTTAAGGAGGACTCAACTTAGTAAAAGCGACCTTGCGGGTCGGAAGCATGGAAAGGCGTTTACTCATGAAAAAGAAAATTTCAGCACCTTCAATGATCAAAGTGAAAACAGGCATCAACGGTTTGGATCACATTCTTACGGGTGGTTTGCCAGACGGCCGACCCACCTTAGTTTGTGGTGGGGCGGGCTGCGGAAAAACTCTTCTGGCCATGGAATTTCTGGTCAACGGAGCACGCAACTTTGACGAACCGGGAGTCTTCTTTTCGTTCGAAGAGAGCGAAGCCGAACTCATTATGAATTTTTCGCCTTTAAACTATGATCTCGCCGATCTTATAAAAAATGATCAGCTTCGTATTGATTGTATTCAGATCGAACGCTCTGAAATCGAAGAAACTGGCGAGTATGATTTGGAAGGTCTTTTTGTTCGTCTTGAACAATCCATTGACGAAATCGGCGCCAAACGCGTTGTTCTCGACACCATTGAAGCGCTGTTTTCGGGTTTAAATAATCAATCTGTTTTGCGTTCAGAAATCCGTCGCCTGTTTCGCTGGCTCAAGTTTAAAGGTGTTACGGCTATAATCACCGGCGAAAAAGGGGAAGGCATCCTCACTCGTCAAGGTCTAGAGGAGTACGTTTCGGATTGCGTGATTTTTTTGGATCACCGGATCACCGAAGAAATTTCTACGCGCAGAATCCGCATTGTTAAATACCGCGGCTCCGTCCACGGAACTGACGAGTATCCATTCTTGATCGATAGTTCTGGTTTTTCGGTCATCCCGGTTTCGGCCATGACGCTGGATCATTCGGCCTCCTCCGAACGAGTATCCAGCGGAATCCGCGATTTGGACGAAATGTTAGGCGGCAAGGGCTACTACAAGGGAAGTTCCATTCTGATTTCGGGATTGGCAGGAACCGGGAAGACAAGCGTGAGCGCCAGTTTTGCCGAAGCGTCCTGCCAACGCGGTGAAAAAACACTTCTCTTTTGCTTTGAAGAATCGCAAGAGCAGTTGTTTCGCAATATGGAATCCATCGGCATCAACCTTTCGAAGTGGGAGAAGAAAGGGATTCTCAAAGTCATTGCGAAGAGACCCTCCTTTTACGGAATCGAGATGCATTTGCTGCAAATGTTTAAAACGATCGAGACCTTTTCACCATCGTGCATCGTTGTCGATCCGATTTCCAACATGGTCAGCGCTGGAAAATTTAATGAAATCCGCGCCATGATGATGCGTTTGATCGACATTTTAAAATCGCGAAACATCACCTCCGTTTTTACCAGTCTTAACACCGCGAACACGGGGACCGAAGATTCTGACGGCGGAGTCTCGTCCCTGATTGACACGTGGATTTCAGTTCGGCAGGTTGCGACCAACAACGAACAAAACCGTGCCCTTTGCATATTAAAATCGCGAGGTATGCCACATTCGACAAAAATTCGTGAGTTCACGATGACCACTGACGGCATCAAACTCATTCCCATCCATTCAAGTTCTGCGGGAGTTCTTACAGGCGGTGCCCGACGCGCTGACCAAGCCGCGCGCGCAAGCCGCGAGCCACAAAAGGATCAATAGTGAAAAAAGCAAAAAAAACACCAAGCCGCAAAAAAACCAAAACATCCAAAGCGAAGCTTTGGGAATTGCGCCTTTATGTTGCTGGCCAGACGGAAAAGTCCATTTTGGCGCTGAAAAATTTAAAATCTATTTGCGAATCTCACCTTAAGGGAGAGTACTCCATCGAAGTGATTGACCTGCTGCAAAGGCCGCAACTTGCAAAGGGAGATCAAATCATAGCGACACCAACGTTGGTCAAAAAGCTACCAACACCCGTTAAGCGAATCATCGGCGATCTCTCGGACACCGAGCGAGTGCTCGTGGGTTTAAACTTGAGACCTCTAAAGTAAAAAATGGAGCAAAGATTGCCTTTAATCGAGCTTGAGCTATTTGTTTCTGGCGTCACTCCGAAGTCGGTTCGCGCCATCGAAATCTTAAAAGGGATTTGTGAAACGCACCTCGCAAATAGCTATCGCTTGCGAGTGATTGATATTTATCGCGAACCTGAACTCGCAAAGGAGCATCAGATTTTTGCCGTTCCAACACTGGTTACACGTCAGCCCGATGGGCGGAAAATTTTTATCGGCGATCTATCTGACTCGGCGCCGGTGCTCAGGGCACTGGGTATCTGCGAGGACAACGACAATGCGTAAAACCCGAAGTGTTCGAACCACTCCTTACAAACGACGAAAAGTTTTGGGCTCGGACGCGCGTTTGGTCACAGAAAACTTAAAACTGCGTTCCGAGCTAGATGAAGCGCGCGAGACTCTTCGCGCCATTTCCAGTGGCGAAGTGGATGCCTTTTTTATCCAAACCAACGACGGCCAAAAGATTTTCACCTTAAACAGCGCCGAACACGCTTACCGAGTGATGGTGGAAGCCATGAATGAGGGAGCTGCGACAATTCTATACAACGGTACGATAGTGTATTCCAACAATCGTTTTGCGGAACTCCTATGCCAGTCTCCGAGCCTTGTCTGCGGCCAAACAATCTGGCAGTACATCGCAACGAAGGATGAGGATTTTTTTAAGGGTTTATTTTCTCAGGCGCGCACGAAGCCCAGCAAAGGGGAACTTTTTTTAGTGGACAGTCGCGGAGCGCTTATAGACGTGCACGTGTCTTTAGGCGCAGTGGATTTTAATGGTCATTTAGGAATCTCCATGGTCATCACCGATCTCACAGAGCGCAAACAAAACGAAGCGCTTGTGGTTTCGGAAAATTTAAATCGCTCCATCCTCGATCAGGCCGCGGAGGCCATCATTGTTTGCGACTCTAACGGCATCATCACGCGAGCAAATCCAGAGGCCAATAAACTCACGGAGTTAAATCCCATTCAGCTGCCCTTTGATAAAGCATTTCCGCTCTCCAGCGACGACGGTGAACCCTTCCCACTTTTTGCGCCGAAGCTGCCAGACGCCCAGCCTCGGGGTCTAGGTGTTTCGCTCAAAAGCAAAGACGGATCCATCGTTGAATTGAACTTAAGTGTCAGCCATTTGGAAAACGCCAGCGTTGGCGTGTGGTATGTGGTCACCTTAACGGATGTCACTCCCATCAAGCGCATGGAAAAACTAAAAGCTGCAAAAGAAGCCGCCGAGTCGGCGAACAATTTAAAAACCTCATTTTTGTCCAATATGTCCCACGAGATTCGAACGCCTTTGGGCGCCATTGTTGGGTTTGCGGATTTGCTCATAGAAAATGAAGTGGACCCCGTAATGCGCTCCCAATATTTGGAGATCATCTCTCGAAGTGGCAAGGCACTCACGGTTTTGATTGATGATATTTTAGATCTTTCAAAAATCGAAGCGGGACGCATGAGCGTTGAATTTATCGAGGTTCCGCTGATGGAGCTCATCGCCGAAGTTGTATCGCTGTTTTCCCATAAGGTGTCCACCAAAGGGATTACCCTGATGGTAGAATACGAAAAAACAGTCCCGCAAAAAATCAATTCCGATCCTGCCAGGCTTCGCCAGATCCTCATCAATATTGTGGGCAATGCCATTAAATTTACCAGCAGGGGTGGCGTAAAAATCTTTATTTCAGTTGTGCAAAACGAAAAAAACAACAATCAAATTATGGTGCGTGTGCAAGATACTGGGGCAGGTTTAGATCAGGAACAGCAACAGCGAATTTTTGCGCCCTTTACTCAAGGTGACGATAGCACAACACGAAAGTACGGAGGAACGGGCTTGGGTCTTATCCTTTCGCGAAGACTGGCTCAAGCGCTGGGTGGAAATGTGTTCCTTGAGTCCTCGAAGCTCGATGGAGGATCTGTTTTCGGTATTACCGTGGCGCTCAACGAAGCCCTTGCGAGGATTAGCCCTGCAGCCCGCACCTCCCCATCGCTGACGACCAGTGTGATTGGTCTGAGTTGCCTGAAGGGCTTAAAAATTTTGATCGTCGATGACTCGCAGGACAACCAACTTCTTTTTACCCAGCTTTTTGCAAGGCGGGGCGCTCATTTGGAAATAGCCAGCAATGGCAGAGAAGGGGTCGATCGAGCCAGTGCTGGGGACTTCGACTTAATTTTAATGGACATGCAAATGCCTGTTCTCGACGGCTACGGTGCTACGCAGGAATTGCGCAACAAAGGTTACACGAAACCCATCATCGCTCTCACAGCCTATGCCATGAAAGAGGAAAAAGACAAATGCGTGGCCATCGGCTGCGATGCCCACCTTTCAAAGCCCATCAATATGACAGCGGCCGTGGAGACGATTAAAAGCGTCACTGCCAATTTTAAATTCCAAACGGTTGAACCCATCTAACCCCTGCTGTACATTCGGCTGTCAGCGACAGTAAGGATGTTTCAATGGCACAAATTAAATGTCAGTCATCGGCGACCGCGCAAAAACGAGCGACGCAGTTTTTTAGCGAAAAATCAGACTACGAACGCGAACTTTTAAAAGCGCAGACGGCTTTATTAACGGTGCAACAAGAGATTTTTAAAAGAAAAAAGAAATTGGTTATTATTCTCGAAGGATGCGATACGGCGGGCAAAGGCGGCTTGGTGCGCAGGATGTCGCAACATTTGGATCCGCGGACGTTCCACGTCTACGGCATTGGCAAGCCGACGAGCGACGAACTGGCTCAGCATTACCTACAACGTTTTTTTGCGCGCTTACCAAATGCCGGTGAGATCTGCGTGTTCGATCGCAGTTGGTACGGACGAGTTCTGGTGGAGCGGGTTGAGGGCCTCGCGGAAGATAAACAGTGGCAACGAGCCTACGGCGAAATCAATCATGTGGAAAAAATGTTATCTGACGATGGCATCGTCGTTTTAAAATATTTGCTCGATATTTCGTATCAAGAACAGGGCAAGCGATTTAAGGAGCGGGAACAGGATCCGTTAAAATCTTGGAAAATGACTGAGGAGGATTACCGAAATCGAAAAAAGTGGGATCCCTATCAAAAAGCGTTTAAAGACATGACCAAGCGAACTTCCACCTCGATCAGTCCATGGTCCGTGGTTCCTTCAGACAGCAAATGGTTTAGCCGGGTGCACGTCCTTAGCGATATTGCAGTAAGAGCACTTCGACTTTTCTAAAGGGAGAACACAATCATGTTAAGAATATCGTCACACGTCAAAAGTTGGCGCCAACTATCCGCGGGTTCTAAGTTCCTCAGCACCTTAGCCTTTTTGGCCCTTTTCTATCTAGGTTTTAACTTCGTGTTCATTCCACTTTTTAATCCTGGAGATGCCATCATCTACAGCCGGGCTGCTGATTGGCGCATCGGCGAAGACGTGCGACAAAAAATTATCACGCAGTTTCCAAATCTTCCTCTTCGGCAGTTGTCTATGGGGTTAGAGCCCTATGATCTACGAAAAGGGCATGCAGTCATGTCTGCTGGCACCGCGCATTTTTATGGTCCCAAAGAGAACGGCTGCTATCAGCTCAAGTACAGCTGCGATTATTCTACGGCTTGGGAAAGTGGATTGAGGGGTCTATTGCAGTTTAAACCCAGCCGAATTGTGATCGGCGAATGCAGTAAGATTAAGTTAGACACGGCTGGAGAATCCAATTAAAGTCATGGTTCAAAGCTCGGTTTTATCGATCCAGTTGTTATTTTTTAAGGAGAAATGGTGAAACAAAACAGCAATAAACAAACTACCAGCGAAAAAATTAAGCAGGTTAGGGTGGCGAAAAGTCTTATTTTTTTAGCGGCTTTTCTTTCGATGATCTTTTCTATTTTTCTTTTTCATTCAGGCGATACGCAAAATGGCATATTTGTAGGGATATGGGTTCCATCCATTTTATCTGCGGGATCGCTGATGCTTGCAGGTTACCATGAGTAAAGAATTTATCTTATTCGCGGGACTTATCGTTTTCGTTATTTTTTTGACTGGTTCTTATATTTTTTTCCGTCTCGAATTCGGAAAAAAAATGTAAAGCGCCGCCATGAAAAATTATGACGTCATCATTTTAGGAGCTGGTCTGTCCGGCCTTGCTTGCGCGCGCAGTCTGCAAAAAAGCGGGGTCTCTTCGTTGCTTGTGGAGCCCCAAAGTGCGGTTGGTGGTCGCGTTCAAAGTCACGCCACCGAATCGGGTTTTATTATCGATAGAGGTTTTCAGGTCCTTTTAAACTCCTATCCCGAACTTAAAAATTTTGTGGATTTGGCTAAGCTCGATTTAAAGAAGTTTGATTCGGGAGCCTTGATTTATAACGGCGAGTCTCTAGACCTTCTCGCCAATCCTGTTGTTCACCCAGAACACCTGGTCTCCACCTTCTTGCAAAAATACATAACGGCAAAGGACAAAATTCTTGTGCTCAAGTTGCTTTTGGCGGTTCAGTTGCAGTCCTCTGACTTTCCCATGGGGAATAAGTCGACGCTCACTTATCTACGAGAGTTTGGTTTTAGTGAAAATTTCATCGAATTTTTTTGGCGCCCTTTTTTAGCCGGTGTGTACTTGGATTCTGATCTGAGTTTGGGACATGACTTTTTTAAATTTTTGCTTCGCTGCTTTGCCACGGGCAATGTAACGATTCCAGCTCAGGGGATGATGGAGCTCCCGCGCCTGATAGCGTCCGACTTACCAAAAGAATCTATTTTGCTAGGGCACTCTGCAAAGTCGTGGACGGCCACTGAGGTTATTCTTGCCGATGGACAAAAATTAAAAGCGAAAAAAATTGTTTGTGCGTTCGATGCCGCCGCTTCATTCCCCCCAGCAAAGTTGCCAAACACCTTTTATCATTCTGTGGAAACTATTTATTTTACCAGTCCAATCTTAAAAGACATGCCTTGGGGAAAATGGCTGGTTCTTGTTCCGCAGAAGTTAGGTTTAGGGATTAATCATTTTTGTTTACTCACTTCGGTGGCTGAAACCTACGGACAAGGAAAGCCGCTACTCAGTGTTTCGATCATCGGCAACAAAAAGTTAACGCTTCCGCAAGTTCAACAAGAAATAAATCAGATTGCAAAACAAGATCTCAAGCTGGAACTCGTCGAACGTGTCTTCGTGCAAAGAGCCTTGCCTGCGATAAAAGATGAACCCCAGGGGTTTAAAATGATCGACGGCGTTGTTTATTGCGGAGATCGCTGGGCATCGCCTTCCATTAACGGGGCCTTGCGGTCGGGGCGAATGGCGGCTGAATTTATTTTAAAAGAGGAAAGCCGATGAAAGGCAAATGTCACTGTGGTTTGATTCAGTACGAAATCAAAGTTGAGCCCATAACCCACGCCTTGTGCCACTGCACCGATTGTCGGAGGCACGCGGGCGCCCCTATGGTGGGCTGGGCTATGTTTCCAGAAGAGAACGTAAAGGTGACAGTCGGAGCGACCAAAACCTACGAGTCGTCCCAGCACGTTCGCCGAGAATTCTGCGCCAACTGCGGCAGTGGACTGTTTTATCGAAACTCCCACGTCCTGCCTGGGATTATTGATGTTCAATCAGGTACGCTGGACAATCCAGAGCAACTTCCAGCACAGTGTCAAATTCAAACCGCCGAGAGGCTCTCGTGGATGACAGGGATTCAAACTCTTCCGGAGTTCGAACGCTTTCCCACCAAAGACTAACTTTTTTGTTTTTCATAAAATCCTTGGAGAATATTCTTGTTGTGGTAAATAGTGTTGTCTGCAAAAATTTGCATTACAACGAACAAAACAGGTGGTGAAAATGTCTGAGGATATGAAAGTAGAATTAGAGAGATTGAGAGCCGAGAACGAAGCCTTGAAAAGCAAAAAACCAACAGCTGGCACACTTTCGATGAAAGTCAGCGAAAAGGGTGCGTTGTCTGTTTACGGCATGGGTCGATTTCCAGTAACTTTGTACAAAGAGCAGTGGTTGAAGTTGTTGGGAATCTCTGACGAGCTGAAAAAATTTATTTCTGAAAATGACAGTCGTTTAAAAACTAAAGACTAGTTTGTTTTTACAAAAACAGACGTCTTTACAAAAAATATTTATTTATACGGACGCAAGTTTTAATGCTTCATTGGCTTTAGCTGTGTCGGGGTATTTATTTTTTGGCAGTGAAACTGCGCATGCGACGAGTGAAGTTGTAGAGTCGAACATCCAAACCCGTTCGTTTAAAGTAAAAAATAATATTCGTGCCGAGATTATGGGCGCGAATTATATTCTAAAAAAATTAAATGATGAAATGAAGCTTGAAGAGATAAGCCTTAAAAGCATAGAAATAAATTTATACTCAGATTGCCGAACACTGACTGATTTACTGAGACGGCGCGATAAGCTGCAAGCTAGCAACTTTATCAGCGGTAAAAAGAAAACCGAATTAGCCAATGCTGATTTGTACAAAGAGTTTTATGTCCTTTATGATTTAATAAAGCCTCAGATCATTTGGGTGAAGGGGCATTCGCGGAACGCCGGCCAAAGTATTGAGCAAAAAAACTTTCAAATCATTGACCAAAAAGTCAGAAAAGAACTACGGCTTTTAGTTTAAATAGCTGAATCGATAGTTATGAAGAGAGTACTTTACAAACTATTCTCTACTCTTTTTTTAATTTCCAGAAACTGCTTATTTTGCATTATTTTGTGAGCTGGCCCTAAAGTGTATTTTACCAACCAACCAGGGGCTGTGACCCTCAGGCGGGTCCAGAGCAGAGTTTTATTTTCAAGGGGCTCTAAATAATAAGTAAACGTGGCCTTTGAACCAAATTTAAACGTAATAAATTTATCCTCTACAAAGTCTGATATCTCGGCCAAAGGAATTTTTTGACCTTTATGCAAAATACCAAGCTGAGGGTCTATGACTGTAAAACTTTTTTTGCCCAAATTGTCTATCCAATCATAACTGTACCAACCCGCACGCCCATTTCCCATTTGAGCGAGCCATGGCCAAATTTTATGAGGAGACGCATGGAGTTCAATCCATTGATCTGCAAGCCAAACACTGCTATCTACTGGTTCTGATATTGGGTATTTCATATCCTTATATGAAAGTAGATTATTAAATTATGCAAAATATATATTTATTTTTAATGATGATCGTCGGAGTCGCAATGGCCAATGAAACTTCAAAAAATGTGCTCGGTGAACCACTCAAAATATGTTGTACAAAACCAATGACTGGATATTACCGAGACGGTTACTGCCGCACGGGGAAAGAAGACGCTGGCAGCCATGTGATAGCAGCTGCAGTGACTAAGGAGTTTCTCGAATTTAGTAAATCTCGAGGGAACGATTTAATGACACCCATGCCAGCGTATAATTTTCCAGGGCTCAAACCTGGTGACCGTTGGTGTTTGTGTGCACTTCGATGGAAGGAAGCTCAAGAAGCAGGCGTAGCGCCGCCTGTACTCCTGGACTCTACTCATGAGAAAGCGTTAAAGTATGTTCCTTTAGAAACATTGCGATCCCATGCTTTAAAGTAATCACCTAAGGTAATTACTTAGGGGGCCATTGCATTTTGAAAGCGTGGTCCAATAGCAGATTGAGTCGCAGGGCCTGTGTGAAGTCCTTGACTACAGCGTCTCCAAAGTTTGACGATGAAAAATCTTTCACTGAGATGGTTTTGTAAACAACAAATTTTTTCAATTTGATCCAAGCGATATCTTTATGGTCCTCTTGAAATCCTCGCGGTGTGCGCGTTGAAACGTCTTCCATGTAAAAACCTGTTTTGAAACAAGATTTAAACTTCCGGTCAGAAAAAAGTTCGTAAAAAGGTTCAGCATCTTTACGAATGGCTTCACGAATCAGGCGAGTTTGTTGTGATGTGGGCTGCCAAAGGCCACCGGCAATTAAAATTTTATGGTCCTCGTTGGGAAAAAGTCCAAAGAACAAATGCGGGTTACTTTCGAAGCGCGATTTCGACGGCCGAGTGGCGATCATCGAAATCCAATCCTTGTACTGACTCTGGCCGCCGGCAACTTTAAAGTCGGGGCGCTTGATTCGCGCCAAGCCTTTGCTAGGGAAGTGATAATCTCTGGCGATGGGTTGTAGAGCCGATTTGACCTGTTCTGCTAAGTCAATAAACGGTCCTCGCAAAACGGCCTCGTATTCCTGCATGTTTTTTTCAAGCCATTTTGGATTTTTTTGCTTTCCAGCTTTCACGAGAAAATCGAGCGTTTTTTTGGAAAATTTTTGTGTCATGCGCCACCGTATACCGAAGACGACTTTCGGTAAACTGAATACTTATACAAACCAATACGGCCTGCGGAGATATTTCTAAACATCTGAAAATTCTAAGCAAATTGCTTTAAAGTCCTGGTAACTAAGGTTTTAGTTGCTATCTACTAAGCTCTTAGTTAGTCTTTTGAATGTGGGGGATTCATGAAAAAAGCAAAGAGCAAAGAAGCCGATGGCAAACTGTTGACCGAAACCGAATTGGAACTGATGACCATTCTTTGGAAATTAGGTGAGGGGTCTGTTGCCGATGTGCTCGAGCAACTGCCAAAAGAGCGAGATCTTGCTTACACTTCAGTCTCAACAATCCTGCGGATCTTAGAGCAGAAAGAGATTTTGAAAACTCGCAAAGAGGGGCGAGGTCATATCTATACGCCCCAGCTCAAAAAAAATGCTTACGAAGCCAAGACCGTGAGACATGTTGTTGACCGTGTTTTTGATGGAACGCCAGTGGCGCTGGTGCGCCAGCTTCTGGACTCTGTCAAATTGAATGAAAAAGATTTGCTGGAGTTGAAGCACCTGATTGATCAAGCGGGTGGTCGCAAGTGAGCTTGGCCCAAGTCCTTTCCACTTATTTAAACATGAATCTTTTGATTCTGATTGGGTTTACGGGCTTGAGTCTTTTTTCATTTGCAATGAAAAAAGCGAAGTCAAACTTGGGTGCGGGAACGGAACTCCGACTTCACTATGCGGTGATGACGACTATTTTGATTCTGACGGTGATTCATCCCTTGCTCCCAAAAAACGAAGTCTTTACTCGTGCCGCAAAAGTATGGTCGGCCCCATCGATCAAAAGTTTCGGGCGAGATTACGCCGCTTCCGAAAAGGGCGGCTATCTCAGTCTGTCCACGCCACTGGGGACATCCACACTCCAGGCAGATCAAGTGGCATTCATATGGGGCATTTTGGGCGTATTGGTATTGATCTTAGGAGGACTTTTCATTGGCCGTGATCTCAGAATTTTATTTAAAATAAAGAAGAACTCGTTTTTAGTGAGGAGATTGGGGCGGGTTCGTATTTTAGTTAACGATGCTATTCACGTGCCGTTTTCATACTGGGTGCCGGGCCAAGCAAACATTGTTGTGCCTTCATCACTGGTGGAGCGTCGCAAAGACTTTAAGATGGCGGTTGCCCATGAACTTCAGCATCACCGCCATGGCGACACTCAATGGGTTTATGTGATGTGGGGCATGCGACTGATTTGCATCATGAACCCCGCCATTTATTTTTGGAATTGTTGGATCTCGGAGATTCAAGAATTTGCCTGTGATGAGGCTCTGGTCGACCAAAATAAAGTCGAGTCTCAGGCCTATGCTCGCTGCCTCGTCGAGGTGGCGCAAACCGCAATCGATCAAAAGTATGTTCCTGTTTGCGCGACAGGTCTCACATTTTTGATTGAACGCAATATCCTTAAGAGGAGGATTGAAAAAATGTTATCAAAATCATCAAACAGAATTAGAAAGTCGATCAGCGTTTCGGTGGGGGTGCTACTTGTATCGATCATGGGAGCCACAGCCTTTGCATCCAAAGGACTGGTTCAAGATCGCCGAGTGAACATGGCACAAGCCAAAGCAATGGCCGTTCGCGCCCAGAGTGAAACGGGATTTCCTGTTGTCGTCAATGATCTTGTGCTCAAGCAACTCAACCGCTACATCGGTACACCCGAGGGCCGCGAGTTCATGCGAGATTCATTGGCTCGCATGGAGAATTACAAAGTGACTGTTAGCGAACACCTGCAAAAGTATGGTTTGCCTTTGGAGATCATGGCTGTACCCATCACGGAATCTGGCTATCAGAACTTAACTGAGAACCACAACTCCTCAGTGAAAGCCGCTGGTATCTGGCAATTTATTCCTGGGACCGCAAGAAATTACGGTTTGCGGGTGGACAGCCAGAAAGACGAACGACTGGATGTGGGTCTGAATACAGACGCAGCCATGCGGTATCTTCAGTCCAACAATTTGCGATTCAAAAACTGGCATCTTTCAGTTCTTGCATACAACATGGGCGAAAATGCAGTTCAGAAAGGGATGAACGCTCTTGGATCAAGAGATGCGTGGACTCTCATTCGTAACGGCTACGAGGGTGACAAGGATTACCTGCCAAAAGTGATGGCGGCAATCTTGATCATGCGGAATCCTGAATCCGTTCAGTAAATCAAAACGGCCTCACGTTCCGCGTGAGGCTCTCTTAGTTATTTTCCGATAGAATTTCGAGTAGATCCAAAAATAAGTTAACAATGTCGAGGTAAATGTTCACCGAAATATGAACAGCGGTGGACCAACTTTCATCTCCGGCTTTTTTCTCGAGTTGGTTAAAATCAAAAAGAAGATAAAGGGTGAATACAATAGCTCCCACATAGGCCTGCACAAGAGACACCATTTTTGACTTTATAAAAAAGGCATTGATTAATCCCATGACGACGAGCAAGAGGAGAGCTATAAATAAAAAACCGCCTAAGAAATCAAAATTAATGTCCGTTGTAAACACAACACAAGCCGTGGTGATTACCGCAACGGCCGTTCCCACAAAAGCCAGTGTTACAATATTTTGCCACTCTTTGTGATAATCCAATTGATCGAAGGAGTTATTAAAGTCTGCCAATTGTTCTGGCGTGGCGGTTCCGCCTTTTTTGAGGGGAGTTCCTTTATCCTTTAGAAATTTACGCAGTTTAAAGCGCGTTCCAAAGTGTTCGATGGTTGGCCCTATGCTCCATCCAATGACCAACGAAAAGGCTGCCACTAAAAAAAGGTTTAGGGGAAAAAGATTTGCAAACCCCATCAGAGCAAAGAGGAGCGCAAAGGATGCTATAACGGTGATCCACATTTCAGACGAGGTTTCAAAGACGCGATTTTTCTTAGCCGTAATCGCTGTCAGGATCAGCATCGCTCCAACAATCATAAAGGTGCGAGCAAAAAGAATATCGACCATGGATTCCCCCTAAAAGAATAGGGTAAACATTTAGAAGCCATATTCAAGATCTTTTCGTAAGGTTCTCATCGGATTTTGAGCAAGATGTCACAATGGTTCATTTCGTACTCTTTGTGAGGAGAATTGCCTCATCAGCTTGCCCAAATTCACGGAATAATGTTCACCTACCGGCTCGTATATTGCATTTCCGATGACAGGTACAGAAAGAAATTTCAACAAAAAGGATATGACAATGAACCAAACCACATCAACTTCAAATTTAAACACAAAAGGATTCGCCTCTAACGAGAAAGCCGTGATGGACCCCAAGCAAGCTGAAATCATGAAAGCCTGGCAGGAAGCTTCTGCTCCTGGCGCCGAGCATACCATGTTGAAAGGTCTCGTTGGGGATTGGGAAGTTGCCACGAAGTCATGGCAGAGCGAAGGATCAGCCCCTGAGGAAACCGTTGGGAGTTCCACGTTCAAATCAATACTCGGTGGTCGCTTTGTTCAGCAGGATTTCAAAGGCAGGATGATGGGTCAGCCTTACGAAGGCACGGGAATGATGGGCTACAACAACATGACCAAAAAATTCGAATCAACCTGGCATGATTCTATGTCGACGGCATCAATGCGACTCGAAGGCACGTTCGATTCATCGACGAAAGTGATTTCAGAAACTGGCGAATTTCAATGCCCAGTCAAAA
>JAYUKO010000055.1:0-1652 GCA_043764415.1 Bdellovibrionales bacterium | reverse complement strand
TACAAAAAATGATCGCTGAACACAATCCACGACCGTGGAAAGACAACTGGGTGAATCCATATGAAAAATATCAATCTTGAAGCTTACAAAGGCGCGCTGCAAACGCGCTTCACGAACGCCGGGGACTTTGAATTCTCGGAATCCTTTGGCGCCTTAATATTAAAGGTACCGAAAGATTCGGTGCGCGATGTTTTGCGTTTTTTAAAAGAGAAAAGTTTTTTCAATTTTTTAATGAACATCACCGGAGTGGATTACCCAGAGCGCGCAAAACGCTTCGAAGTAAACTACGAATTATTCAACACCCACGATTTTTCTCGCTTGCGAGTGAAAGCGCAGGTCGGCGAGTACGAAACCATTCCATCTGTTATCAGCGTATGGAAGGGTGCCGATTGGTTTGAGCGCGAAGTTTACGATATGTTCGGAGTGAAGTTTGAAGGCCACCCCAATCTCCGTCGTATTCTTACGCACCACGAGTTTGTGGGGCATCCGCTACGCAAAGATTATAATGCCGATCATCAGCAAGCGTGCCATACGGCGCTGCCAATCCATTTTGATAATGGCTCCGAGCCAAAAAAGAAATCCGACAACCTTGTTCCACTCAACATCGGTCCGTCACATCCAGCAACCCATGGAACACTTCGCGTGATGGTGGAGCTCGACGGCGAAACTATTCACCGCGCCGGTGTTGAAATTGGTTTTCTTCACCGCTGTTTCGAAAAAATGGCCGAAACCCATCCTTACAATCAAGTCATTCCCTACACCGATCGCCTCAATTACTGTTCGGCTCCGATGAACAACGTGGGTTACTGCAAAACAGTGGAGCGCATGCTGGGTGTGGAAATTCCAGCGCGCGCGCAAGCCATGCGTGTGGTGTTGTGTGAGCTGTCGCGTTTTATCGATCACGTCGTGTGCATCGGTGCCAACGCCGTAGATTTGGGAGCATTGACTGGATTTTTCCATTTATTCACTCTGCGCGAAAAGGTTTACAATCTTTTCGAAAAACTTTGCGGCGCTCGTCTTACAGTTTCCATGACTCGCGTGGGTGGGATGGCACAAGACGCTCCAGAGGGTTGGTTTGACGAAGTTCTACAAGTCGTCAAAGAGCTTCGCAAAGGTGTGAGCGATATCGAACTTTTACTCACTGAAAATAAAATTTGGATTCAACGCACGCAAGGTGTGGGCGCCATTTCTGCCGAACAGGCTTTAGAGTGGGGCTACACAGGGCCGTGTTTAAGAGCCACCGGCGTAGGTCTTGATCTTCGCAAAGCGCAGCCTTACTACGGCTACGATCAATTGGATTTTGATATTCCTGTGGGATCCACTGGAGATGTTTACGAACGTTACCTCGTGCGCATCGAGGAAATGAAACAATCTTGTCGTATCGTCGAGCAGGTTTGCAAAAACATGCCGTCAGGCGATTACACCATTCGCGATAAAGCCATTGTGCTTCCCGAAAAGAAAGACGTGTACGGAAACATCGAAGGCCTCATGAATCACTTTATGTTGGTGATTAATGGTCTTCGACCACCGGCGGGCGAAGTGTACGACGCCACGGAAGCAGCGAATGGCGAACTTGGATTTCATTTGGTGAGCGATGGCTCTGGGGCTCCGTATCGCCTCAAAGTTCGTCCTCCGTGTTTTGCAATTTATCA
>JAYUKO010000054.1:0-1658 GCA_043764415.1 Bdellovibrionales bacterium | reverse complement strand
ACGTTGTTGTAATTGCCGGAGGCAATATGACCGTAGGCATTGATTCCGTTACCCTCTCGACGCAAAACCAAAGTTGTTTTGCTATGAGTTTTAAAACCGAGCACACCGTAAACTACATGAATTCCGGCTTTTTCCATCATTTGCGCCCAATAGATGTTTCGTTGCTCATCAAAGCGCGCTTTTAGCTCTACAATGCAAACCACCTGTTTGCCGCTATTTGCCGCACGAATCAAACTGTGCACAATGGGATTGTTGTCACCCATTCGATACAGGGTCATTTTAATGGCAAGAACATCGGGGTCATCAGCCGCGTCCGTTATAAACTTATCCACCGAGGCCGTGAAGCTCTCATAGGGATGATGCACCAACAGATCTTGTCTCTGGATGGCTTCAAGCAAAGTTTCCTGATGTCCCACGAGGGCCTCTGGGACCTGTGGTTCCCAATGCTGATATTTTAAATGCGGAAGATTAAGTTGATATATAGGCTTTAAACTGCGGTAATCCAAAAGACTTCGCACTTCGTAAACTTCCTCATCAACGAGTTGCAGTTCCTCTTTTAAAAACTGCACCATCCATGAACTTTTTTGCCGCCCATGCTCAACCCTTACCGCTTCAGCAAAGCGCCGCTGTTTGATTTCCTCGGCAATCATCTCCAAAAGATCTTCAGCATCGTCTTCATCCCGTTCCAAATCCGCATTTCTGGTCACGCGAAAGGGCATCACTTCAAGAACCTTCATGTCGGGAAAAAGATCTGCGATGTTGTATTGAATCAACTGCACAAGGCTTACGAATACGTTTTTATTTTTGTTCTCAGGAATATCAATGGCCAGCCACTGCGGAAACACCTCTGGCACTTTCACTCGCGCAAAAAGAATTTCTTCGGCGTCTTCGGGCTGTAAACAAACTCCCAATGACAACGACAGGTTGGAGATAAATGGAAACGGCAGTGCGGGATCAACAACCAGTGGCGTAAGTACCGGGAACACCTGGCTTTGATAATACTTTTCAGCAAAATCTTTTTCTTTTTGCGAAAGATCTTTCCATTTTTTTAAAAGAATCCCATGCTTTTCGAGCTCGGGGATCAGATTTTTGTAAATGGTCGCTTGCTCTTCGATCAAGAGCATCACTTGCGTGCGAATTTCGGCCATTAACTCTGTGGTATTCTTGCCGTCGTAGATCGACGCCATAATTCCCATTTCGAGTTGATGCTTTAAACCGCCAATGCGCTTCATCACAAATTCGTCGAGATTCGAAGTGAAAATCCCCAAAAAGTTCAATCGCTCCAACAAAGGCGTTCGTGGATCTCGAGCTTCGTTAAGCACACGACGATTAAACTCAAGCCATTGAATATCACGATTTAGAACAGTGTGTTCAGTAGGAAGACTCATGCACCGGTGTTACCTATGGACTCCACTGGGCAACCATCCATAGCCTCTTTGCAAAGATCTTCTTCCTCTGGGCTGTTGGGCTGAAGCGACAAATAGGCATGTCCGTTGTCGTCGTGCATTTTAAAGTGATTGGGTGCAGCGATGCAGCAGGCGTCGCAAGCGATGCAAGTGTTGTCGACAAAATATCGACCGGGAACATTCTCTGAATACTTTTTATTAATATCAGCCATATTTTGGTTTTAAAAAACCTTCGAATCCTTTTTTTGCGGA
>JAYUKO010000053.1:0-1666 GCA_043764415.1 Bdellovibrionales bacterium | reverse complement strand
CGAGGGAAAAGTCGAGGACATTAGAGCTGGTGTCGGGGCTCTTGTTCGCGGAGGCGCGGTTGATACGGAAGGATAAAAACTCCACATCTCTAAGATCTATACTGGGATCAACCTTCGCTTGATCTTGTGAAAATGGAAGATCCCAATAGACTTTTTCGCCAGAGCGCGACCACTCAACAGAAATACTTTTCAAATTGGAGCGATGAGAAGGAGCCGTGGCAACCGCCAGTTCCACGCCTCGCGAATTAAAAGCCTCCACTGGGAATTTGCTTAAATCCAAAACCGTGGTCCACAGTGAATCGACGGTGGTAACAAAATTGCGATCGACGCGCGTGAGGCTTTTCATCTCTTGCGGCGTCTCGTAAATTGGATCGTAAATATCTAAAAATTGCGCCGTATCGTCCATCAGCTTGGCTTTAAAAAACGGAACCATGGTCATCACTGCCGTTTTTCGCTGCAGCTCTTGTCCTTTAATTTTTGTCCATAGCGGATTGTGGTTTTTGCAGCCCTTGGAATCCGATTGCATCCACTCGGTATTGTAGAAATTATGATTTGTTCCCCAGACAACAATCGCCGATTTGGACGACCCGCGAACTTCGTTGTTCTCCATCATCATGCGATCCAGGGGATTCATGCCTTGCAGATCCGACACATCGCCATCACACATTGGGAGAAGGACATTCCACGAGGTATTGAAGGCATTAAGAACTCGACTCGTCTGTCCATCAACGGGTCCGATTTCGAAAATAGCGCGAATGTTTACCGGTGAAACAATCTTTTCGGGCCATGGACTGTTGGCATCATAGTACAGGTTATAAGCGGCGCGCACGCCCTCACCACCGCGCGAGTGACCCATCATTCCTACCCGAGAAAAATCGATTTTGCCTTTGAGATCCAGCCCGACACTTTCAGGAGTTCCACCCTTTTGATTCCAATTGCTTAAAGCTTGCAGATGGCTCAGCACCAATCGGCCACGAGCCAAGTTTAAACCGAAATCTTCGGTGCCGCCACGGCCACAGGTGATTCCGAGGTTGGCATTGATCGATACGACAATCATGCCTTCATCGGTTAATTTTTCTGCAAGGTAGCCGTAGCCCAAGTGATTGGGAGTGACCACGTAGCCCGGAGGGCAGCTTCCTAAGTTGGTGTAAGCACAGCTGTCGTCGATGCGCGGATTGGAACCAAATCCGCAAGTTCCGTGGTTTCCATGCAACAAAACAACGAGCGGAGCTGGTTTGCTGAGGTTTTGCGGGTAATAAACTTGCGCCCAAATTTCAGTTTTGCGATCCGCCAAAATGTCTGGATACTTTTGCGCTTGCAGTTTGTACTCGCCCTGAGCGGGCAACTGAATTGTGGTGGTTGGTCTGAAAGGCTTTGCCGAAGCGATTTGCGAAAAAAGAAAAACTGCACAAATAAACAATTTCATGGACATCCCCTCTTATGACGGGGCCTTACTCATCCATCATGCAAACGCGAGAGTACCCCATCTGTAGCATCGAAAACACGACGATTGGAGCTTGCGGCCCGCGAATCATCACTCTTGCAAAAGAGTCGATTTCGTCTTTTAGCAAGGCGGTTTTTATACCGTAGTTGGGTGAAAAATCCTCTTTCTTTACAAACTCTTTCCAGTTTTTGTAAATAATGGCTATCTTTTGCCATCCTGCAC
>JAYUKO010000052.1:0-1669 GCA_043764415.1 Bdellovibrionales bacterium | reverse complement strand
ATAAAAGAAACAACGCTTTATCTATTATAGGCCTACAAAGTAAGCACTGCTTCGCCTGTAAGGAAGGAAAAAATATGAAAGCAAAAACCCATTCCGGGGCCAAGAAACGACTTCGCGTCCTCAGCCGAGATAAGATCAAAAGAAAACAAGCACGCCTCCGTCACTTGATGAAGAACAAGAGTTCTAAACGCAAAAGACAACTGGGCGATGTAATTTACGTGGATGCTGCGAATCTTCCAAACACTCGCAGATGTTTTAATATTTAAGAAGGCGGATTGAGATGAGAGTAAAAGGCGGAGTCGTCAGCCGTAGACGACGTAATAAAGTTTTAAAAAGAGCAAAAGGTTATTATTCTTCTGGAAGTCGCTTATATATTTATGCGAAAGAAAGAAACGATCGTGCGTTAGCGTATGCGTATCGCGATCGTAAACAAAAAAAGAGACATTTCAGAAAACTATGGATCGTTCGTATTTCTGCTGCAACCAAGTTGAATGGCGTAAGCTATTCTAAATTTATGGGTGCACTTTTGAAGACAGACATCCAACTCGATCGCAAATTGCTAGCTGATATGGCGATTTTTGATCCAAAAGGGTTCTCTGCTCTCGTGCAAAAAGTAATGCCGAAGTAGACTGTTAGTTTTTTGAAACTAAATCTTTAGGGATTAATTATGGTGAGCTTTGAAGAAAGAAAGAGAGATCATATTGAAATTTCTCTTTCTTCGCAAAGCCAGTCGCAAGTGGTCGATGGGCTCAATCGTATTGAGCTCATTCACGAAGCCCTCCCAAATCTTAATTTTTCAGACATATCTCTAAAAACAGAAACTCTTGGCTTGGACGTGGACACTCCTTTGTTTGTTTCGTCCATGACTCTGGGGCACTCGGCATCGTTTGCCGTGAACGAGGTTTTAGCTCTCGTTTGCCAAGAAAAAAACATGCTCATGGGCGTGGGCTCGCAGCGCCGCCAGTTGGAAGACAGCGAAGCAAAAAACGAGTGTTTGCGACTTCGAAAAAAATTTCCAAAACTTAAAGTGATGGGTAATTTGGGCCTAGCTCAAGTGATCGAAACTCCCATCGCGCAAATTCAAGGCCTTGTGGATTCTCTTGAGGCGCAGGCCATGATCATTCATACCAATCCTCTGCAAGAATGCATTCAGCCTGAAGGAACACCAAGGTTTCGCGGCGGTCTAGCGGCCCTTGAAAAGCTTTGCGCTCAGCTGTCTGTGCCGGTGATTTTAAAAGAGACAGGGTGTGGTTTTTCTTTAAAGACTTTAGCGCGCCTCCAGGAGACGGGTCTTGCAGCAATTGATGTAAGTGGCCGTGGTGGCACTCACTGGGGACGCGTCGAATCCCAACGTCTTTCTGCCGAACAAATTCAATACTCAGCAGGGCAAACTTTTGCGGACTGGGGAATCTCGACGGTGAACTCCATTCTTGCGGCAAAATCATTGCAATTGACGGCCGAAGTGTGGGCCTCGGGTGGTGTGCGCACTGGTTTGGATGCCGCAAAACTATTGGCCATGGGTGCCAGCATGGTTGGTTTGGCACAGCCTTTGTTGGCTGCGGCCCTTGAAGGCGAAGAAAAGCTTGTGCAGCAAATTGAACAATTAAATTACGAGTTGATGGTGGCGATGTTTTGTACGGGAACAGAATCTGTGTTGGAGCTGCGAAGA
>JAYUKO010000051.1:0-5521 GCA_043764415.1 Bdellovibrionales bacterium | reverse complement strand
ATCGTTTAGAGGGCGAAATCATTGCCGAGCTTGCAGATCATCGAGGGTTTTTATTGGGCGAAGCCATCATCGATTTAGAAGTGCTAGCTAAAACCCGTAAGAATGTCGGTTTGATTATCGGCGGCGTGGATATCAAATTAAAGCCCTATAACTTTTCTTTTAAAGGCCAAGCTCTGGCTATTTATGATAGCCCTGGCAACAGGCAGGTTGTCTCGCGAGCGCAAATTTCGGTGGGAGACCACGAGGTGCACGTTCGCTCCGATGACAAAGGCAGTTTTGTAGAGCCGCTGATCAGTCCGCAGTCGACAGGTGTTGTGACCGCGCAGCAGGCAAAATATCGTCAGACAGTTGTACTGGCAAATTTTGGAAGAGAAATAAAAATCCATCTTTTTCCCGATCAGTTTATGCAATACTTTTTCGACACGATCGAACTTCCTAAAAAGAATCGCATGGACGGTATGATCTGGGGGACCATCTCTCGAGGTCAAGAGCCCGCTCAGGGTTATCAGGTGCGCATGGTTCAACAAAATGTAAAACCCATTTATTTTCAGATGTACATTGCACGCAAAGAAAACGAAAAAACCAGCGAAGACGGTCAGTTCTCCTTTGTTGGTTTAAATGATGGCGAATATGAGATCGAAGTGATTGATCAGCTGGGCCGCTTGATTGATTCAAAGCTAGCCGTCGTACAAGCGGGAATGGTTACAGAGCTTAATTTTGAAGTTGGCGATGAGCGACAGCTCAGCATGCGACCGTTTGATCCCCTTTCCTTGCAGCCCAAAAATATCGAGTTTTTTGCTCTTGGCCAGACGGGAATCCAACAGGTCAAAACCGAAGAAATTCTAAAAATGAAATCCTACATCGGACAAGAGCCGCTGTTGATTTACACAAAAGTGGAAGGCGCAGAGATCGAGTCTTCGACCTTTGCGAGTCGGCATAAAAAATTCCAAGAAATTCCAGTGCTCAACGACAGTTGGTGGAGAGGAATTCAAAAAGCCTATCCCATCACGGTGGCGAGCGGCGGGGTGGTGGGTTTTGTGGATGCGGATCAGCCCTTCGAAGTTTACATAGATCATCAAACTGAAAAAACGAAAATTTTGTATCTGGATCAACAGGGAAGAACCATCAATAAAACAGTTGGCGTAAAACCCGCGGGCTTCGTGGTTTATGGCATCGACCACGGTTTGCACACACTCGTCATTGAATCAGAGCAGGGACAGATCGTCTCCGAAGCCGTCTACGTTGACGGCGAAGCTGTAGCACTGACTTACAAAGCGTTATAAAGTTTTAAAGGGAGATTAAAGATGAGTTTTACAAAATACATTTTTGCATTGCTAGCTCTGTGGCTGTGCTAGCGCGCAAAAAAGAGATGTTGCCCAGGAAAGTGTTACTGAGTGCCAGACCACGAGCAGGATGATGCCGCTGGCAGTAGGTGATGAGTTAATGTTTTTGGAGGGGACTCGAGTTACAACATCTACTAAAGGAATTCCGGCGTACCTTTATAAAAAATCCAAAGATAACGATATTTTTGTAAAACCTAAGATGGGTGCTGGAGAACGGATAATCATTGAGGCCGGTACAAAACTAAAAATAGTTGAACTTGCTTGTTTTAGAGAGCAATCCCCCGATTGTGGTGATGCAATTCTCGAATCAGATACTGGCCGTAGATATAGCTTGGGCTGCTCCTTTAAAAAATGCACTGCAGCGGAACTAAATTTGGTTTTTAAAAAAGTACGTTGCGAAAAAATCAATATAGTCCCAGCAAATGCGCCGGCAGATTCATCGCCAACCCGCACACCCATAGAAATTTAACGCAGATCTCAACTAAAAGGTACGGCGTACCGCAAACGGAACGGCGTACCTTTTCCTTTTAATAGCTGATGAGGGTTGCGCCGGTTTCGACGTTGTCGCCGGGTTTGACGTGGATTTTTGTGATTTTCACGTCGGCACCTGCTTTCATTTCGTTTTCCATTTTCATGGCTTCCATCACGAGGAGCGGAGTTCCGGCTTTGACTTCGTCGCCTTCTTTGACGAAGACTTTTACAATCTTGCCAGGCATCCCTGATTTGAGAGCCGAAGCGCCGCCCATGGAGCCGCCCGATTTAAAGCTTTCATGCAGAAGCATTTCATCGTTGTAGACTTTTAAATTGCGAAAACCACCACGGGAATAAACCGTACAGTCCAAACCATCCGACACCACGTCGACGAGGTACGATTGATTGTTGAAAATAAAGCTGATGATGTTATCAACTTCGACAAAGTTTTCGTCGGGGATTGTGAACTCTTCCCACTTCTCCTGGGTTTCTTCTTTGAGTTGTACGCTCCAGTCTCCTTCGCGACGAGCGACGTTGATCTGATATTTTTTTTTGTCGAGTTCTGCTTCAAAATACATATTAGTACCTCATCGCATGACGGCGGCTGACTTGTTTCCACCGCGAATAGGTTTCGAGTTTCACTTGCGAATTATCAATTTTTGTCTCGCGCTGCTTGTAGGAAGCAATCGCTGCGGCAATTAAAAACACGCGATCATCAATAAATTTAAAAAGTTCTGGAGGGTTGACCACGAGATCTTTTTCGCAAAACTGCGTGGTGTAAGTTCCATCGATGAATTTATCGGCCTTTAAGATCGACTTATGCAGAACGATGTTTGATTTCACACCGGTTAAGGTAAATTCAATCAATGCCCGTTGCATGCGATTGATGGCCTCTTCGCGCGTTTGCCCCCAGGTCACAACTTTAGCGATCATCGGGTCATAGTGGATGGGAATGTCGTAACCCGAATATACGTAGGTTTCTACGCGCACATAGGGGCCTGATGGTGGGCGAAACCGGCGAATGTAGCCAGGCGAGGGCATAAACGTTTGTGGATCTTCGGCACAAATACGGCACTCAATGGCATGGCCGCGCTGTTTGATGTCTTCTTGTTTAAACGAAAGTTTTTGCCCAGCGGCCACGCGTAATTGTTCTTGCACAAGGTCGGTGTTAGTCACCATCTCGGTGATGGGATGCTCTACTTGCAAACGCGTATTCATCTCCATAAAGAAAAATTCTTTGGTGGAGTTGTCGAAAATAAATTCAAAAGTTCCAGCGCCCACATAACCAATGGATTTAGCAGCTTTCACGGCCACTTGACCCATGCGCTCGCGAACCTCTTTTGGAACAGAGGGGCTCGGGCTCTCTTCGATAATCTTTTGGTGACGGCGCTGAATAGAGCATTCGCGATCGAAAAGATGTACAACATTGCCGTGCTTATCACCAAACACTTGAATTTCGATATGCTTTGGATTTGTGATAAAGCGTTCCATGTAAACTGTGTCGTCTTTAAAGTAGTTAAGGCCTTCGGATCTGGCTGCATTGAAGGAGTTTTCAAGATCCTCAGGATTTTGCACAACGCGCATGCCTTTTCCACCACCACCGGCTGAGGCTTTGATCATAATCGGGTAGCCAATTTTCGCAGCTATCTTTTTTGCATCGGCAACAGTATGCACGGCGCCGTCGCTGCCTGGAACTGTGGGAACATCGGCCTTTTTCATATGCGATATGGCCGAAAGTTTATCGCCCATGGCTTTTATATTTTCGGGTGAGGGCCCAATAAACGTGATGCCGGCGTCTTCAACAGCCTGGGCGAAAAAAGCGCGTTCACTTAAAAAGCCATAACCTGGATGAATCGCATCGGCACCCGATTTTTTTGCCACTTCTAAAATTTTATCCTCGCGAAGGTAAGACTCCGTGCTCGGCGCAGGCCCAATTTCGTAGGCTTCATTGGCGAGCAAAACATGTTGGCTAAAACGATCCACTTCGCTGTAAACAGCCACAGTGGGGATACCGAGATCACGACACGCGCGAATCACGCGAACAGCGATTTCTCCTCGGTTGGCGATCAAAACTTTTTTAAACATCTTCGACCTCTAAAGCGGAATGTTTCCGTGTTTTTTTGGTGGGTTTACATCGCGTTTATTTTTTAACATATCGAGCGCTTGGATAATGCGCTTGCGTGTGTGCGAAGGCTCGATGACTTCGTCAATATATCCGAGCTCAGCGGCTACGTAAGGATTATTAAACTTGTCTTCGTAATCCTTGATCAGTTTTTGGCGTTCTTCTGCAGGACTTGAGGCTTTGTTGATGGCATCGCGGAAGATAATATTGACCGCACCATCAGCACCCATCACGGCGATTTCTGCGGACGGATAGGCCAAGTTCACGTCGCCGCGCAAATGCTTGGACGACATCACACAGTAGGCGCCGCCGTAATCTTTGCGAGTAATAATTGTAACTTTAGGAACCGTGGCCTCGGCGTAGGCGTACAAAAGTTTTGCGCCGTGGGTGATAATACCGTTCCATTCTTGCTCTGTGCCCGGAAGGAAACCAGGAACATCAACGAAAGTCACAATAGGAATATTAAAAGCATCGCAAAAACGAATAAAGCGCGCGGCTTTTTTGCTGGCGTCGATGTTTAAGCAACCGGCGAGAATTTGCGGTTGGTTGGCAACAATGCCAACACTCTGACCATTAAAGCGCGCAAAGCCCACCACAACATTCTGTGCGTAGTGTTGATGAACTTCGAGAAAGTATTTCTCGTCTACCACTAACTTGATAAGCTCTTTCATGTCATAGGGTTTGCGCGAGTTGTCTGGCAAAAAGGTATTGAGCTCTTTCACGAGGCGATCGGGAGCATCGGTGGTGGACTGCAAAGGCGCGTCGTCGAGATTGTTGGACGGCAAAAAGTTGAGAAGTTCGCGAATCATCAACAGGCAGGTTTTATCATCGTCGGCAGAAAAGTGCGCCACACCTGATTTTTGATTGTGCGTGGTTGCGCCGCCGAGATCTTCTTTAGTCACTTCTTCGTGGGTCACAGCCTTAATAACATCTGGACCTGTGACGAACATGTAGCTAGAATTCTTCACCATAAAAATAAAATCGGTGATCGATGGAGAGTAAACGGCTCCACCTGCACACGGTCCCATAATCGCGCTGATTTGTGGAACAACACCCGAAGACATTACATTCTTTAGGAAAATATCGGCGTAACCGCCCAGGGCTTCAACACCCTCTTGAATGCGCGCGCCGCCCGAATCATTAAGTCCGATCATTGGGGCGCCATTTTTCATTGCTAAATCCATCACCTTTAAAATTTTATTGGCTTGAGTTCGCGACATACTTCCACCAAACACAGTGAAGTCTTGGCTGTAAACGCAAACCATGCGCCCATTCACTTTTCCGTAACCCGTGATGATGCCATCGCCAGGAATCACTTTTTCGCCCATGCCAAAATTGGTGGAGCGATGAGTGACTAAACGATCGGTTTCAACAAAGCTGCCCGGATCCATCAAAACGTCGATGCGCTCGCGCGCCGTGAGGCGTCCGCCTTGCTTGTGTTTGGCCAAGCGATCTTCACCGCCGCCCTTCAGAGCAATTTCGTTTTTAGCTTTGAGAGATTTTAATTTCTCTTGAATAGTATCCATAGGGCCTCTTGTTGTTAAGGATAGTTTCTTCCGTAAAGTCTGGGGAATGGAATGGTTTC